>CAYLYU010000045.1:0-13492 GCA_964387725.1 uncultured Zetaproteobacteria bacterium | reverse complement strand
CTGAAATTGATCAGAATCTAATTCGATAGCATCGCCCTGATTCCACTGGCCATCATTAAAGGCTGCTGGTCTTGCAACGCCACCTATTG
This sequence comes from uncultured Zetaproteobacteria bacterium, assembly GCA_964387725.1. Lineage (GTDB taxonomy): Bacteria > Pseudomonadota > Zetaproteobacteria > Mariprofundales > Mariprofundaceae > CAYLYU01. The sequence goes on along the minus strand of CAYLYU010000045.1, from coordinate 13,403 downwards.
CGTAGTAATCACCCTTTGGCCAGTTTGCCTGAACCGTCGTTGAGAAAGACCCGGTAATGATTTGGCCTGCTAACAAAACAAGCTGATTATAGTTAATCCATGTAGCAGGATTTGCAATCGTTCCGAATTGAACCTGCTGATTAAAGTTGACAAAGGCAAGGGTTGTCATGTTCGGTAATGAAGCCCCCATAAAAACATCAACGATCTGTATTGTGTTGCTAAGGTTTTCATAGGTAGCGGTGAGTATAAACGAATCCCCGACAAGATACCGACTTTTATTTGCAAACAGGGAGTATTTAACAGGGGGGGCCGTGTGTGGCAGGGCAGTGTTCCAAGTCTGGGCTACGGCACGGTTGAAACAGTCGTTATATGCTTTTCCAACCGTGTCATCAAAACAGCCGCTCAAGGGTACTGTCAGTATAATAGACAAAAATAGAGTTCTTAGCTTAATCATAGCTCGCCTCCTTTGATATGGACCGAATAAATACTTACTATTTTACTCGGGTATTATTGTCAAGAATTTTCTAATGAAATAGATGTTTCAGATGTGATAGAGTCACGATTATTCTACGATGCTTAGGAAAAATATGACAAAAAAACATATCTATAAAATAACATTTCTAAATCAGGGCAATGTTTACGAGATCTATGCCCGCCAAGTTGGTCAATCCGGTATGCTGGGTTTTGTAGAGGTATCAGACCTGACCTTTGGTGAACGTTCATCGGTCGTCCTTGACCCATCCGAAGACAAGCTGAAAAGTGAGTTCAAAAGCGTCAAACGCACATACATCCCCTTGCATTCTATCATCCGAATCGATGAAGTGGAAAAAGAGGGCACGGCAAAAATTACTAAAATCAGCGACACAGATAGCAAGGTCACTCCTTTCCCCATGCCTATGTTCAGCCCCGGCGGCGATGCAGGCAAATCCTGACCTTCAAGCCGGAGCCTGTTGACAGTCTTCCATACTCTTTTTACCGTCCATTCAATTCACCCTGGAGCAAATAACTACCATGGCATCTTTGCAACAATCACAGACAGATTTTAAACGGGCACAGGCACTCCTGCCCGGAGGGGTGAATTCCCCTGTACGTGCCTTTAAGTCGGTGGGTGGCTCTCCTCGCTTTATCCGCTCTGCAGCCGGGTCTCGAATTCGGGATGTGGATGGTAACGAATACATCGATTATGTCGGTTCCTGGGGACCGATGATTCTCGGCCACACGCACCCTGATGTATTGGTTGCTGTACAGGAAACAGCCGCTTCCGGCATGAGTTTTGGTGCCCCTTGCGAACTGGAAATTGAGCTTGCCGGATTGGTGGTCGATATGGTGCCATTTATTGAGGTCGTGCGCTTTGTAAACTCTGGCACTGAGGCGACAATGAGCGCCCTCCGGCTTGCCCGCGGCTTTACCGGTCGCGACAAGATTATCAAGTTTGAGGGCGGTTATCATGGACATGCCGACGGTCTGCTGGTTAAGGCAGGATCGGGCGCAGCGACTTTTGGAGTTCCTGATTCAGCTGGCGTACCTGCCGATTATGCAAAACTGACCCTGACCGCACCGTTCAACGACCTGGAGGCAGTCAAAAGTCTGTTTGCGGAAAACAGGGGTGAAATCGCCTGCATCATCGTTGAACCTGTGCCTGGCAATACCGGGGTCATGGATCTGTATTCAACAGGCTTCCTGCAGGGTCTGCGTGATATCTGCAGCGAAGAGGCTGCATTGTTAATCTTTGACGAGGTGATGTGCGGTTTCCGCGTTGCAGCGGGTGGTGCCCAGGAAAGGTTCGGCATCAAACCCGATCTCACCTGCCTCGGAAAAATCATCGGTGGCGGCTTGCCCGTTGGAGCCTACGGTGGCCGTGAAGAAATCATGCGCCGGATATCACCCGATGGCCCTGTATATCAGGCCGGCACACTATCAGGAAACCCGCTGGCTATGAGGGCCGGACTTGAAACGCTCTCCCTGCTGCAACAACCGGGTTTTTATGACAGGCTGGAGGAAAAGTCAGCTCGGCTCGTAGAAGGTCTACTTGATGGGTGTAGACAAGCTGGCGTAAATGCGACTGCCAACAGATTCGGCTCCATGTTCACTGTCTTTTTCAATAATAATTCTACTTGCAACAACTTTCAGGATGTCTGCAACTGTGACCTTGACTTTTTCGGCAGCTACTTCAACGCCATGTTGGAAGAAGGTATCTATCTGGCTCCATCCCAGTTTGAAGCAGCCTTTGTCTCTGCCGCACATACCAATGCAGATATTGACGCTACGATCAAGGCTGCCAGCCGTGCCCTGGCCGGGCTTACCGCATGAGCCTGATTGATGAGCTTTCATTCGACGCGCATGGCCTGATACCGACCGTCGCACAGGATGAATGCTCGGGACGTGTGCTAATGCTGGCCTGGATGAACCGCGAGGCATTCGAGGCAACGCTCGAAACAGGCTTTGCCCACTACTATTCCCGTTCGCGGAAAAGTCAGTGGAAGAAGGGTGAATCCAGCGGCCATACTCAGAAAGTAGAGAGCATGTATCTTGACTGTGACGGCGATACACTGCTACTCAAAATCAAACAAACCGGGCCCGCCTGCCACACCAACCGTGAAAGCTGCTTTTATCGTCAGCACAAAGACGCTGACTGGATGACCATAGAGGAACCCCTGGAGTGATGAAACAATGACCGACACGGCAACAACCATCCTGAACGAACTGGCCAAGGTGCTGGATGCACGTAAATCCGAATTGCCTGAGACCTCTTACGTAGCCTCGCTCTATACCAAAGGTCAGGACAAGATTCTTGAAAAGGTTGGCGAAGAAGCAATCGAAACCATTCTCGCCAGCAAATCCGGGGATCGTGACAAGATCATCCGTGAAACAGCCGACCTCTGGTTCCACTCAATGATCATGCTGGCTCACCACGGCTTGAGCCCCGATGATATCCTGAACGAGCTCGCCCGCCGCTTCGGCATTTCCGGCCATGATGAAAAGGTATCCAGAAAACAATGATGCGCGACTGCCTGTTTTGCAAAATTGTTGCCGGAGAAATCCCTTCTGACAAGGTCTATGAAGACGATGACGTCTATGCATTTAACGATATCCACCCCAAGGCACCGGTGCATGTGCTTGTCATTCCAAAACTGCACGTCGCCACACTCACCGAGGCTAAAGACCCTGCCCTGCTTGGCATACTGATGGACCGGGCGCAAAATATTGCCGATGAAGTGCTGAACCTTGCCGGTGGCTACCGTGTCGTTATCAATGTGCGTGAAGATGGAGGGCAGGAAGTGTTTCACCTTCATGTTCATATTCTGGGCGGCAAGCGACTTCCATTCTGACTGTATGCGGCCCAAACGATCCAGATCATCCCTGAAACGTGTTGAAACAGGTCTGAGCAATATCCTTGGAAAAAAGAATTTCAAGGTGCTGGCCGGGGCAAACCACCTGCGTAGAACTTGGTCTGATATTGTTGGTCCGATGCTGGCCTCACATACCGAACCCGTAAGCATTGAACATCAATTGTTGATGGTGGATGTGGATCACCCCGCCATGGCACAACAGGTTCGATTTCTTGAAAAAGAGATTCTTCTGGCCTGTTCAAAGCGGAACATACGTGGTCTCAAGCGGATTCGAACAAGATTTAGAAGCAGTGCAGGAACACCAGAGAAAATGCACTTATCCCTTGAGCAAAAGCCAGTTGCAATGGGTGAAAAGAAACGAATAGCGCGCCTGGTCAAAGATATTCGGAATCCGGAACTAAAACGTGCTGTTTACTCGGCAAACATCGCCCAGCTTATGTTCGGTTCGAATCATTAAGATATCGGAAAACAGGTGATGGACTGAACAATTACATCATATCCATGGGATCAACATCTACCTTCCTGCGGACACCCGATGGTACGCGCAAAGTTCTCAGCAATGGTGTCAACTTCCAGGGCAAAATCTTGCGGCCTGCATCTCTCATGATTATTTCAAAACGGTAACGACCCGCCAATCGTTCGAGAGGACTTGGTACCGGCCCTACAAGACGGACTCCAGGCAGGGACTTTGCTATTTTTTCAGATGCAATGCGAGCAGCATTTTCGGCCCTGGCTGCTTCTTTAGCTGAAAACAATAGACGAACCCAACGCTCATAAGGGGGGTATGAAAGTTGTTTTCGAAGATCAAGTTCTTCATTCAGAAAATTCTCACTGTATGCCGCGCCAGCACGGTGCAGCCACGGAGAATCTGGGTTACGGCTTTGCACAACCACTCTGCCCGGTTTTGATCCGCGCCCGGTTCGTCCAAGCACCTGAGTCAATTGCTGCCACCAGCGCTCACCGGCACGAAAATCGGGCAAAAACAGTCCCAGATCCGCGTTAATCACACCAACCAGGGTTACATTTGGAAAATGGTGGCCCTTGATCAACATCTGGGTACCAACCAGGCAATCAAGACTGCCACTGGAGAATCTCTCCAGTACACTGATCAGCTTTTTCTCTGAGCGAACAGCATCCCGATCCAGACGTGCAAATCGCAAATCGGGAAAACAGGAAAAAAGCTGCTCTTCCACCTTTTCTGTGCCCTCACCCAGGGGCAAAAGCGCATCTTCTCCACACTGTATGCAGACGAGAGGAACAGCTCCGACAAAACCACAGGCATGACACCTGAGCTGACGGCACTTGCGATGTAAAGTCAGACGTAAGGAGCAGGACGGGCATTCCGGCACATGACCACAAGCAGTACATATCAGGGCCGGTGCATAACCACGGCGATTCAGGTAAAGCAGAGCCTGTTCACCACGCTCCATGGTCTGTTGCAAGGCATTTACCAAGATATCTGAAATCGACTCAGTGGAACCACGCATATCCACGATTTCTGTTTCAATGGGAGGAAATGAACTAATGCGCTCAGGCAAGGTTAATAACTTGTATGAACCTGTTTTTACCTGGTTCCAGCTTTCCAGACTCGGTGTGGCAGAACCCAGAATCACCGGAATGCCCAGTTCCTGTGCCAGCAGAACAGCTAAATCCCTGGCTGAATACCTGACCCCTTCGCCCTGCTTGAATGAGGTGTCATGTTCCTCATCCACTACAATCAGCGATAAACATGGCAGCGGTAAAAATAAAGCTGAACGTGTACCTACCAATACCTTGATATCCTTTAACCGGGAGCGGACATGATTGCGCTGTCGATCACTTAAACCCGAATGCCAGACCGCTACTTCAGGCAATCTAGCTGTCAAACGTAACAGCCACTGCGGCGTTAGCCCGATTTCCGGGACAAGAACCAGCACCTGGCCACCAGCCCGGATTTTGTCCATGGCAACCCTCAAATATACCTCGGTCTTACCGGAAGCGGTCGGTCCAAATAACAGGAAAGCAGAGAAAGCCTTGCTGCTAACAACCTCATTCAAGGCCTGCGACTGAGCAGGAAAGAGATGCTCTGGAACATCCTCAGCTGTAAAGCCATCCGGCAAATCCTTTTCCTCGACACCGGCAGCAAGACAGATAAATCCAGCCTCGGAGGCACGATGTAAACGATAACGCAAAAGCGAATGACCCAATTTTTTTGCCAGAGTACGGGCAGAAAGCGTGGAACGTTGCGAAAAAGCATCGGAAAGACCGGGATCCAGAGACTGTAAGGCAGGCGTGTCCGGACAGTGCCAGCGCTGCTTGTCATCCCCTCTGACCCAGGAGAATGCGGTTTCAAACATTTCGCCCGGCGAAGCCAGGTAGTATCTGGCCGCCCGTTCAACCCACCTTATGCGTGCCCCTGAATACAGGGAAGACACATCCCACTGATCCAGCACTGTTTTTGCCTCCACTCCTTCCGGAGGAGCATCAGACAACACATCCAGCACTACCCCCAATCGCCTGCCCCGACCGAAAGGAACCAGAACCCGGATACCTTTCACTGGCTCTTCCAATGTCCGGGGCCAAAGATATGTAAAGGTATTCGCGAGCGGACAAAACACTGCCACTTGCACAAACCGTTTAGTGGATATGTGTCGTGACTTAATCTGGTTGATTGACAATGGTATCGATAAATTCCGGGACCACCTCTTTCAAGGCCCGGTGTAAAATATTTACGTCCCGATCCCTGCAGGCAAGCTGCAATTCTCCCAGCAAAACCTGCAGGTTTTGCCAGTCGTATTCTCGTGAAACGGCCAGCATAATTTTCGGGTGTTTGGTGTTAGACGGAACCTCTGAATCATAAAATAGTTCTTCGTGCAGTTTCTCCCCTGGCCGCAGTCCGGTCAGTTCAATCTTGATATCGAGTCCCGGCTCAAAACCAGAGAGGCTAATCATTTGTTTGGCCAGATCCTCGATTTTTACCGGCTCCCCCATATCAAGTACAAAAATTTCACCTCCTTCTCCTATGACAGCCGCTTGCAGAATTAATTGACAGGCTTCCTGAATAGTCATAAAAAAACGGGTGATTTCCGAATGCGTTACTGTCACGGGACCACCACTGGCAATTTGCCTGCGAAAAAGGGGAACTACCGACCCTGTTGAGTCCAGAACGTTTCCAAAACGAGTCGTGATCATTTGTGTATGTGCACGACTATTCAGGTTCTGACAATAAATTTCGGCTGCTCTCTTGCTGGCACCCATGATATTACCAGGGTTTACTGCCTTGTCTGTTGACACCATGATAAATTTCTCAGCCTGAAATTCAGAAGCCAGATCAGCAATCTGCCGGGTTCCAAAAATATTTGTTTTGATGCCTTCAGCCGGATTCTCCTCAACAATCGGTACGTGTTTGTAGGCAGCAGCATGAAAAACAATCTGCGGTTTGAAAGTCTCAAAAAGCCAATGCATGCGTTCAGCATCACGCACATCACCAAGGAGACCATGAACCTGGCAATTCGGACGAGTCTGCACTTCCTCATTGATGCGATAAAGATTGTATTCACTGTGTTCCAGAAGAATCAGCATATCGGGCGCGTAGCGAACGATCTGACGGCAAAGTTCAGAGCCAATCGAGCCGCCGGCACCTGTAACCAATATCCGTTTCCCATCAAGAAGATCATGCAAGCCTACGTCATTCAGGCTTACCTGATCACGGCCAAGCAAATCCTCAATGCTAACCTGACGTAATTTCGAGACCTCCACCTTACCATCAGCCAACTCTGCCAGGGCCGGTAAGGTACGGCTGGCTACCCTTGCCTCCATACATATCTGCACGAGCTGTTGCATGGTTTCGTGACTTGCGGACGGAATGGCAATCAACACTACATCCACATCCAATTGTTCAGTCAATTGCCCCGTATCGGCCAGGCTTCCCAGGATACGCACACCATGAATTTCCCTTCCCTGTTTGGAGTTATCATCATCAACAAATCCCACCGCTAAATATTGATGATCCTTTAACAGGTCGCGGATCAGCATCTCTCCTGCCCTGCCCGCACCGGCTATCAGAACCCGTTGTGCCGGTTGAATGCTCAGATCGAAATGCCTGTCTTTTAGCAGACGATAGAAGATCCGAGGCCCGGAAAGACCGAGAACAAGTAAAAGCGGATAAAGCAACAGGATTGAGCGCGGGATACCTTCCATTCTGTGGACAACAAAGACAAGCAGGAAAGTCAATAAGGCTCCGATACTTACGGCCTTGAGAATACGCATCAGATCCGGGACAGAAGCAAACCGCCACATCCCCCTGTAAAGTCCTGACAACCAAAAAACTATCGCCTGGGTTGGCAGTGCAACACTCAGGATCATCATCCCCCCCGAGTGAAAGTTTTCGGGGATCGTATCCATATTAAAACGAAGCCAATAGGCCAGAAAAAGGGCGAGCGGAACCCACAGGAGATCATGTCCAAGCGCTGCCCAGCGTGACCGAAGTAAACGTGGTGCTGCGTTACTCATAAGTCCAACAAACTCCTGGCCTCAAGTCGATGCACAGCCATTGCCAGAGCCAAATATATTCCGCCCCATGCCAACAATCCGGTCAATGCCCAGTTTTCACCTGTATTCAGCAGCAAAATAGCAGAGATCCCCGCTGCCAACATGAGAACATATTCAACAATAACTGTTTTACGATGACCCCAGCCCAATTGTACCAGACGCTGATAATAATGTGAGCGATGTGCCTGCCATACCTTCTCACGTGCCAGCAGACGCCGGATCAGTGTAACGGTGGCATCCACCACAAATGGGGAAAATATAAGCAGGGAGACCCACAAAGGAACAATATCACCATGCTCGCCCCATAGAGAAAATGCAGCGGCCAAAAACCCCATACTGGCCGAGCCTGCATCACCCATGAATATTTTTGCCGGCGGAAAATTTCGGGTCAGAAAGCCGAAGTTGGCTGCGGCCACCAGCATGGCAAGAATTGCAAAACTACTCTCTCCCGCCATCCAGCCGATGATAGCAAGAAAGGTAAATCCGGCTGCACCCATACCTCCGGCAAAACCGTCCATACCATCCATAAAGTTATATAAATTAATAAACCAGACAATAAAAAGAATACTCAGAAGCGAACCAAACAAGCCCAAAGAAAGCGAGCCAATGCGGGGCACAGTCAATACGTCCAGACCAAGGCCTGCAAAGATGATCATCAGCGCCGCTAAAGTCTGAATCAACAAACGGACAAGGGGCTGTACGTGACTGCGATCATCCCGAAAAGACACCGCCGCTACCAGAATGAGACCCCCAATCATCCAGACTATTTCCTCAGAATTTGAAATGATGGACAGGGCAAAGACCCAGCTGATTCCCAATGCTGCCAGAATAGCCATACCTCCACCGCGAGGTGTCGGATTCTCATGCAAAGAACGGATATTTGGCTGGTCAAGAATGTATAACCGTGATATCGGACTACAAAGATATCTGCTTAAAAATATAGCCGTCACAAAGGAGATTAGCGCCAGAGCCAGGCTGATCGCGAACACGTCAATGATAGTCTTCCAGGTGATGTAGCAAGGCTCATCTATGCCAGACGGTACGGTTGATATAGTCCACATAGCTGAGAATGATACGTACCACCTTTTTCGAAACGTTATCCGTTTGGTAATCGGCAACCGGATGAAAGACCCGCTCATCATTTTCTGCCTGGGCAGTCACTGTGGCAATGGCCTGCAATATTCGCTCCCGTTTCAGGCCGCTCATAATCAAAACACCTTCATCCATACCTTCGGGGCGTTCATGCGCCTCCCGGATCATCACTGCCGGAAAATCAAGGATGGAGGATTCTTCGGTAATGGTTCCGCTATCGGAGAGTACACAAAAGGCATGCATTTGAAGATGAATATAGTCCATAAAACCGAAAGGCTTGAGAAATTCGATTCGTTGATCCATGCGGAATTTGCCCTTGTCTGCCAGAACATCAAGTCGCAATCGTGTACGCGGATGGGTAGATACAATGATCTGCTTGCTATACGTCTTTGCAACAGCATTCAGTGAGTCCAGCAAGTCAGAGAGTTTATCTTCGCTATCAACATTTTCCTCCCGGTGGGCACTGACCAGGATATACGCCTTCTCTGCTAGTTTTAGCCTGGTAAGTACGTCCGAGTTCAGAATTGAAGGCATACAATGGCTCAACACTTCCTGCATACTGGAACCCGTCTTGATGATCGTTTCCGGTCTGATGCCCTCAGTCAGCAGATAGCGCCGCGCATGCTCGGTCAGCGGCATATTGATATCACTCAGGTGATCAAGCACCTTCCGGTTGATTTCCTCTGGCACACGCTGATCAAAGCAGCGATTACCCGCCTCCATATGGAAGACAGGAATTTTACGCCGTTTGGCGGGTATGACAGCCAGGCCAGTGTTGGTATCACCATAGATAAGTACCGCATCGGGTTGTTCTTTCTCCATAACCTTATCGGCTTTGGCAATGATCAGGCCAATACTCTCAGCGACCGATTCTCCAACGGCTTCAAGAAAATAATCAGGTTTTCTGATTTCAAGATCGCGAAAAAAGACATCATTCAGTTCAAAGTCGAAATTCTGACCGGAATGAATCAGAACATGCTCGGTGTGTTGCTCAAGCTCGGCGATAACCCGGCTCAATTTAATAATCTCGGGTCTGGTACCCACGATGGTCATAACTTTCAAACGTTTCATGCCAGTAATTCTCCACTTTCATCCGGTTGAGCTTGTCCGGGAAGAAGATTATGACGTTCCAGCAGTTGAATTGTCTCCCCAAAGGAAACAACGTTGGATGCGGAGCTGAACTCTTCACGCAGCGCAGACTCTTCAGTCTCTTCTACCAGCTCAGGTAACATGGGCCGAATGGCATAATAATCCCCGCAACGAATGGTATGGGTGCATTCCTCCTCCGACACCATGATCTCATGCATTTTCTCACCCGGGCGAATACCGGTCATGCTGATTTCAATATCCCGATCACCGACCATAGCCCGGGCGATATTCTCTATCGTTGCAGCTGGCGCGTCCGGAACAAAAGTATCGCCTCGCCGGGCATCCCTCAGAGCGGCAAAAACTGTATCCACAGCCTGCTCAAGGCTTAACAGAAAACGTGTCATGGCTGGCACAGTCACCGTCACAGGACCCCCATGTGCAATCTGGTCAAGAAACAGCGGAATAACTGAACCACGGGAGGCCAGTACATTGCCGTAGCGCACACAGATGAAGCGGGTATCCGGGTTCAGGATATTAGCCGATGTGAAAATTCGTTCCTGCACAGCCTTAGTCATACCCATGACATTGACAGGTTTACAGGCCTTGTCTGTACTCACCCCGACTACAGTTTCAACCGGATAACTGTTTTCACGAATAGCGTTTACAATGTTCATGGCCCCGATGCAGTTGGTCATCACCGCCTGATCAGGAAAATACTCACAAGTCGGCACCTGCTTCAATGCCGCTGCATTGACCACGATATCCGCATCTCTTACGGCAGAACAAATTTCACCGTAGTGCCGGACGTTACCGATACGGAATTCCAGCGCCTGCTGGAAGTTGTGAAAAATAACCTCATCGGTCGTCACCGTCTTGTGCATATAGGCCATGCGCATTTCGTGCTGTTTGGCTTCATCGCGTGACAACACAATAACCTTTTCAGGTGTCCCCAGTTCTCCGGAAAGCAGACGCCGCACCAGCACCTTGCCCATAGATCCGGTACCACCGGTTACCAGTATTCGCTTTCCTTCCAATATCATTGTCCCCTCTCCTGAATAGCCTTTGCCAGTTCATCCAGCATCATATCCCAGGCTGGCGGAGTATAACCAACTTTATGATTAAAGCGGGATGCATTCAAACTACGCTCACAAGCAAAATCATTATCAGCTTCGATCATGACATTCGTACGCCCAAGCTGCCCGGATAACTTGCAGAGCAAATCGTACTTGCTGATCGGCTGGCTGGCGACATGCCACAAACCGGGAAACCATTCACGCCTCATCAATAAACTTTCGATAATACGTGCCATCTCCATGGTGGTAAAACCACTGTAAATAGCCCGGCGGAATCCTCTGATTGTTCCACGCTGCGCCAGAAACCATTCTATCAGGCTTTGATTCCGGGCCAGTTCCAGACCAATGATGGATGATCGCAGGGTCATCGCCGGAAGCTGTGCCACCTCGCCAAGGAGTTTACTGCGACCATAAATATCCCGGGCATCAGGCAGGTCGCCCTCGACATACATGCCTTTGTTCCCCGAGAAAACACAATCGGTGCTCAGATGCATCAACCGGATATCCCGTTGCTGACACAATGCCGTCAGACGGTGAGGCAAGAGGGAATTGATTTCGATGCTGGCAATGGCATCGTGCGATTCCTGTCGTTGCTTCACAATACCCACGGCATTTACAATCGCATCAGGATCGAATGTGGCTACTACTTCTTCTACTTCCCCAAAATGACGTACATCTACGCCTCCGTAGCTGTTTGCAGCATCAAACAAGCCGTAAGATATATAGTCTGAAAGGTCGCGCCTCAAGCTTACACGGACTTCATGCCGCTGCTGCCATGACAGCAACAACTGATGCCCCAGCATACCGTCACCGCCAAGAATCAGGATGCGCATCTCGCCTCCTCCACACAGGCTTTAACAAGTGCTACGGTGTTGAGGTATAAAATCATCCACGATGTTTCACTCGGTGAAGATCCTCGGAGAGCTTGTTTTTTAACTCGCGAACGGAAACCTGCATAATCTTTCCCCTTGGGATGTGGCTCTTTATGAGTGGATATTGTAGCCACTGCCGAAGTTGCGGACAATCTCATACCCTGCATACCATGATCACACAGAATCAGGATATGCATCTGCTATCAGATAACTCCTGCATCCATTGTTCCAGTTGATCTACAAGCAGATCACGCTTGAAGTGGGCTTCGTAATAGGCCAGACCTGCCTTTCCCATGGCCTGCCGCGCAGTCGGCTTCAGGCGGTAAAGATGCAATACGGCATCGGCCAGACCCTGCCCGTCTTCCGCCGGTGCTGTAACCCCGGCACGCGCCATTTCAATAATCCGCCTTCCCTCACCATCCAAAGCAGCAACAATGGGACGTCCGCAGGCCATATAGGATTGCACCTTGCTTGGCACAACGCGTGCGAATGCTTCGTTCCTCTTAAGAGTCACAAGCAGTGCCCCGGCCCGGGAAAAGAACAATGGCATGCGCTCGGCCTTAAAACTGCCGGGAAAATGAATCCGGTCGAGACCGCGTTTCGCCGCCTCATCCTGCATCCAACCCCTTCTGCGACCATCCCCAATCATGATCCAGTGAATATCCGGTACATCCCGCAGGATTTCCGCTGCTGCAAGAATCGTCTGTAGCGATTGAGCCTCTCCCATATTACCTGCAAACATGATCCGGAAGCCATCCGGCAGGGCCTCACATGCCGGTGTATCAATCTCAGGGATGACAGGCCGGTAGAAAGACTCGGCCCAGTTCGGGAAATATCGAATGCGTTCGGGATTTGCACCAGCCGCCTTAGCCGGTTCGATAAATGCCACCGACTGCACCAAAACACGATCACAACGGGCATAAACCCAGCGCACAACATGCCCGATTGCCCGCAAAACCAAGGGGGATTGCACTGCGCCGGCAGCCGTCAGACTCTCCGGCCACAGATCCTGCACCCAGAACATCATGGGAGCCCCTTTCAACCAACGCATCATCGCCGCCGGAATTCCCACCGTGAATGGCGATGGCTCATAGGCCAGGACGACATCAAATCGGCCCCGGCAAAGGATCGGCCCGAGCAGACTCGCAGCCATGGCATAGCTCATATAGTTCAGGGCCAGTTGCCAGCCTCGGCCGGACATACGCCTCACCATTGGCACCCGGACAATCCTGATACCCTGCCACTCTGAACTGCCGCAGGAGGCATAACCGAATCCGTTAAACCAGCGACCTGCCGGATAGTTTGGAAGCCCGGTCAGAACCGTGACTTCGTGCCCTCGCTCTTTCAGCTCCAGAGCCAGGTCATTAATACGAAAATTCTCCGGCCAGAAATACTGG
>CAYLYU010000044.1:0-13579 GCA_964387725.1 uncultured Zetaproteobacteria bacterium | reverse complement strand
AATGCCGGCCTGTCACGCCGGAGGTCGCGGGTTCGAGTCCCGTCCGCTCCGCCATTTCGGACTGATTCACCCGGGACATTATTTTACCGCTTTTTAACGTGGAGATTGAACCAATGGACAACACGCTTAGTAGAATCTCGAAGGAAGGTGGTCATGGCAGTGCTATGATGCCGATTATTCAGGGGGTAGGGCGTGCTGCCGTTGAAATAGCCGCCTTACTTCGTGGTGCAGTATTTCGTGGTGCCCTGGGCGTAGCCGGTTCTGAAAATGTCCAGGGTGAGCAACAGCAGAAGCTGGACCTTTTATCAGATGACATTTTCTTCGATGAGATGCGGTCCACTGGTTATGTTTGTGCAGTCGGTTCTGAAGAGCAGGAGGAACTGCTTGTGATTGAGGAGTATACCTCAGCCGACTGGCTGGTTTTGGTGGATCCTCTGGATGGTTCCTCCAATCTGGATGTTGACGGCCCGGTGGGAACCATTTTCTCGATTGTCAGGCGCAAGACTTCCAATGCCGAAAGGCCGGATGTCTCCGATACACTGCAAAGTGGTCGGGAAGTTGTTGCAGCCGGTTATGTATTGTATGGGCCTGCTACTATGTTGGTATGTTCGGTCGGAGAAGGAGTAAACGGCTATACCTTTAACCCGAACAATGCACGTTTTGAACTGAGTCATCCAGACATTACCCTCCCAAAGAGTGGAGGATATTATTCTGTTAATGAAGCCAATTCAGCGCATTGGCTGCACGGCATGGCTGACCGGCTCGTTACTGCCAGACATGTTGAAGAACTTGGTATGCGTTATGTTGGGGCTATGGTCGCCGATATGCATCGTACCCTGCTGAAGGGCGGAATCTTTCTTTATCCTGCCGATGCCAAGAATAAAGATGGTAAACTCAGACTATTGTATGAGGCCATTCCTATGGGGTTCCTTGTTGAGCAGGCTGGAGGTAAGGCACATACGGGTCATATTCCTGTGCTGGATGTTGAGCCTGAAGGGTTGCATCAGCGCATACCTGTTTACCTGGGCTCGGAAGCGGCAGTCAATCATTTTATTGTTTAGTCCGGTTTAGTGCCGGCCCAGTCCGAGGTTCTAAAGTATTATCTGCAGACAATTGGAGTGAAAACTCCCGTGCCTCCTGTGCCGGAGACCGATAATGTCGCCGTGGCATCATATCCTGATCTTGATCAACTTTCCCAACAGTCAGCAAGTTGTACGGCCTGTGCGCTAGCCGAAGGCCGAACTCAGGTCGTCTTTGGCGTTGGTGATCCGACAGCAAAAATTGTTTTTATCGGAGAGGCTCCGGGTAGGGAAGAAGATCTGAGAGGGGAACCTTTTGTTGGCAGGGCGGGGAAGTTGCTGGATCGTATTCTGGTAGCTCTTGGTCTTGATCGCTCCGGTATTTATATCATGAACGTTGTCAAATGCCGCCCTCCTGAGAACCGTGATCCAAAACCGGACGAGGTTCAGGCCTGTTCAAGATGGTTCGATGCCCAGTTGAAGGCGATAGCTCCCAGGGTTATCTGTTTACTGGGAAAGGTTGCTGCACAGCATGTCCTGGAAACAAATACTTCGCTCGCTTCCCTGCGTGGAGCATGGCATGACTACAAAGGAGTGCCTGTCTGGATTACCTACCATCCGGCCTATTTGCTTCGGTCACCCGGTCAGAAACGACGCGTTTGGGAAGATTTATCTATTTTGATGCGGCGATATCGAGAGCTGGCCTGAACTATTCATGAATTGTCGTGATGGTTGTGCAGACGGACTCTTTGGATTCTGTGTCCACTGAGCTCCAATATCTCTATGTGCAACTTGCCTGCCTGAACACACAACCTGCCTTGAGGTTGTTCACCTAGCAGATCGACCAGAAATCCACCGATGGTGGTAGCGCCATCCTCCGGCAAATCAATTTCCATGCTCTGATTGATGTCGTGTAGTCTGCAGGTTCCTGCAGCGACAAGGGAACCATCCGGTTGTGGCCACATTTCTTCTGCCTGGGGCAGGTCAGATTCATCCGTGATTTCACCCACAATTTCTTCAATGATATCTTCAAGCGTGACCAAACCTTCGATATCTCCATATTCATCGACCACGATAGCCATGTGTTGACGCCGGGTCTGGAAGTCAAATAACTGGGCCAGGGCATTTTTGCTGGCCGGAATGTAAGGTGGATTCTGCCAGATCATGGCGTTGGCCAATAAGGTTTTCCCGTCCCTGAACCGGATGAGATCGCGCAGGTGAACAATCCCGATTAGCTTATCGCTGCCGCCACTAAATACAGGATAACGGGAATGAGGTTGCCTCACAGCTTCTCGCAGGCACTCTCCAATGCTTTTGTCGGCATCCAGCGTTGCCATACTGTATTTTGGTGTCATCAGAGCCTTCACGGGGACCTCGTGCAGACTTAAGCTGTTGGCAAGCATCTGTTCGCGAGCAGCGTCCAGATGTCCGGTTTCGGCGCTCATGTCAATAATCGTAGCTAATTCTTTATGGCTCATGCCGGAAGATTTTTTTCCGTCAATGTTTAGCAGGCGCTGCGTGACACGAATAATGCCCATCAATACGGTAATAAGGGGTGCCAGTAATCGCATAGCCCATTGCATCGGAGCTGACACGCTGCTGGCAATTTTTTCGGCATGCGCTATGGCTATCGTTTTCGGAAGAACCTCGGAGAACACTAAAATGACAACAGTCATCGCAATGGTAGCGTAGATAACGCCAACCTCACCGAATGTCTCGACGAGAACAACTGCGGCCAGACTGGAGGCGGCGATATTAACAAAATTATTGCCGAGTAAAATTGCTGCAAGCAGTTGTTCCGGCTTCTCCAACATTCTTTCGGCCCGTCTGGCGCCATCGTTTCCTTCCTCGGCAAGCAGCCTCAGACGAACACGGCGGGCCCGTGTCAATGCGGTTTCCGAGCCTGAAAAGAAGGCAGAGAACAGCAAAAGGAAAAAAAGAACACCTACAGCGGCAGGCCAGCCGATGATATCGCTCATATTAAAGACTGAATAAACCTGACGCCAAAGTAGGAAACAAGAAGGAGTCCATATGCGATCAGAACCATGATACTGATGCGTTTCCGGTGCCAGCCGCCGCGACTGCTTGTCATATGCAGCCACAGCAACAAGCCCCAGGCGAACAGGGATAACAAAACCTTGTGATTGAGAATGGAGAAGCTCGACGTTATTTCCCATTGCCAACTCAGGCCCAGGGCAATACCTGTGCCCAGCATCCACACCACCCAGCGCACCTGAGCGGCCATATGTGTGCCGATCTCGTGTAATGAAGGCAAATGCCGTGTTAACAAGCTGATACGCTTTTGTTTCAGGGCACGATCCAGTAACAAGTACATCAGAGCATGAGCTGCGGCCAGGGTAAGGAGTGCATATGACAGAAGTGAGATAAGCAGGTGTCCGCTTTCCAGTGCCGATCTGGTGTGAATCAAAGTTTGGGACGCATCAGGAAGCCAGGGTAGCAGCAACAGGGGAACCGAAGTTAGCGGCAGGATGATCAGGCCCAGTCCACGAATGCCGTGGCGCATCAGCCCCGTCAAATAGATAAGCAGGATAAGAATCATTCCGACAGCCACAGCTGAACCAAGTCGAAAACGAATGCCTTCTGGTGTGATCTGTTCCATGCTCAACAAGGCATAGGCGGTTACAACGATGGCAACCGAAAGCAGGGCAATAAGGCTCCGTTCAGAAAAGCGTGGTTGATGCCATACGCTTTCCCAGACCATATAAGCCGACATTAAAACCAGCAATCCTGCGGCGGGAAACAAATATATGGATATCATGTTTGTTTGAATGAGCTCCTGGAAAATATTGATACAAATTTTCGGCTTAGTGCGCCGTTGTATCGAATGGCAATGCTACCAGCAATGGCACTGAGAAACACGTAAGCTACCATCATATTATAAAACTCCTCACCCCATATCTGGGATGTCGCCAGAGCCGCAACAACCAGGGTGAATTCTCCCCTCGGCGTCATCATCAGCCCAAGACGAAAACAGGATTCCCGTTTCAGACCTTGAGATTTGGCACCGAGATAGCCACTAATAATTTTTGCAGCGCTGGTAACAAGCATGAGCGGAATAATTGTTGGAAGATAGGCAAGTATGAGTTGCCAATTACTGCCAGCACCGATCGCAGCAAAAAAACCGACGGCAAGGAGCTCCCTATGTGGCATCAACATGGCTTCAATATGTTTTTTACTGTTGCTTTCAGCGACAATCATTCCTGCCAGCAATGCACCGACCGCCGCTGACACACCTGAAGCTTCTCCAATGCCGGCAATCAGGCACAATAAAGAAAGGCTGGTCAGAAGGGTCAGATCACTTGCAGGCTGGCTGAGCCAGCGAGTCAGATATCCCCTTCGTGCCAGAAGAATCACCAGCATGAGGATCATAAAGCCGATTGCCAGAGTCAGGGCTTCTCCTCCCATGAACTGTAGCGATCCAGTCTGTAGAATGAGCACACAAAGGGGTAGCAGCAGGGCCATCATCAGATCTTCAATCACCAGGATGCCAAGACACAGGTCCGTTTCGGGTAGCATGAGGAGTTTATTATCCATAAGCCCCTTGGCCACGACAGCAGAGGAAGAGGCATACACAGCTAAAGCAAAGATGGAAGCTTCAAGCAGACCCATATTGAGTAACAGGGCGGCAGCAAAGGCCAGGGTAATATTGATCAGGGCATCCCACAGAGACGGTACGGTCAGCCTTTTCAGGCGTTTACCCAGGCCTGATGGAGAAAACTCAAGGCCGACAAAAAAAAGGATCAGCATGGCACCCAGCGTGGTGGTGATATGTAGAAATATTTGGGGAATATCGAACCATGCCCCTAGCAGTACTCCCCCCAGAAGATATCCCGGTATGGTGGATATGCGCAGACGTATACCCAGACTTCCGCTGATGGCCAACAAGCCGAATCCAGCTGCCAGCCCAAGTAACCATGGGCCGGCATCGTGTATATCAGTCATCTGGCCGAATACGCAATATAAGACTTTGGCGATCTTCATCAGGGCCGAGGATATACAGGATATCTCCGGTCTGAATCCGATGGTTAACAGCAGGGGTCAATTGTGTGCCACTTACAGGGGTTACAGCTACAACAAAGGCATTATCGGAGGAGATTGTTGCAGCATCTTTTTCAAGGTATGGAGAATATGAGGGTACAACGACACACTCGATGTCCGGCCCATGATGATGGACACTTGTTTTTTTCGTTGAAGGAAAGGCAGTGCCGAGAGCTGTGGCTTCATCATGACTCAGGCTTATTGCCGCACTTGGCAAATCAGCTCCGAGTGGAGTCAGATAAATTTCATATTCACCGCTGCTATAGGCAATGATTGAAACGCGTTCTCCTTTTTCTGTCTGGAGCCATATTTTCCGGCCTATGCCGGGTAGAGGTGCTTCATTAATATTTTTCATGCGCTTCAGCCTAGTACTTTGACACAAATTGGAAAGTTGTATCAAAATCAGGTTTGACCTTGAACAAATCTACTTCACAATCCACCCATGCATATTACGATCCTTTTGCTTGCCGCAGGTTCTGGCTCTCGCTTTGGCAGTGATATCCCAAAGCAGTATGTTTCCATACATGGCTTACCTCTCCTTGTGCATTGCCTGAATAGTCTGGCATGTGAATCACGTATTCGTTGTATCCAGCCTGTCATCGCAGAAGGTGACAGACAATTTCAGAAAGCAATAGAAGGTCACAATTTCCCCTTTCATTTGCTCGAACCGGTGACAGGTGGTGCCGAGCGAGGCCAGTCTATGGCCAGTGGCCTGGCCGCCTTGCCGGCGGAGGCAGCATGGGTTGCTGTGCATGATGCAGCTCGCCCAGTGCCATCACCAGCCTTGCTCGGAGATGTTTTTGATACTGCTGAACGATACGGAGCAGCTATTCCCGGTCTGGCTGTACACGATACGATCAAACAGATTGATGAGGAGGGGAAAGTAGTCTCCACGCTTGATCGCGCAAGGTTACGCGCCGTGCAAACTCCACAGGTAGCACATCGTTCATGGTTTGAGCAGGCAGTTAAATTGCAACAGGAAAGTTTATGTCAGTACACGGATGATGCCGCACTGCTTGAGGCAGCTGGTTTTGATGTATATCTGAGTCAGGGAGATGTGCTTAACCGGAAGGTTACCACCCGGGAAGATATGGAATGGCTTTCCAATGTACTGGAAAAGGCAGCTGCTAAATAGAGTCATCATTCAGAAGGTGCGGAAATTAACATCGGATTTTCACCCTTGAAGCCGCCGATATCATAAATTGCAATCTCCTCTTTGATGCCTTTCGGTAACACTTTCATCTCGCCATTTATGATAAGGCAGTCGCCACACTCGTTTCTGGTATTTTCGGAAATAAGGATCTGACCGCCGTTTGTGTAGGATTCAATTCTGGAGGCAATATTCACATGTCGTCCGACGACACCATATTTACTTCGTTTTTTTGAACCGATATTGCCGACAATGACCGGCCCCGTGTTAATCCCGATCCCCATTTGTACACCGGGGCACCCCAGTTGTTTGAGCTGGTTGTTGACATCAGCCATGGCAGTTTGCATTTCAACAGCACACCTCACCGCTCGCAGTGTATCATCCCCCCTCTGCTCCGGAGCGCCGAAGATGGCGAGAACTGCATCGCCAATGAACTCATCGATAGTGCCCCGGTTTTTCTGGATGATATCGGTCATAGCGCCAAGAAATATATTGATGATAACCAGAACCTTCTCAGCCGGAAGGTTTTCTCCGATTGTGGTAAACCCTCTCAGGTCAGCCATAAGGATGCTGACTTTTCGTTTTTCACCACCAAGTTTCAGACCTTGTGGTGAGTCAATCAGCGTATCGACGATTTCATCGGATAGGTAGCGTCCAAAGGTTTGACGGATAAATTGATAGGCTGAGCGTAGCTTAAGATGGGTTCTTACACGTGCCAGCACGGTGGCAGGCATGACAGGTTTATTGATATAATCCACCCCCCCGGCCTCAAATCCGATCACTTCGTCACAGGAGTCGGTGAGGGCGGTGACAAAAATAACAGGAATACCTTCGGTTTGGGTTTCGGCCTTTAGTCTGCGGCAAACTTCAAAACCGTCTATTCCCGGCATCATCACATCCAGCAGTATCAAATCTGGCGGCTGGCCCGAAGATGCAATTTTTAGAGCCTGCTTGCCATTGATGGCAATTTTTACCTTGTAGTGCGGGCTTAGCAGACCACTGAGGACATCAATATTTTCAGGTGTGTCATCAACGACAAGAATAGTTGCTTTTTCACTGCTCATGTTTTCGAAGTATCCTCAATGGTTTTTTCTACCTGCTGAAGCACCTTAAGTGCGGCGTCAAAATCATAAGCATCCAGGTGTGATTGTAAGGCCTTTACCTGCTTCGAAACGATTGATCCTGGCAGGGCAGCTTTGAGTTCATCTATAAGATTTACCGCATTACTGTCGTAGTCTTCAAGTCCTTCACGCATTTTCCGAATCAGGCTCATTGCCGCAACGGGATCCAAAGAAGTATGAATCGCTTTCTGTTCCAGCTTTGTCCTGAAACAATTCTGCAAGCCTTCTATGACCTTGGTATGTGCCTCACTAAGCTCGTCGAGCAAGTTCTGATCTATGATGCCACCTTTTCTGATCATTATTTCAAGCCTTCCAGCGGCGTTGGACACTGATACTGCGCCAATGGTAGCCGATACACTTTTAAGACTGTGGGCCAGCCGCTCCCCGAGCTCCATATCATTTTTTGTCAACGCATTGTGCAACTGCGATACTGTTTCGCTCTGATTATTACAAAATTTCCACAGGATTTTCCTGTACAGAGTTTGATCGCCATCTACAGTTTTCAGCCCCTTTTCTATATCAATACCATGCAGTTCTGATATGAAAAAGTCTCTGGGTTCCGTATGGTCGTCAGCAGGCATTGTAGCGGCCATGCCGTTTCGCATCGGTATAATCCATTTGTTCAGTGTTGCGTACATCATCTCGGGGTCGATGGGCTTGGCAATAAAGTCATTCATACCCGATTGAATGCATCTTTCCCTGTCTCCCTCCATTACATTTGCAGTCATCGCAATGATGGGGATATCTTTGAAACGATTATTTTCCCTGATTTTACGCGTGGCCTCGAGCCCACCCATCACTGGCATCTGCATGTCCATTAAGATGCCATCAAAGGGTTCCTCCAACATCGCTGTGATTGCCTCCTCACCATTATTCGCAAAACGCATGCTGATGCCGACCCTGGACAGCAACCCCTCAGCCACCTGCTTGTTGATTTCGTTATCCTCAGCCACAAGAAGGTGAGCGCCGTCGAAATGAGCCAGAGATTCCAGTGAGAT
Source organism: uncultured Zetaproteobacteria bacterium (assembly GCA_964387725.1). Classification (GTDB taxonomy): domain Bacteria; phylum Pseudomonadota; class Zetaproteobacteria; order Mariprofundales; family Mariprofundaceae; genus CAYLYU01. Next base: position 5,232 of record CAYLYU010000044.1, on the reverse strand, counting down.
CTTCCCGCTTTCCTCTTCAATGCAGGTGAATGCGTTGTCGAGATGAAAAACGCCTTGAATGGACTCCAGTAACGTGGAGGGAGACACCGGTTTGACCAGAAAGCCATCCATACCTGCTTCCCGGGCCCTCGTTTGCAGCTCATTACGTCCGTAAGCTGTAACCAGAATTTGTTTTGGAGTTAGCTTTAAGCCTGCGTTGATGATATTGGATGCTGCCTCAATGCCGTTCATATCTGGCAATTTCCAGCTTATCAGTACAAGTTGGTAGGGTTTGTCGTCCGGCGCATCGCGTAGCGCAGATAAAACTTCATCACCGGACGCAAGTTGAAGTGTTTCATAGCCAAACCTGGTAAGGCTTTTGTCCAGGATATTACGTGAACTGGCATTGTGATCGGCGATGATGATACGTAAATCTTTTATTTCATCTGGCACAATGAGTGCTTTGTCGGTTTGTTGTCTTGCTGTGGTAAACCCAATGGAAAAGCTGAAGGTGCTTCCCACGCCGGGGGAGCTTTCCATGATAAGTTCGCCCCCCATCAGCTCGACCAGTTGTTTGCTGATGCTGAGGCCAAGACCCGTCCCTCCGTATTTTCGCGTTATCGATGCATCTGCCTGGGCAAAGGACTGAAACAGTTGTGCCTGCTGGTCATCGCTGATGCCAATGCCTGTATCCGTCACAGAAAAATGAAGCTGAACCATCCCATCTTCCTGCTTAAGTATTTTAGTAGCAATATTAATTTTACCCTCTTCCGTAAACTTGATCGCATTGGTTGTCAGATTGAGCAGTACCTGACCCAGGCGTAACGGGTCGCCAATCAGTATTGGAAGATCATCTGGAAAGTCGAAGATCAGCTCCAGACCTTTTTCGTCCGCTCCATCCCAGCTGAAGCTTGAGAGGTTATTCAGCACCTGCTCCAGTTCAAATTCGACCATTTCCATATCAAGCTTGCCCGCCTCAACCTTGGAAACATCCAGAATGTCGTTGATGATCCCCAGTAACGACTTGGCTGCACCATGAACCTTTGACAGGTAATCACGCTGTTTGCCATTGGTTTCGCGATCCAGTGCCAGGTGAGTCAAGCCCATAATGGCATTCATTGGCGTGCGTATTTCATGACTCATATTGGCTAGAAACTCACTTTTAGCTCGGGTTGCTGCTAGCGCATTATCACGAGCTTCAGCGAGTTGCCGGGTGCGCTTGTCAACCTTGTCTTCCAAAGTATGGCTGTGTTCTTCAAGCTGGGCATAGGATTGGCGCAAGCTGGCTGCCATCTCTTCCAGAGAGGACACCAGCACCCCGACCTCATCATTGGTACGTACGCTGACATGGGGTGTGGCGGAAAAGTTTCCGCCAGCAAGCTCATGTGAAAAGCTGACCAGCTCTTTAATGCGTCGCGTCCACTTGTTAGCCAGAAAAAAGACCGCGATTCCACCCAATACGATGAAGAGAATCGCTGTAAATGTAGCCTGGATAAATGCACTCCGAATTTCCCTGTCAATTGTTTGACTTGTCTCGGAAATAGCTATGTTTAATTCATCCAGAGGGAAGCCAAGGCGTAGCACCCAGGCGTTCCCAAAGACCTTGAAGGGAACAATTGATTCCCTGAATGCAAGCTCATCAAGTTCAAAATCGTATTTTTTTGGTCCGGACTGACTAAGGGCAAACTCAGCCACATGACCTTTAAGAATAGTGTTTTTCATCTCTCTGTTCAGCTTGATACCTTTGGCAAAGAACAAATCCCGTCCTTCCATCAGGATAACATATCTCAGATCTTCAACATCGAGAACAAAACCTCGAATGTATTGTCTGACTTCGGCATTTATTTGATCCTCAGGGAGGTTCTTGGCGAGCAGTCTGTGTAATTGACTTGCCATAACGTCTGAAATTTTATCGGCCTTTATATTCATCTGTTCTTTGAGAAATGCGGTCTGTGATGACAGGTGTTTTTCGAAAACGACTTTTTCATTGCTGATTAACAGCACGGTAAGCGAGGAAACGATGGCCACAATCATGACTGACATGGCGATCACCAGCTTCCAGCGAATACTGCTCTTTATTTCCAGCTCTTCACCGTTGTCCGTGTTTATGTGCTTATTCATGTTTTCCTCATTTGCGCAAACCGTCATCACAAATCATCATAGGGATGTGAGTCCGATAATTACAGAAGAAATGAAGGGGGGCGAAATGAATGTACGCATTGGTCAGGGTTTTGATGTGCATGCCTTTGCCGGGAATCGTCGACTTATTCTCGGAGGTGCAGATATTCCTTTCCATCTCGGTCTGGCCGGGCACTCGGATGCGGATGTACTGACTCACGCCGTCATGGATGCCCTTCTTGGCGCAGCCGGCCTGGGTGATATCGGCCAGCATTTTCCCGATAACGATTCGGCCTATAAGGATGCTGACAGCCTGATGTTGCTTTCGCAAGTCATGCAACATCTTGAAGCAGAAGGTTGGCAAGTGGGAAATATAGATGCCACCATCATCGCTCAGGAGCCAAAGCTGGCCCTGTTTATTCAAACCATGCGTGAGAATCTGGCCGGGGCGCTGGGAGTTGCCTCATGGTGCGTCAACATCAAGGCAACTACTACCGAGCTATTGGGTTTTACCGGCCGAAAGGAAGGCATTGCAGCTATGGCGGTAGCTCTTATTCAATCTTCCTCATAAAACCCGATGGGTTAGAGTTGTTCTGCAATAGCAGATAGGGAAAAAGTGCTGGCTTCCGGAGGGATATCCTCCAGAACGAGGATAAAATTTCGTGTTCCGTGAGATAACACCGGCATCGTATCATCCGGCGGGGAAATATAGGGCGTGCGCCTTATTGCATCGCCCAGAGGTTGAAGAGTGATAGGCATTTCAACTTCTTTCAGAACTTTCCCGGCCACATCACCAGGATGGATTAATATACGGATTGCGGGAGGGGGAAGGTTGCTTTGTAACAGATTTTCTACTTTGCCTTCAATCAGCAGGATAAGACTATGGTTATCGCGTTCGATCCACCTTGCTCGTACTTTATCGTTTATGATGCGCCAGTCATGGCCATGTGCCTGAGCCCTGATGCCGATATTGATCAGGAAACTGCGAACCCACGGTTTTTCCAGCCAGCTATCCTGGCTCAACCACAATCCCGAGCAAGCTACAAGGAGAAGGAAGACAAACAGCAATACTGAAATATATGCAGGCTTGCGGGCGAGGGTACTTGCTACCGGGGTGGAGCTTACAGAGGGTTCAAAAGCATCTTTATCTTCAACTGTATTTCCATGCAGTTCACCGTTGGATAAGTTTTCCAGGTTGCCAGTAGAAAATTCAATCTCTGTACTCAGGCCAACATTATCTGAAATCTGCTTTTCCAGCTGCTCAGGTATTCCTTCTGCAAGGGGTGCTGACTCTTCAAAAAGGGGGTAATCAGGATCTTGTGTATCATAACTCTGCAAGCCCGGTTCAAATTCAGTCATGCAGCGATGACAAACCAGAAGAGCATCCTCATCTACAAGATTGAATTCATAGACTGAACGGCACTCCGGACAGGTTAGGCGCATAATCTTTTATGTTGGCCATTGGGAACAGTTTTGCAAGTAAATTAGCTTTTGTTATACGTTGGCGTCGAGATATGAGGCTGACACTGTTTGAGGCTGGGGCTAGGGTCGCGCCTGTGATTCATATGCGTCAACTCATGCTTCGCTATCCATCGGGGAAAACCGCCCTTTCAGGTGTTACCCTGAATATTGCCAAAGGTGGGTTTTACTATCTGATCGGGGAAAGCGGGGCAGGGAAGTCATCACTACTGAAGACTTTTTATGCCGGAGTTCGCCCTTCATCAGGGAAGCTTGAAATTCAGGGCCTTGATGTGCGTAAGGCCTCCAGGCGGCAACTACGACAGTTAAGGCGGCATATTGGCATTATTTTCCAGGATCATAAATTACTTAATCAGCGTACTGTGTTTGAGAATGTGGCCTTGCCACTGAGGGTTCACGGCTGGAAATCAGAGCGTTTGGCCGGACGTGTGCGTAAAGTGTTGGGATTTGTCGGCCTGGAAGATCGAATGTGGTCCTATCCGGAGGCCCTTTCCGGCGGAGAGCAGCAACGTATTGCCATTGCCCGGGCTATGAGTACCAACCCTCCCCTGATTCTCGCCGATGAGCCGACAGGCAATCTGGACGTTGATACGGCCAGGCGGATACTCGATTACCTGATGGCTCTGAATCAGCAGGGAACTACAGTTATCATTGCAACACACGATTTACAATTGATCCAGTCTCATCCTGCCGCAGTGATGCGCCTGCATTCAGGCACGATGGTTGGCCATGATATTCAAAGTGCGAACTGATTCGCCAAATAATGTAGTACACAGACTTCCGGGTGGGTTCAATCTTCCTCCATTCGGTCTTCACCAGATATTAGCCCTGATTGTTGTGTGCGTGGCCTTATGGGTAGCTGCTTCCTTCTGGCTGGGCATGCAGGCTGCCGAACAGTGGATTGGAACCTGGCAGCAGGATATTCGCTACCATGTCTACATAGACTCCGGAGATGAGGGAAAACTGAATAAGCTGGCAGATGGCTTGCGCGATATTCCGGGTGTAGAAGGTGTAATCGTTGTCGATCATAAAAAAACGGTACAATGGATGCAGACCTGGCTGGGAGATACCGGACTGACCAATTCAGAGTTGGTCAGACGCTTGCCACAAAGTCTGGAGATTTCTCCTGACCCGGATGCAGATATCTTTCTTCTCGGTGATATCAAGATTGAGGCAGATCGCTTCGGGGCCAGGGTCAATATGAATGAAGCCAGTCTGGCCAGGGCACATGGCTGGCTACAGGATATAAAACGATTGTTATTATATGCTGCTATTATCATGGGGCTGGCCATGTCGATTATTATTTCCAACACGCTGCGAATGACTATTCTTGACCGCTCCGATGAAATTCAGCTAATGCGCTTGCTTGGGGCGCGGGAATGGTTTGTATGCATGCCATTCATTCTCGAGGGTACATTACTTGGTGCTGGTGCCGGTTTGATGTCCTGGTTGCTGATCTGGCCGTTAATTTTTGCGACAGATGAATGGCTCAATTCAGCTGGCATCTATCTGAGCACAATCACTCTATTGCTCCCTCTGATGTTTGCCGGAGGCATTGTTGGATGCCTGGGTGCAGTCATTACCACGGCCCGCATTGAACCTGAATCAAGCGAGTCTGTTTGACGACGCTGATCAGGAGGTGCTTTCCAATCCATC
>CAYLYU010000043.1:3436-13928 GCA_964387725.1 uncultured Zetaproteobacteria bacterium | reverse complement strand
CTAGGGACAAAGAGATGAACGATACGGCCACTGCTGATTGCAGAAAATGCAGTTATTACTACATTACATGGGACGAGAATTTCCCGTATGGTTGCAAGGCCATGAAATTCAAATCGAAGTATGTTCCGGATATGGAAGTGCGATTAACATCCGGCAAGGATTGTCTTTCGTTTGCAGCCAGAGATGAAAAGATTATCGAGAGGGAATGACAAGCTTAAGTTGAGTTTATGGGTTCCGATAAACAGCCAACGGAGGAGGGGAGAGCCCTTCATTCTATTGACGGGTGACAATGGTTATGCGTCAAAACAATGGCGGGAAATTGCTTCGTTCAGGGAGGGGGAATGTGCAGTGAGGAGCGGCTTGCGAGAGGGTCCATTGCGGATCAGACTGGAATTTGAAATTTCGTTCAGGGAATTGCCATGAATAAGGTTCGTGTGTTGATTGTGGATGATGCAGTCCTTGTACGGCGCATGCTCAGCGATGCGCTGAATAGTGATGCCGACATCGAGGTGGTTGGCGTGGCTGCCAACGGCAAGATTGCCCTCGATAAAATCCCCAGACTTGAACCGGATCTGATTACACTGGATATCGAAATGCCGGTGATGGATGGGCTGGAAACCCTGGTTGCAATCCGGAAGACCTATCCGAGCTTGCCGGTGATTATGTTCAGCACGCTATCGGAGCGTGGGGCTAAAATCAGTCTGAAAGCCCTGGAACTGGGCGCCAACGATTATGTCACCAAACCTACCAACACCCGCAGCATCTCGGACTCGCAGGAGTCGCTTCGGAAAGAGTTTATTCCAAGGATAAAAGCGCTGGCTGGCCGCCCTGTTCTCAACAGCCCTCTTCGTTCTGCCTCAACGAAACGTACACTTCCCAGATCCGGGAAGTTTGATGCGGGGCCGGGTATCTCTGTCAAACCTGCATCAGGCACGCCGGTACTGGCTCGTCCGCAACGCAGGGAGAGGGTAGATATCCTCGCTATTGGCACATCAACCGGTGGCCCTAATGCTCTGGCTGAACTTATTCCGGCAATACCGGCGGACTTTCCGCTTCCTGTCGTTATCGTACAACATATGCCACCCACGTTTACCAGGCTGCTGGCTGAGCGTCTCGATGGCAAATCGCCCTTGCAGGTGCATGAGGCGGCAGATGGTGAAAAGCTTGAGCAAGGGCATGTCTGGCTGGCTCCGGGTGGATACCACATGGTTCTGGAGCGTACAGGTTCCGACGTGGAAATCCGTCTGAATGAGGATCCTCCGGAGAATTCATGCAGGCCGGCAGTGGATGTGCTTTTTCGATCGGTGGCCAGAATTTATGGTATACATACGCTGGCCGCAATTCTTACCGGCATGGGTCAGGATGGCCTTCTTGGTTGCAAGGATATCGTGCAGGCAGGTGGCCAGGTGATTGCGCAGGATCAAGCCAGCAGCGTAATCTGGGGCATGCCCGGAGCCATTGCCGAGGCAGAACTGGCTGAAAAACTGCTTCCATTAGACCGTATCGCCGGAGAATTTTCCCAACGTTTGCGCCTTGGGCGTTCAGGGTAGTCTTTTTGAATTGTTGTGATGAACGACCTTAGAAAAGGAGAGAAAATGAATTTTTCAACCGAAAATATTGAACAGGTCACAACGGAAATCTGGACATCAATTCTGGGCCTGGACATAGAATATTTGCCTGAAGGCATGAAGATAGAAGCCGGGGTGCGAAGCATGATTGGCTGCATTCAGATTGCAGGTGACTGGGAGGGGGCTGTAACCCTGTTTTGTCCGGAAACACTGGTTCGCAAGGCGACTTCGGCCATGTTTGAAATGCCTGTTGAGGAAGTAGGTAATGAGGAGATGCAGGATACTCTGGGTGAACTTACCAATATGCTGGCAGGAACCATCAAGAATATGCTGCCTGAAAACTGCCTGATTTCGTTGCCCTCTGTGGCTGAAGGCATTGATTACAAAGTGAGCATCCCGGGAGGAAAAGTGGTGTGCGAGGTCGATTTTATCAGTGAAGGTGATAATATCCTTGTAACCATTGTCGAACGGAAATAGCCGGAAAAATAAGGAAACAGATCAACAGGGAGAGAAAATATGAAAATACTTGTAGTCGATGATAGCAAGGCCATGCGCATGATCGTGAAGCGGACGCTTGGTCAGGCGGGCTATGCCGGTCATGAAATCAAGGAGGCGGGAGATGGTCAGGAGGGTTTAGCTACAGCCCGTGAATGGCAACCTGACGTTATTATTTCTGACTGGAACATGCCCAATATGAGCGGGCTGGAGATGTTGCAGGCATTGAGTGGAGATGGTTTCTCCGGCTTGTTCGGGTTTGTAACCACGGAAGGGTCGGCAAAGATGCGTGAGGCAGCTGAGGAGGCCGGGTCCTCTTTTCTGATCACCAAGCCTTTCACCGCTCAGTCATTCAAGGATGCCCTCGGTCCGACTCTCGGGGCGTAGCTGTCCAGCTCACCCCTGATTTGCCCGCTAGCGGCGTCAAAAGTGCTCACTTACAATAGTAAGCTCCGCCCTTTTTCCTTGCTATCGAACAAATCAGGGGCAATCTGAACATCTACGCAATATTATCCTAGAAACCTCGGTTGGGAGTGCGTGCAGGGTGTAAGATATTGATTTGAAGGGCGTAACGGAAAAAATCGTCGTCACCTCACTGGTGATAAGCGTTTTTTCCGTTTAGCAAAGCGAATCAAGAGCTTGTGTCATGTGGGTGCTTTCAACTGAGGTTTTTAGGATTATTCTTCTTGGGCAAGCAAGAAATAGCACACACCCGTGGTGAACGGGTTTAAGTCGGAGCAACAACTTTCGTTTGCGCTAAAACAGGTCGCTGTTAATCCACATATGACTGGCAATGCCGACACCGTAACCTAATGCAATCACCGGTGTCCATTTAAGATGACTGAGGAAGGTATATTTCCCTTTGGCCTGCCCCATCAGGGCAACGCCGGCGGCCGAACCAACTGACAACATACTGCCGCCGATACCGGCGGTGAGTGTTACCAGCAGCCAGTGACCGTGAGACATATCCGGGTTCATGCTTAAGACGGCAAACATCACCGGTATGTTATCAACGATGGAGGACATGAACCCAACCATGGAGTTGGCAAACAGAGGGCCCATCTGCGTGTACATTGTTTCGGATAATACGCTGAGATAACCAATCTGCCCCAAAGCACCAACGCAGAGTACTACCCCGTAGAAAAAGAAAAGGGTGTCCCACTCAGCCCCTTTAACGCGGTTGAAAATATCATATTCAACGCCGGCATCTGTTTCATGCTGATTGTTCTTTTTCAGGAAATAGCCAAAAAACATCAGGTAAGACAGGCCGGTCATCATGCCAACCATAGGCGGCAAATGCAGGAAATTATGAAACGATATGGCCGTAATGATGGTGGCGACAAAGAGGAAAATAATGGTCCGGGAACCGGGCAACAGTTCTGCCTTTTCATCGGTCGCCGGCGGCAGCACCTTGGGTATGGCAAAGTGCATGGCCGCAGCCGGAACCAGAAAACTAAGTGTGGCTGGCAGGAAGAGGGTGAAAAATTCCCAGAAGCCCACTATTCCCTTCTGCCAGACCATCAGGGTTGTAATGTCACCAAATGGGGAAAAGGCTCCGCCGGCGTTGGCTGCCACCACGATGTTAACGCAGCCGATACTTACAAAACGTGGCGAATCTGAACCAACAGCAAGAATGACGGCGCACATGACCAGTGCGGTGGTAAGATTATCAGCTACCGGAGAGATAAAAAAAGCAAGGATGCCTGTAATCCAGAACAGTTCACGATAACTGAAACCTTTGCGTATGAGCCAGGTCTTCAGACACTCAAAGACCTGCCGTTGTTCCATTGCGTTGACATAGGTCATGGCTACCAGGAGGAACAAGAGCAGCTCGGCATATTCAAGAATATTATGTCGCAGTGCTACCTCTGCCTGGCCTGGCAGGCCAAGCTGGATATACAGTGCAGCAACGATAGCCCACATGATGCCCGCGGCAAGGATCACCGGTTTGGATTTGCGCAGGTGAGTTAACTCTTCCATCATGACGAAGACATAGGCGATGGCAAAGATGAGCAGGGCCATATAACCCATCGGATGCGAGGTGAGATCAGGTCTGGCCAGCGCTGATGCCGTAGAGGCAAAGGCATTTGGTATGCCGATCAGAAACCCGGCCAGAAATACCGTCGTGAAAACTCCGAGTTTAGTCATGTTTCCCCCGCATCGATTAATATACAGCAAACATATTACACGTTCCCAGCTGTGAGCAAGAAAGAGGCCAGATGAATATGATCAGATCGCGGGCCTTAATCGGAATATTTTCCTCCGCAATTAAAGTTCCCGATTTTGGGGACGATAGAAATGATTGCAGGGCTACGAAATGTGTCTCTGCAGGGGATAAAACCCCGGGCGTGGCAAGGCAAGAAGTCGTTCGCGCTGATTCATACTACATATCTAAGGAGAGAAGAAATGGCTTTAACAGTCCAAACAAATGTAAGTGCGATATCCGCACTGAAAAACTTAAGCACAAATGCGTTGACGATGAACAAGTCGCTCGAACGTCTGGCTTCAGGCTTCCGTATCAATTCCGCCGCAGATGACGCGGCCGGTTATGGTATTTCAGCCAAGCTGTCCGGTGAACGTGGCAAGCTCATGGCAGCAAGCCAGAATGCACTACAGGCAACGGCCATGGTGAAAACAGCGGATGCCGGTATCAACGAGATTGAGAATATGCTCCGTCGTTTACAGGTTCTGGCAACCCAGGCTTCCAGTGCCAACAACTCCGGTGACATTCTCAAGCTGAACAACGAGCGTACAACCCTGGAAAGCCAGATTAACAAGATTGCCAACAGCACCAAGTACAATGGTGTAAGTTTGCTCAATGGCTCTGCCGGTGTGACGCTTTCCGGTACATCTACTATTGCGCCGGCTGACGGTGTTGTTTCCGTTGATGTTTCAGGTGCCTCCGGTGGTACGACCTTCAATGTTTATATTGAGGAGGCAGCTGGACTTGCCGGAACGTTCGGTAATGGTGACAAGGTTACGGTTTCTGATGGCACCACCAGTCAGACCCTCACCGTGACCACGGCACCAACTGGCCTTGGTACACAGTCCCTGAATTTCAGTGATATGGGTATTCAGGTAACCATAGGTTCTGCCATCAGCGGTCTGACTACTGATGCAGCAGGTGCGGGCGATACCGGTACAAGCCTTGGTACTATTGTTACCACTGCGGGTTCATCCAGCGTCTTTCAGGTTGGGGCCGAGGCCAACGCTAACAATCAGGTTAGTGCCGACTTCACAAACGCCTTCACCACAGCCGGGCTTTCTCTTACCGGTGATCTGACCACATCTGCTAATGCACAAACGTATCTGACCACGGTAACGGCTTCGTTGTCTACATTGACTACAAACCGTGCCGAGTTGGGTGCAACAGTGAACCAGCTTGGTTATGTCAGTGCCAACCTGGCTACCAGCATCGAACAGTTGAGCGCGGCGATTTCTACCGTCAAGGATGCCGATATGGCTGCCGAGATGGCTGACTTCACCAAGGCTCAGGTTCTGGTGCAGGCAGGTACAGCCCTTCTGTCACAGGCCAACCAGTCGCCTCAAAACGTACTGGCCCTGTTCAGGTAAGAGGGATACAGGTAGTCTCATGGTAAAGGGAATGAGGAAGTCGGTCGCAGGGTTTATCGTGCTGCCGGCTTCTTCCCCCTACCTCCGGAATCTGCCAGGAAGCGATCATGTCAGTTATTAATGTGACCTCCACTCCTAACCCGGTATCTTTTTCTCCGGTCAAGGTTCAGGCTCCTTCAGCTCCTTCAGCTCCTTCAGCTGTGGATCGTGTGGTTGCACAACAGCAGCTTCGGGCAGATGTAAAGGCGCAGGCATCCGAGGCTGAGGTTAGTAAACAGGACGTGAAGGAGATGGTACATCAGGCCAATAGCCAGTTGTCCCAGGCCAGCCGGGAGCGTGTTAGCTTCTCTTATGAGGAACGTCTGAACAGGCTCTATGTTCAGGTTCGGGACAGTATTACCGGTGAGGTGGTGAAAGAGATACCTCCCAGGCAGGTGATTGAGCACATGGCCGCTGTCAGCGAGGCAATTGGCCTCATTCTTGATAAGAACGTATAGCCCGGATATTTATCAGGCACAGGGGGCTATAAATTGGAAGGAACAAGCAGTATATCAGGTCTGGCTTCCGGCATCGACACGGCCGGCATCGTTGACAAGCTTATGGCTATCGAGTCTCGCCGGATAACTTTATTACAGAGCAGGCAGCAGGCAGAACTGGACAAACAGAATGCCTTTAATGTTCTTGGAACTTCACTCTCAACCTTACGCTCCCTGTCTATAGATTTGGCAGATGGTGACAGTTTTTTATCAAAAACATCAACTCTGTCAAGCAATACCACAGCCGAGGCATCAAGCCTGGTTTCTGTGGCAGCATCAGCTTCGGCCATTGCCGGCACACACACCCTGAAAGTAAATCAGCTGGCAACTGCTGAGAAAATCGGTTCCGGTGTAGCCGTGCAGGATTCAACATTAAGCGCTATCAGCAGCGATAGTACGTCTCTGGGCCTTGCGGCGGATAGCTTTACAGTTCAGGGCAAGGCGGATACGGCCAAGACTGTAAATGTGACGAGTACCGATTCGCTACGGGATATTCGTGATAAAATCAATCAGTTCAATAGCGGCACGGATGCTACAGGCGTCACCGCAAGCATTCTGAAGGTAGGATCAAGCGATTATCGCCTGATCCTGACCGCCGACAATGAAGGCTTGGCTGACGGGCAGATTCAGCTTGCCGGTGCTGCGTTGGATGCGGGGGGGAATCTTGCCAATCTTCAACTTGGCACGATCAGCCAGCAATCTTTGCAACCGGCAGCGGATGCTATTGTCAGTATTGACAATATTACGGTAAGCCGGGGCACGAACACGATCAGCGATGCCATTGAAGGGTATACTCTAAAGCTGTTGAAGGTTGATGCGGCTACCACCATCACCATTTCGACAACGGTGGATGAATCAGCAGTGAAAGCGAAGGTGCAGTCATTTGTAGATGATTACAACGCTATTATGGATTTTATAAACACGCAGATGGAATTTGATTCCGATACACAAACCAGCGGGATTCTTGCCAATGAAAGTCTCTTGCGAACCATCCAATCTCAACTCTCCGGAGTAATTCTGAACACGGTTCCGGGTTTGGCCAGTGATCGGAGCAGCATAGCTCTCGTCGGTGTTGAGCCTGACAGTAAGGGACATCTGAGTATTAACGCGGCAGTGTTTGACAATTTGCTGGCCACGGATGCGAACTCGATACGTGATGTGTTCGCGGCCAGCGCATCGACCAATAACAGCGCTCTTGAATTTGTCGCCTACGGCACAGCTACCGTGTCCGGAAGTTATGCGGTCAATATCAGTACTGCAGCTGCCAAGGCCACGGTGACTGGAACGACAAACCTTTCTGCGGGTCTGCCCGCTGTGGGCGGCGCCGAGCAGGTAACAATCACCGAGGGTTCAGGCCGGCAGGCGATCGTCAACCTTACAGATAGTCAGAGTCTTGCCAGTATTGTCTCGACCTTTAATACCGAGTTTGGCCAGATTTATACAGAGCAACGCCAGCTGGGAACGGCCCTGCTCACCGGGCTGGCTGGAGGCACGGCCGCAAACTCGTCAACCTTGCTGCAGGATTTAACTGACGGGACCACAAATCACAATATTGCAATCGGTGACACCATATCTATTACCGGAACCAGTCGTTCCGGTTCATCCGCCAGCTATACTTTTGCAGTTTCCGATCCGGCTACCGATACGGTCGGGGATCTGCTTGTGGCCATTCAGGTGGCATTTGACCAGCAGGTTGCAGCCAGTCTGGATGCGAGTGGTAAAGTGGTCATCACAGACAATCAGGAGGGGGATAGCAACCTTAGCTTTAGCCTTGTCGCAAATAATCAGGGTGGGGGAACGCTGGCTTTTGGTGCCGAAGCCGTAGTTCAGGAAGGTCGTTATGCCATGTCGACTTCGGCAGTGGCTTCGGGCAACTTCCTGCAATTCCAGAGCAACTCCTATGGGTCTTCATCCAGCTTTACCATTGCCCAGTCTGTAAATAACCTCGGCATAGTCGATCAGGCTTATAACGGACAGGATGTGGCCGGCACGATTAACGGTGTGTCGGCAACCGGAACCGGTCAGGCTCTGCTAGCCAATAGCGGCAATGCGGATGGTCTCCTTCTGATGTACTCAGGCACATCCCTGGGTGCCATTGGTGATGTGAGCGTTAACCTGGGCGTTGCCGCTCAACTCAATGGCATGCTGGATACCTTTACCAATCCGGTGTCCGGCCTTATGCAGTTAACGCTTGATTCCTCAAATGACATTTATGACAGCTTGCAGGAGAAGATAGATGAATTAAGCAAGCAACTGGAGCAGGAGCGGACGAGGCTAACTGCTACGTTCCTTGCCATGGAAAAGGCAATGTCTCAAACAAACGTCCTGGGCGGCTTCATTACCCAGCAGACCAATCTTATGTCGTCCGGAGCTTAGTATGAAACAAATAATGAACCTTAGGGAGGAATCATGACCGGATACCAGAAATACAGAGGAGTTCAGGTTGAAGGGGCCAGCCCTCTGGGTTTAATCCTTCTTACCTATGACGCTTTAATCAAATCCCTGGCTCTGGCCAAAATGGCGGGAGATACAAATGATATGGGTGCTGAGGCTCATCATTTGTCGAGAGCTATGGAGGCATTGATGGAACTTGCAACCAGTCTCAATATGGAAAGGGGCGGTAAGATCGCCACAAGTCTGGCCAGCCTTTATGCCTATATGAGTCGCAGGATTCTGGAGGGGCAGGGTACAGATCTCGGTGTGGCTATCGACGAGGTTCTCTCTCTTGCCAGTTCCCTGCGTGACAGCTGGCAGAAATTGGCCGACGCTGATACGGGCAAAGGGAAACTGCGTCAGGTGGCTGGATAATGACTCTTAGTCAAAACATTAACCATTGTATAGAACTATATGATAAGATAAGGAAAAATGTATCCATGAAACGCTGGCGTTCCGTGCTTGAACTTGAATCTGATTGCGGCGCCGCCTTTGAACAACTCAGGCGCGCCTGCTCCTCCGATGATTTTGGTTCGGATGCAGATCGGCAGGCGTTAAGGCTGCTTGAACAGAAACACCGTCGCTTGCAGCGCCACATAACAAGAGTAATGGATGAAACAAGAAACAAAATATCCATGATTGAAAACGCTCAAAAAAAACTCCTGGCCAGCGATCACCTGGCCAGAGCTGCGAATATCACTTAAACACTACAGAGCCACTTGCAGAAGTCTGAGTGGATGAGTTGCAATCCCACTTCGTGTGCATTATTGAGATGGAATGAGGGGCATGGTGGCTCCATTCGACGAAATTCCAGCTCGAAAATGCGCCGAAGTGGGGAAGGAAATCGCTGCTCACGACTTTTGCAAATGGCTCTACACATAGCCTTAAAACAGTTTTCCGCTTTTTATGTCTGCAGAGGCTGTTTATGCTACACTGCCATTAGCGGACTACCTTTATAAGAGGGGGAGATGCCCAGGCTTAAACTGGAAGAGCAGCACCATGGCCATCAATGGGGGTTGCGTGTCGGTACCGAAATTGTTGCTTCGACAATGATAGGCCTTGGTATTGGCTTTTTCCTTGATCGCTGGCTTGATACCCGCCCCCTGTTTCTTCTTATTTTTGCCATCTTCGGCCTGGCGGCAGGCTTCATCAATCTTTATCATTTAATGGTCATAGACATCCGCAGGAAGAAAGAGACTGACGGGGCCTGAGCATGGACATGCATGGGCCCCTTGATCATTTCAAGGTGATAATCTATCAGGATGTTCATCTCGGGCCTGTGGATATTTCAATATCGAATACAGCTGTGTATATGTGGGTAGCTATTGTTCTGGTGGTGGTGACGCTGCGTCTGATGATGATGCGTCCGAAACCGGTGCCGGGCCCGGCTCAGTTGCTGGCTGAAATGCTCTACGGGTTTATTGCCAGACAGACTCGCCTGAACATTCATGCCGATGGCGAACGATTTATTCCCCTGATGTTCACCCTGTTTACCTTTATCCTCGGCTGCAATCTTGTCGGGCTGATTCCGGGTGCCTTTACTCCGACCTCACAACTGGCGGTGACAGGCACACTTGCCGTCGGCATCTTTATGTATGCTACCGGGCTGCGCATTCAGCGGCACGGCTGGGGTTTCTTTCGAGCCTTTGCACCGGAAGGCGTGCCAAAACTTATTTTACCACTCATGGTGCCGATTGAAATGATTTCATTTATAGCTCGGCCAGTGACACTGGCCTTGCGCTTGTTTGCAAATATGACGGCTGGTCATACCTATCTGGGAGTGTTGGCAGTGCTGGGGCTCGCCGCACCGTGGTTTATCCAGTGGTTACCACTTGGTTTCACCGTCGTTCAAATAGGATTAGAGATGATTATTGCCTTTATTCAGGC
>CAYLYU010000043.1:0-3336 GCA_964387725.1 uncultured Zetaproteobacteria bacterium | reverse complement strand
GCAGCCGGCATGGCTGGCGCAGCAATAGGCATCGGCATGATTTTCAGCAAAATGATCGAGGCTGTGGCCAGGCAGCCGGAAGCGGAGCCGACACTTTCAAAATATGCCTGGATTGGCTTTGCCCTGGTGGAAACCATTGCACTTTACGCACTGGTGATTGCATTCATTATCATGGGGCAAGGCTAAGCAGGCCAGAGTAACAAAGTCAGGCTACTTTCATGCCGCAATTTGACACCTCTTTTTTTGCATCGCAGATTTTCTGGACGATTATATCGTTCATTATCCTGTTAGTGGTGCTTGGTCGCTGGGTGTTACCGATTATTAGCACAGTTATACAGGAGCGCAGGCGATTGATTGAGGAAGAGCTTTCAAAAACGCTAAAAAAGCACGAAGAAATGGCTCAATTGAAAAATGAATACATGCGCAAGCTTTCCGAGATTGATCAGGAAGCGGCTGAGATTTTCAAGGCAGCAGAGAAAAGATTTGATGAACAGCGCCAGCGGATGACGGCAGAATGGAAAGAGGGCATGAAAAGAAAAGAGCGGGCCTTTGCCGAGGAAGTTGAAGTAGCACGCCAGCAGGCGATGGTTGAGGTAAGAAAGCAATCAGCCGCTCTGGTTGCCTCTGCCACAGAACATCTGCTTCATCAGAAGATCGGTCGGGCCGAGGCACGGAAGGCCCTGGAAGAAACAATTGAAGAACTGGAGAAAAAGGTTAGTCAGAAATAGCTTGTAGTTTATTTGGATACGATCTCACTTTGTGTTCGGATAAGCCTGAATTCCGTCACACGATAAAATGAATGAAAGATGTTTTGATGAGAGATAATTTCAACGCTTTTGCCAAAATCAGTTGCGACCTTATTGAGGATAGCCTCAATATCTTCGTGCCAGAAACTGTCCAGAAACGGTTCAAGTCGGGTGGTGAGCCAGCGTGTTAAGGGGAAACGATATAGCCAGTGATTTACTGGCAGTGTTCCATATTCAGTCATAATCAGTGAGCCATCCGGCTTCAATGTGCGCATACATTCGGAGAGTGTGTGGCACCTGGCCTCATGGGGCATTTCATGTAGTAAAAAAAACAGAACAATCGTGGAAAAACTGTCAGATCTGTAGCCCAGCTGTTCCGCATTCATGCGCGTGGCCAGCATATCCTTTTCAGCCAACGTTTTGCTCATGGCCAGGTTCAGTTGAATTGTGGCCACATCGGTAATGTGCAGGGCGGAGGGTTTGACATGCCGGATTAAATTTGGTGTTAGTGAGCCGTAAACACAGGTGAGTTGCAGGACTCTTTGCAGAGGAGCCTGTTGCAATCGTTCCAGTGTGGCTTGCATCAACGCATTGTACTGACCGAACAGAATGGCATTAATGACAGGCTGGTGATCGAAAAACCATACGGCCTTTGACCACAGGTAGGCCCACCAGTAATAGCGTACCAGATAGTCTGGCATCCCATCCATGAAATAACGGTAAAATTTGCTCATCTTGAAACTTTGGATAAAAAAAGAGGCATCTACTTCTGCATATCTTTTTCCGGAAGGTGGTGGCCAAACCGTCCGTAAAACCATTTTAGTATAAAAGGTGGCAGTATCGTAGTAGCCGCAATGGTAATAATCATAACAGCATAGATATCCTGATTAAATACACCCGAGACACGCCCAAGCTCTGCGAAGATCAGCCCAACCTCGGCGCGTGGAATCATGGAAAGCCCGACGGCCCAGCGGAAGTGTGTTGACTCCTTGATGAGAAATGCAGAGGCCACTTTGCTGAACATAGCCAGAAAAATAAATACAACAGCCATCCCCAATATTAATCCGGAGCCCCAGTCCACCTCCTGAAGATTCAGTGACAAACCGACCACAACAAAGAATATCGGCGTAAACAGTTGGATGATCGGTTGCATCGAATGGCCGATACGCTGTACAAACTGTCCATTGGATCGTAAAAGTGCTGCTCCGAAGGGTAGAAAAAACCGGCGGGATAAAGCAAGGCCAGCCGCAAAACCGCCCAGCAATGCAGGCGCACCGACAGCATGGGCCAGCCAGGCAAAAAAGAGCACTAGTGTCACAATAGTTACGGGAATCAAACCGGGAATTTTATTTTTGTGTTCATACCGTCCGATCATTTCTGCCATCACCTTGGCCACAGCCGGTGCAAGAATCATGAAGATGATAATAAAAGTAAGAACCTTGCTGGCGTTAATCAGGCTGATACCACCGGAAACGGAGAACTCAAACAGCAATGCCAACAGCACTACACCGAGAATATCGTCTATCACAGCCGCGCCGAGCACCACCTGCGCCTCCTGAGATTTATGTCTTTTAAGATCTCGAAGCACACGCACGGTTACGCCGATACTGGTAGCGGTCAGTGTGCCACCGATAAACATTGATAGCAGCAGAGGCAGATCAAATAGCCAGTAGCTTAGCGCAAAGCCACCAAAGAATGGGGCAACGAACCCGCACAGGGCTACGACAGATGCCTTGTTCCCCTTTCTTGCCAGCTTGGAGACGTCAGTGTCCAGTCCCACCTCAAACAACAACAGAATCAGGCCGATCTCCGCCAGAGTATGGAGAACATCATTTAATTCTATCCAGCCTAATAAACTGGGGCCAAGTAGAATGCCGGCGAGCATCTCACCCATGACAGGCGGGATTTTAAGCCATGCTGCGGCTTCACCCAGAACCCGCGCAAACAGCAGGATCAGCACAAGTGACAGAAACATTGTCCCGGTATCCATGATTAAGCCATTTTCATCTTATGAGTATAAGTGATTCCATTTCACTCGGGCAGACGGCAAACAATATCCCGTGCGGAAATAATACCTGCCAGCTTTCCTGCCTCGTCAATAACCAGAACAATGTGGATGTCGCTTTTCAGGTTAATCAGCATGGCTGCGACGGCACTGATCGACATGTTGGCATCGACGGTTTCAATACTCTGGTTCATTACATCCCTGATCGGCTGATCCAGTTCGGCTTCAAGATTCTTGTATACGGATTTGACGTCCGGGCCCGCACCCATCACAGCGACCATTTCACTGGATGCATAGTCAGGCACAGCAAAATGCAAGATGGATCTGGCACTTACAATACCGACAGGTTTGCCCTCATGATCAAGCACAGGAAAAACGTGGAGTGTAGATTCCCGGAACAGCTTAACCGCTTCTTTTACTGTAGCATCCAGAGTAAGGCTAACCAGCTTGGTGCTCATTACCTTGCCAGCAATCATCAAAACCTCCTTTTGTCTACCATGTCAGTGTACTCGACTTATCTACCGGTATAAAGAGCCACTTGCAAAAGTCGTGAGCAGCGATTTACTTCCCCACTTCGGCGCATTT
>CAYLYU010000042.1:0-14146 GCA_964387725.1 uncultured Zetaproteobacteria bacterium | reverse complement strand
AGTTATCACTCTCTCAGTTGCACCAAGATGGTGCAATAATTGAACTTTCAAATAACGATAGATATCGGCATCCTTCGCGCCGAAAGAACTAAAGGAGTGTGTTATGCGTAAGATCATTATTTTTTCAGGTTTGCTGACTTTATGCTTTCTCATGGCCGGTATCACATTGTCCTCTGCGGACGAGCAGAAAGGGCCGAGTGCCGAAACAGCTATCCGTGAAGCAAATAAAGGTATGGCTATTATCTATGTAAAGCCTTTTGAGGCAATTCCGGGGCTGTACGAACTCGGCGTCCCCAATGGAAAAGGGGGAAGAGCAGTTCTTTATTCCAGTGCCGACGGGAAATATATTGTGAATGGTCACATTTTTGATACTGGAACAAAGGCAGATCTCACCGCTGCTGCTATTGATAAAATCAACGGTATTGACTGGAACAAACTCCCCCTTGATAAAGCCATTGTTTCGGGAGACCCGAAAGGCTCTCCTGTTGCCATTTTTACTGATCCCGACTGCCCTTACTGCAAACAGCTTGAACAGGATATACCCAATGCCAAGGGGCTGAAAATCTATACCTTCCTGTTCCCCATTAAACAATTGCATCCCGATGCCCGGGCCAAAGCCGAGACAATCTGGTGCTCCAAAGATCAGGCCGGGGCCATGCGTGACATGATGGCCAGAGGCAAAACGCTGGATGCCCTCACCTGCGAAAACCCCGTTGACGATATCATCACACTTGCCGGGACTCTTGGAATTCGTGGAACCCCGACAATTATTGCCGGAGATGGTCGTAAACGCAGCGGATTCATACCGGCTGCTCAACTGGTTGAATGGGTCAAGAAAGGTAATAAATAGTCAGATGCGTAAAGACCGTGAGCCGGATCAGCTCCGGAATATTCATATTGAGACGGGCTTCCATGCACATGCTGAAGGCTCGGCACTGATCAATGTTGGTCAGACCCGGGTATGGTGTACGGCATCCGTGGAAAAAGGTGTACCGGCTTTCAAAAAAGGTTCCGGCTCCGGATGGGTGACTGCTGAATACAGTATGCTCCCCCGCTCCACCCATACCCGCAACAGACGGGAGGCAGCCCGTGGCCGACAAGGCGGCAGGACACTGGAGATTCAGCGTCTGATTGGCCGCTCTTTGCGTGCAGTGATCGATATGGACTTGCTGGGCGAAAACACCATTGTGCTGGATTGCGATGTGCTTCAGGCCGATGGAGGTACCCGCTGCGCGGCTATCACCGGTGCCTGGGTGGCATTAAGGCTGGCTGTAAACTCCATGCTGAATAAAGAATTCCTGCAAAATGACCCGATCATTGGCAAGGTGGCTGCCGTCAGCTGCGGTATCGTTAACGGAAAAGAGCTTCTTGATCTGGAGTACAGTGAAGACAGTCGGGCGGAGATGGATGTTAACTTTGTTATGGCCAGCGATGGCGGCATCGTGGAATTTCAGGCCACAGCCGAAAAACACCCTATGGCCTGGAATCAATTCCTTAATCTCAAGTCACTGGCTGATAAAGGTATACAGGAGCTATGCAATATTCAGCAGCGACTTGTCTGAAACAACGGGCCTGAACAGGCAACCATGCGTTTGATCATTGCCAGCAACAATCAAAAGAAGAGATCGGAAATTGCCAGCATCCTGCGACCCCTGTCGATCAACATTGTGTCAGCTGAACAAACTGCATTTATTGAAGTCGAGGAAGATGGTCAAACATTTGCGGAAAATGCAGCAAAAAAAGCTATCGCCTTTTCAAAGGCAAACCGACTGCCAGCCCTGGCTGACGATTCCGGCCTTATTGTCGATGCCCTTGACGGTACACCCGGTGTTCATTCCAGCCGATACGCCGGAGAGTATGCCACGGATGCTGAAAATGTAGAAAAACTTCTTTTGAGCATGGCTGGAAAACCGGATAAAAAAGCCCGATTTGAATGTGCCTTACACCTTGAGTTTCCGGATGAGCTGGCTGCCATTACAGCCAGAGGTAAAGTGCACGGCTACATCCTTCAGCAAACAAAAGGCAATAAAGGCTTTGGCTATGACCCGGTCTTTTACTGCCCCGAGCTTGGAAAAAGTTTTGCAGAAGCCAAGCCCGAGGAGAAGGCCCGCGTTTCACACCGCGGTAGGGCCCTAATTCAGCTTCTGGCTCTACTCAGACAAACAGGAAAAGATTAAACTTGGAAAAAAGTGGTTAGGAGCCTGTCGGACTGGCCTTGAAGCGTTTCATTTTGGCAAACACCTTATTGGGGTATTTCTGACGGCCCAGAGAACCGTTATAGGCAGCCAGTGCCCTGGACATCTTGCCATAACGGTTCAGATATATTCTCAGGATAGCACTGCCATAGCGTATATTGGTTTCAATATTGAACAGGTTGTCCTCTTTTGAGCCAAGCTCCTTCTTCCAGAATGGCATAATCTGCATCAGACCCCGGGCACCGACATTACTCACCGCAAAGCGATCAAAGTGTGATTCGACGGCAATCACAGCCAGAATCAGTTCCGGCGAAAGGTTGTGGCGCCTGCTGTATAAATATACCCAGCGGGCTATCGTCTCCGCTTCTTCAGGGTCAGCGACCACGGACTGAATCACTGTTTCAAGATCCTGCATCCAGACATTCTTTTCAAATTCCTGCAAAGCCGACTTGGATGAAGGCTGAAGCATCGACTGCAGGTGTTCCCTTTCATCCGGAAGCATATCAAGCAAACCCACGACACTCTCAACCTTTTTCTGCGCTGTGGTTTCGGCAGTAATGCGTTGTTTCTGTTCCGGAGTTCCAAGTAACCAGAGTGGCAATGTCAACAGAAAACCGACGATTAGCATGCCCGCCAGAATCGACTTGGGCGACTTGCCCTTCAGTAGTCGCCGCAGCTCAACTGTATTCAACTTAGGACCCTAAATTCCCGAAAATGTCTTGCAGATGACTATCTACCTCGGACAAGGGGATTTGACTCTGCTCACCACCCCTCATCTGGCACTCAATCTCACCACTGGCAAGGCCACGTTCACCCACAACCAAACTTAGAGGCAAACCCATCAGTTCGGCATCTCTGAATTTAACACCGGGCCGTTCCCGACGATCATCCCAAAGCACCTCAAACCCGGCTTTATGGCAATATTCATAAATCTCTGCGGATACCTGCTCCACCTTTTCACTCTTGCCGATAGAAATAAGTGCAAGTTGAAATGGTGCCAGCTGCAGTGGCCAGCGAATACCAGATTCATCGTGACACTGTTCCACCACAGCCGCCAGCAGGCGGGAAATGCCAATGCCATAACAACCCATGGTCGCTATGGCCCGCTTGCCATCTTTATCCTGAAAGGAAACCTCCATCGGTTCGGCATAACACCGGCCCAGTTCAAAGACGTGCCCCACCTCAATACCACGACTTAGTTTAATCGTCCCGCCACAATGGATGCACACATCACCTGTCCGAACTCGCCGAACATCCTGATATTCTGCCTCCGGCACATCCCGGGCCATATCCAGACCGGTAATATGTGTATCCTTTTTATTCGCTCCAGCCACAAGCCCGGCAGCCCCCTCAAGCCTGCAATCGGCCAAAACCCTGATGCCAAGCCCCTGCGGCCCTGCATATCCACTAGCCGAACCCAAAGCGATAATGTCTTCAGCCCCGGCCAGGCATACTTCTTCGGCCTGCAATGCCCGCAGAAGCTTTATTTCCTGCACCTGATCATCGCCGCGCACACATACTGCCACCACTGCCTTGTCCTCAGAGCCACCCGCTACCCTATATAACATCGTCTTTACAAAAGTGGCCGGATTTCGTCCGAGGTGGGCTGCCACAGCTTCCACAGCTTTCAGTTCCGGAGTAACGACTTCTGACAAGGTGGACTTTTCCGAATCGGCTTGTGGCCGATTGCCAATTGCCTTTTCTACATTGGCAGCGTAATCACAGACATTGCAGTGCGCGATTTCATCCTCGCCGGAATTAGCCAAAACATGAAATTCGTGCGAACTATTGCCTCCGATAGAGCCTGTATCTGCCTCCACCGCCCGGAATTTCAATCCGAGTCGGCTGAAAATTCGCGTATAAGCATCAAACATATTCCGGTATTCACGAGCCAGATCCGCATCATCCGCATGAAAGGAATAGGCATCTTTCATGACAAACTCGCGCCCGCGCATCAGACCAAAGCGGGGTCGAACCTCATCACGGAATTTGCTCTGAATCTGATACAGATTGACCGGCAACTGACGATAGGAACGGAGTTCACGCCGCATAAGATCGCAGATCACTTCTTCATGGGTAGGTCCCAGACAGGATTCATGCCCATGCCTGTCTGTAAATCGCAGCAGTTCCTTGCCGTATTTTTCCCAGCGACCGGATTGCTGCCAAAGTTCAGCCGGTTGTACCGCTGGCATCAAAAGCTCCTGGGCACCGGCGTGATTCATTTCCTCACGCACGATTTGCTCAATCTTGCGCAATACCTTCAAACCCAGCGGCAAATAGTCATAGACACCACTGGTGACCCTGCGAATAAACCCGGCCCTGAGCAAAAGCTGATGGGAAATCACCTCCGCTTCAGCCGGTATATCCCGCAGTGTCGGAGCAAATATTTGTGAATAGCGCATCTGCCGAAGCATACCGAGGCAACTGCGGCTTCGGTAGAGTGAGATATTTAGTGGACTAAGGCATAAAGGTGAACGAATTCCCTGTCACTGAACCTACGGGCGTCATGGTGCCAGACAGGGTCAAGAAACCGTTTACTACATATATCCCCGTCGGTTCCGTACCTGCGAAAACGTAGTTAAACACTACGCCGCTGAACTGGGCCAGAGACCAGTTACTTACATAAGGGGTAGGAGTCTGTGTTACTGTTCCATTCAAAAGCAGGTATAAGACCATACCGGCCGGGGTTCTGACCGTCACGTAGGCGTCCACCACTGTGCCTGCCAGCGGCCCCGGAGTTACCGCACCCGAGAGGGTCAGTGGACTGCCGGTGTTGAAGAAAAACGCATTCAAGCCAAAGATTGCTGTGGTTCCAGTCGCAGGTGGTGGTGCCGGAGGGGGCGGAATGACGACAGGGGCGGTACCGATTGTTTTGCCCAGGATGTTGCCGTTGTTATCATAAGTATAGGTAATGGTGGAATTGTCATCATACGTCACACCGGTCAGGCGACCGGTATTATCATAACTGTAGGTCTCGGCATAGGAAATGAGGGGAAGAATGAATAACAGAGCCATCAGAAAAAGCATCAACTGTCGCGCTGAAACCATTTTGTAATTGTTCATGTTTTTGCTCCCTTGCTCTATTTTCTAACTGCCTGTTGAGGCGCTTGTTTCACGGGAGAAGATAAGCGCGAAACAAGACCTGTTCTCTTTTTTCGAAGTGATCGAACCGAAATGGCGAAATAACATTACTATGGAGATAGAACTACCCCTTCCCTCACCTGACCCTCTATAAGCGCGTTCTGAAACTCCACTTTTTTCAACTCTTCCCTGTCCTTAATCAATTGAAGCGCTTCTTTTACTTTAGCATTTCTTTCCGCCTGCTGTTTCAGCTCTGCTTGCTTTCTCCTTGCTTCCACCCTTTCCGTATCAGCATTAACCTTGGCTGTCTCACTAGCAATCTTCTCAGCATCAAGGCTATTTTTCGGAATTGTTAGTGCAGTTTTTAGCATTATGATGACTACATCTTCTATGCCTGGAGCCCCGGGGTTCAGCCCATTACTTACCCAATCAAGAAATTTATTTGCATCTTTTAATGCATCTTTTAAGGGTTCTGGCTTTCGTGGTTTTGGCATACCGCGCATATGCTTGCGCATATGCTTTATCCGGGCCTCACGCTCGGCCTTGTCCGTGCGTGTGGAATCCTTTGCAGTTTCAGTTTTACCTTTATCAGGATCTGCTCCTGACATATCTACAAACATTAACGGATTATTCAGGGCATACTGGTATGGGTTTACCTTTCTCGGCGCGGTTGATTTTTTGGGATCACGCGAGATAAATCTACCTGTATTTGCGTCATAATATCTGGCTCGCACATAATAGAGGCCATTGCCCTCATCCATGATTCCGTTTCGCCCCTGCCAGGTGAACGGGTTATCCAGTGCGACTGTGGAGGTAATCAACTGACCGAATGGCGTGTAGGCATAGCTGCCGATCACCGTGCCGGCATCGTCGGTGATAAAAATCGTATTGCCCATTTCATCATAATGGTAAAAGTTGCGCGAATTGGCAGTGGCATCAATGCTGTATAGCAGGTCTCCACCGGGAGTGTGAATAAAATAACGGAAGTTAGCCGCATTACGCTGCTCAAGAGATATAGACGGTAATCCCATCGCATCATTCCAGATATAATCAACAGTATTTGCGCCCACTGTCCTGCTGATCCTCCGGCCAAGCGCATCATAGGTGTTAGCCACGTTAGCACCACCCACCGTGTAAGCGGTGAGGCGTGATGCATGATCCCAGCTAAAGCTATCGACTCCGGCCACCATTTGTCTTCCCAGTGCATCATAGCTGTCGCCCACGATCTGTGAGGCTGCATCATAGGTATTGGTCTGACCAGTCAGCGTGGCCGCAGAAGCGGCTGTCGGAACCACCCGCACAGCTGCCGTGATCTGACCGCTGACATCCCGGGTCAGGCTGATGGATGAGACAGCTCCTTCACTGATACCGGTCAACCTGCTGTCATTATCCCATGTGTGGGTAGTGTTCATGCCATTGGGGCGGCTGATGCCAGTCAACCTGCCGGCAACGTCATAGCTAAAGGTGGTGATGCCTCCGGCCCAGTCTGTAACAGAGGTAAGATTATCATTGGCGTCGTAGGCGTAGGTCACGGCTTTGCCCGCTGCCAGCGTCATGGCGGTGATCCTTCCCCCCGCATCGCGGGTGATCGCGATGCTATTGGAATTGCTGATGCGGCCATTGGCATCATAAGCTCGGCTTACATTGTTTGGTGTAGTGCCACCATTGTTTGCAGATGTTAAGTTATTCCTGGCATCGTAACTAAAGCTGAAGACAGTGCCATCGGAATAATTCACGGAAGTGGTGTTTCCCGCAGCATCGTAGCCCATGGTCTGCGTGCCCAGAGCTCCGGGAAAGGTAATGGTAGCAGGCCGGTTGCGGTTGTCGTAGGCGGTGGTTTTGCTCTGCCCCAACGGATCTGTGGCGGAAATCAATCTGCCACCAGTATCATAACTCTGGTTCCAGGCATTTCCGTTCGGATCGGTGATGGAGGTCGGCTCTCCTGCGGCGTTGCGGACAATTGTTGAGCTGATTGTGCCACCCGGCAGGGATATGGCCGTAATCTGCCCTCTGGCATCCCGGCTGAATGTAGTGACCTGATTCAAGGCATCAGTGGTGGTGGCTACACGTCCCATGGCATCGTAACTCACCTTACTGATATTCCCTGATGGACTGCTGGTTTGCGTTATACGGCCCATCTTGTCCGATACAAAGTTCGTGGTATTGCCCAGGGGATCGGCCCTGGAGGTGATGATAGCCTCGGCGTCATAGGTTCGCAGCCAGATATTGCCCAGAGGGTCGGTAATGCTGGTCAGGCGGCCCAGAGTGTCGTAACCCATGGTGGTCGTATTGCCATTGGCATCCGTCGTCTTGCCCACTTCGCCCAGAGGGTGGTAGGTTCTGCCTGTTATGCCGCCAAGGGCGTCAGTTGCGCTGATCAGCCTGTCATTACCATCATAGGCAAAGCTGGTGGTGTTGAGCAGCGCGTCCTGTGATGTCACCAGATTACCATTTGCATCATACGTCATCGTTGTTGTATTTCCGTTCTCATCCGTCGCAGTCAGCAGATGATTCGCAGCATCGTAAGTGATGCTGCTTGTACTTCCATCTGCATAAGTGGTCAGAATCGGACGTTTCAACAGATCATAGCCGAAGAGTGTTGAATTGGTGGCAGGATCCATGCTGCTGGCCAGCGTACCATCTACATTGTAGATATTGGTAGTCACGCCCAAAAGCTTGTTGGTGGCAGTCAACACCTGACCGAGACCGTTGTAGCTGAATGTGGACGTGTTGCCGAGCTGATCGGTACGGCTGGTCAGATTTCCGGCTACATCATACACCATGGTTTCCGCAGTGCCATCGGCATGGGTAACGCCACTCATATCATGCAAGGTTAAGCCACTTGTGGTTCTCGCCGAGTAGGTATAATTGCTGCTTGTACCATCAGCATTGCTGACATTAGATAGTTTGCCGCTGGCAGCATGATATGCCATTGAGGTGGTATCACCCAGACGATCTGTCAGGGAGTTACGTCGGCCCGCCACATCGGTGGTCAGGGAGAAACTTTTTCCCGCCTGATCCTGCATGCCGTTGAAAGCGCCGGATGTTTCAGCCGAATGTATCCGGCTTACCCCCATTGGATCGGTTAATGTGGTGAAACCCGCCGAGGGAACTCCGTAACCAAGGCTGGTGGCATTGCCGCTGGCATCGGTTTGAATCAATACACGACCCTGCGCGTCAAAGGTTTGTGAGAACGGAATATTGCCACGCGGCAATGTCCACTGCGTCATCAGGGCATGCTCCGCTGTAGCACTGGTATCCTTATAGGCATAGGTGGTAACGCCGCCACGGACATCGGTATATAAAGTCAGATATTCAGTGTCTATGGGATCCGTGTAGCCATAATTCACCGCCCGCGTGCCATCAGATACAATGACAACCTTGGGAATAACATCGGCGTTATAGCTGAAGGCCAGTGTGCGACCAAGCCCATCGGAAACGGTCTGAATCTGGCCGCTGACCAAATTATAGGTAACGGTGTGCACATTGCCCTTGCCATCGGCTACAGAGGCCAGCTTGCCAATCACGGTGTTGCCGCTTGTGTAATCGAAGGAATAGACAAGATTATCCTGCGGATCAAACAGGGCTGCATTCTGGCCGGCAGGCTTGGTAAGTTTGTAGGTCGTATCCAGATTATTCTGTTGTTCCCAGACACCGCTAATAAGGTTCTTCACAAAATCAGTAACGCGACCCTTCCAACTGATATACTTGGCTGTATTTCCGGATATGGTCAGTCTCGCATCAAAATTGTGCCGCCAGTTACTGCCAAGATCCCCCACAATAAGGCTGCGACGCAGAAATGCCGCATAATAGCGCTGAAATACCAAAGCCATCGGTCCACCGAGATTGATATCCGCTGGCAGGGGTTCGTACAACTCACCGGTAAAGGTGTTGATTGGTTCGCCTATTCCGGAGCATAAGTCGCAATTGGCACTGCTATCACTCACAGGTTCTGGAGTTATAGATCTTACCTCACCCCCATTTGCCGGATCATTTGCGATGAAGAATACAGTACCGCCGGCAACAGCAAATTTACCCGGGGGGCTGGTATAAGGAGCTGAACCGGCAGGGCCGGGATTTATATCAGTCATTGTTGCAGTTGTATTCGCGATATCGACCTTCCACAGTTCGAACCCTTTGATGCCATCATCAGCTGCAAAGTAGAGAGCTCCAGTGCTGTTTACATACGTCAAAAATGATGTGTTGGAGCCCTTGTTTATCTTAGAAGGCGCGCCGGGAAGCTGATTAATATCAACAACAAGTACAGCCTGGCCGGGGTTACCATTGGTTTTATATAATTCCCATCCTTTAGAGCCATCCCCGGTAAAATAAAGTTCGTTATTTACATCTGTTGGTTCTGCAGCAGGAAAACTTGTTATAGGAAATGTTCCCGCTGCAGTGCCATCACTTCTCCAAAGAAAAGCACTGGCAGTCCCCCCGTGCTCCACAAAGTAAAGGGTATTGTTGGTGGATATAGCAAACTCACCCGGACTTGCCGGCGAATTATTGGCCTGGGCAACCACTGTGGTTATGCCTGTTGTAGGGTTGCTTCTCCAGAGCGTAAACACGACACCATCAGAACCTGAAAAGAACAGGTCGCCCTTGTAGGCTGTCATATAGCTAACAGGAAAGAGGGAAATACCCGTGCCGGAGAAATTTACCCGTAGTGGAAGTCCTCCGGCGGAAGAAAGCACCTTTGTTGTGCCGGCATTTGTGCCATCACTTTTCCACAATTCAGGAGTCGCTCCAGCGACAAAATATAGCGTACTCCCTACCGCAGTGAGGTTGGGATATTCGCCGGGAACAGAGGAAAAGATCGTAGAACCGGGACCCGGAGTAATATCTTTGACCATGCGAGTACCAGCGGCAGTTCCATCTGTTACCCACAGTTCCTCACCAAATCCGTTTCCGGAAGCCACAAAGAAAACCCGTCCGTCAGCCATGCTGGTAAAGCCACGCGGTGTGCTACCAGCGAAAACAATTTCACTTGCAATACCGGAAGCACCATCAGTTTTCCACAGTCCAATCGTGAAATTAGTTTTGTTTTTAGCTCTAAAAAAAAGAAGGTTGCCCGATTTAGTCAGTTCGAACGGGCTATGAAAATTGCCATTTACCAGGCTGGCTGCAGCAGTCCCCGGAACCACTTTCCAAAGCCATGTCCCAAATGTCGTTGTATTTGCAGCTGCAAAATACACATCCCCCTTAAATGAAACAGGGCCATCAAGAACAAAACTACTGGGGCCAGGTAAAACATCATAGGTCACGACTCCGCCATGCGCTTGTTGGGCTAAAAAAGTGAGCATGAAAGCAATCATTATTTTCTGAAAAAGAGAAGAGATATGCGGAGAAGATGTCCGATCTTGCTTCGAGGCTTTTTTATTAAAAAACGGAAGGGTCTTTCGGGTTGCACCTGGCAGCAATCTGGAGGCCTGTATAAAGCTTCTACCCACTCCCAACCGACTACAATCCGATCCCAAGTCAAACATAAAAGCCCCCCTTCATGTGATAGGGATGGCACAATAATTTATTGGGGGGGGGCAAGAAGAAATACAGACCGCTATTATTATAGCATCTCCTGTAACAGACGCTGATGGATGTTATCAAAGCCACCGTTGGACAGGATAAGAATATGATCGCCATCTTTTAGCTGTGGTAGCAGATACTCAACAATGGCTGTTGCGTCCGGCAGCACCCGGGCGTGATCACCGATCCGACTGCAAACAGCTTCAATATCCAATAGCTCATCGGGCTTAAGATTCCGGCTGGAGGGTGGCACGAAAATGACCTGATCAGCCCCTATAAAACATCGAGGCAAAGACTTTTCATGCACTTTTGTTCGCATGGTATTGGAGCGGGGTTCAACAATGACCCATAATCTTTCCTGATGATTCAAACGGCTGTGCATGGCCTTGACGACGCCGGCAATTGAAGTGGGGTGGTGCGCAAAATCATCAAATATCTTCACACCCCTTGCCTCACCCACCAGACTCATGCGCCGCCGAATACCACCAAATGTTTCAAATGCCTTTTGAATATTTCCGGTGGAAACGCCAAGAGCATGGGTGGCAGCAGCAACAGCACAGGCATTGCTTACCTGATGACGACCCAACAGACCCCAGCTGGCCTCCAGAAACGGTCTGGACTCATGCCAGAGCCGAAAACGACTACCATCGTCACTCAAGGTTTCCCACTCCCAGCTTGCCTGTCCATTCCCCCTTTCAGCAAAGTGAATTTGGGGCGTCCAGCAACCTTTCCTTAAAACCCTCGCAAGGTTGTCATCATCCGCGTTAACAATGATTTGGCCATTTTCCGGAACGGTTCGGATCAGGTGATGAAACTGGGTTTCAATAGCGGCCAGATCCGGGAAGATATCGGCATGATCATATTCGAGATTATTCAAAATAAGCGTACGTGCCCGGTAGTGCAGAAACTTTGAACGTTTATCAAAAAAAGCTGTATCGTACTCATCTCCTTCCAGCACGAAATATTTACTCTCTCCCAGTCGAGCGCCGGTACCAAAGTCCTCCGGTATGCCACCGATAAGAAAACCGGGAGACGAGCTGGCTACTTCAAGCACATGGGCCATAAGGCTTGCAGTAGAAGTTTTTCCATGAGTTCCAGTCACTACAATGGCATGGCGACCGGGCAAAATTTGATCTCCGATGAATTGGGCACCCGAGGTATAGGGAAGTGCCTGATTCAGTACACGCTCCACTTCAGGATTGCCCCGACCAAGGGCATTACCGATAATAACAAGGTCGGGCTCCGGATCAAGATTCTGCGCAGCATAGCTTTGAAACAAGGGGATTTGTTGCTGCTCAAGATAAGTGGACATGGGAGGATAAACACCTGCATCACTGCCACTTATACGGTAGCCAAGATCCCGGCCCAGTGTGGCCACTGCGGCCATAGCCGTGCCGCAAATACCGGGAATATGAATGTGCCGCCCTTTTTCTAGCATGTGTTATTTCTATTTTCTTGGCAGAGTGCGGGCATGCGCCAACCCTGCCTTGCTTCAGTGGAAATCGAAACCCGTCCGGATGTGGATTCATCTGTTATCTGGCTGCATGGACTGGGGGCAGACGGCCATGATTTTGAACCAATTGTCCCGGATTTGAATCTACCGGATGATCTGGCACTGCGTTTCATCTTCCCGCACGCCCCTTCCATACCTGTCAGTATCAATAACGGCTACATTATGCCGGCCTGGTATGACATCCAACAAAACGATCTGGGCATTAAACAGGATGAGGCTGGCATAAGACAGTCTGCAAAATCGATCGAACATCTTATCGAACGGGAGCGTATGCGGGGAATTGCATCCCGGCGCATCATTCTGGCCGGATTTTCTCAGGGCGGGGCCATGGCCTTGCATACAGGCTTGCGAACTTCAGAACGTTTGGGCGGCATCATTGTCCTGTCCGCCTATCTGACCCTGCCAGAGACTTTAGAGAAAGAAGCGCATCCGTCCAATCGGGAAACCCTTATTCTTATGACGCACGGCGTGAATGACCCGATCGTTCCTTCGGAACTGGGAAATGCAAGCTATCAGCGGTTGCTGGATCACGGCTACAACGTAAGCTGGTATAGCTACCTCATGAAGCATTCCGTTTGCGCGGAGGAAATTAAAACAATCGGCGACTGGATAGCCGGGATTCTTTGCGGAAAGACAGTGCCCTAACGCGCCTGCATATGGCTTTATTTTATGTCTCGAGCATTCCCCTTGTCCGAGTATACCCGCATGCCCTTGTGCTGTGACATCTGTTCAACAACTTCCGGGAAGTAAGCAACTTCGCTCCGGTTGGCTGGAGGCTTGTCTGCGTGCCCAGAAATCGAAGCCCCATCACATGGGCATCCAGGGTGGCATGTCGCGGGCCACTCTGGCCAAGGCAAACGAACGAAGGGATTGGCGCATCTACGCTGACTTCGCACAGGCGCTGATTCCGGTCGCCCGAAAGCTTTATGTGAACGAAGAGTTAGGGCTCGATCTCGACAACACCATCTACGCATTGGACTCCACTACCATCGACCTGTGCCTATCGGTATTCCCTCGGGCGCATTTCCGCACAGCCAAGGCTGCGGTCAAACTTCACACACTGCTGGATTTACGTGGCAATATTCCCACTTTCATTCACATCAGCGACGGCAAGCTGCACGATGTCAACGTACTCGATGTGCTGATTCCGGAGCCTGGTGCTTTCTACATCATGGATCGGGGATATGTGGATTTTGCCAGATTACATCTCCTGGCCCAATCCTCGACGTTCTTCGTGATTCGGGCCAAATCCAATCTCCAGTTTCGCCGGTTATATTCCCGTCCGGTGGACAAGAGCACAGGACTCCAATGCGACCAGACCGTCGTTCTAACCAGCTTTTATACGCACAAGGATTACCCGGAGAAGCTACGCCGCATCAAATATCACGACGCCGACACAGGCAAAACATTCGTATTCCTGACCAACAACTTCACCATTCCAGCCGTTACGGTCGCCAAACTGTATCGCTACCGCTGGCAGGTAGAGCTGTTCTTCAAGTGGATCAAACAGCACCTGCGCATCAAATCATTTTTCGGAACATCAGAGAACGCCGTGAAAACCCAGGTGTGGATCGCTATCTCCGTTTATGTGCTCGTCGCCATCATCAGAAAACAGCTCAAACTGAAGGTGAGCCTCTACACAATTCTACAGATTCTGAGCGTTACCGTGTTCGAGAGAATGTCGCTATATCAAGCACTTACAGATCAGGAAATCACAGAGGAGGCGAGCGATATGTCTAACCAGTTGAAATTGTTCGATTTAATGTCGGGATGCTAGTGAAATCTCCTCGTATTTTACTGAGCGCCATAGACGTTCGATAAAGACGTTATCCAT
>CAYLYU010000041.1:0-14222 GCA_964387725.1 uncultured Zetaproteobacteria bacterium | reverse complement strand
GGGAAGCGTCCCCTTTATGACCATCATCAATCTTTAACGGCATACAATGCTCGAGCAATCGCGAGGCCTTGAGTGCGTCTGCCTCAACTATGCCGGACACTCTTGACCAGCAGCAGGACAACTCCAATCACGATACAACTGTCCGCAACATTGAATGCCGGCCAGTGGTATTCGTGACCATCCATGCGGATGTAAAAATCAAGGAAGTCGACCACATAGCCTTGCTGTACCCGATCCCAGATATTTCCTGCCGCACCGGCAAGTATCATAGTCAAGGCCCATGGCAACAGGCCCGCATGCCGCCTCTCCCTCCACCACCAGATCGCAACAATAAAGGCAACACCAATGGTGACGCCAAGTAATAAATATGCCTGCCAGGCAGAGGGGAGATCAGAAAACATGGAAAAGGCCACCCCTGTATTATGGGCCCGGACGATGTTAAAAAAGCCGTCAATGACAGTAAATGAAAAAAATGTAGTCTTTTCAATCCACCATTTACTGAGTTGATCCAGAACCAGTATCAGGGCAAAGAACCCTATTTGTGCTTGTGTGCGATTCATTAAAACTCCAATCTATTCAGGACAATATATAAGGTAGCCTTCAGCCACAAATGCCTTCATACATATAACTGGTTTGGTTCGGCTTCCACGTTGATAATGCCTGATTTATTTCATCCAGATTAAATGCTTCGGCAGCCCAGCCGCTACCGATCCAT
Organism: uncultured Zetaproteobacteria bacterium; assembly: GCA_964387725.1. Taxonomy (GTDB): domain Bacteria; phylum Pseudomonadota; class Zetaproteobacteria; order Mariprofundales; family Mariprofundaceae; genus CAYLYU01. The sequence goes on along the minus strand of CAYLYU010000041.1, from coordinate 13,507 downwards.
TTCACAAATGCCTTTTCATCCTCGTCACGCTCATGCTCCGGCATGGCCAGCATATTAAGCAAATTTTGGTAGCCCCATGGGCCGCCGCAATCCTCCGGCGGGCAAGCGCGTTTGCCTTCCATACATTCAGCCCTGTGAGTGGAAATGTCATCCGTTTCGAGGGTCTTCTCGATCAGAATGCTGTGGTCCCAACCATCGCCAAAGTCGTACACATAAGTTAGTTGCTTATTACCCCAAACAATATTGCTGAAGAGCACGCCGGCAGAGTCCTCAGGTTTCGGGCTGTTTGACCAAGATGCATCCCACATGTCATCCGGATCGGGTATTTCTAAGCACCTGTTTTTGGTGCGAAAGGCATACAGATGTCCATCACTCCATCCCATCGCGATTTGAATGGCACAATGCAACGCATCCATGGTGCAATCTGCCGGGATCAACAGTCTGCGCCAGATCGGCGGGCGAATGCCTTTCAGAGTTACCTTGATTTGATAACGGGAGTTTTTCATCCGTTTTTTTCTCCGTCCAATTTCACATCATCAACTGAATGACCCTCGACTACAAGGCGAGAGGGTTCAACCACCCCCGACCGAAATACTAATTGAGGTAACGCGTAGCTTCCAGGTGTTCGGGGTATCTGACGAGCACACGCTTATATCTGGCTGCAGCCATATCCTTTTTTCCCTGCCAGGCATAAGCACGTGCGAGGTAAATTAATGTTGTAGCGTCGGATGGATAGTAGCTTGAAAGCCGGGATGCGTGTTTTTCCAGCGTTTGCCATTGTTTCAGGCCTTCTTCACATACCATTAAACGGGTATTGGCCGTATAATTTAATGGTGACTTAGCCAGCACCTGCTGCAGATATCGCTTGGCTTCCTTCCATCGTTTCTGTGCCATCAAAGGCAGAGCAATTCCAAGCCTGGCATCAAATGATCGTGTGTTCTGCTCCAGAGCCTGCTGATATGCCTTGATAGAATCATTGAAATTACCCTGAAGATAGTTTAACCAGCCATACCGTAAGCGAGCGAACTCATGATCTGCCCCCTTACCCAATAAAGGCACAAGTACGGCAGCTGCCTTTTCGTATTCACCCTTTGCTTCTAACGTGTAGGAAGAACTCCATGGGCTACTGTTTTCCTCAGCCGATGCAATGTGCACGCAACAGAGTAGAGCAACCAGAATCAACATTGATCGATACATTTTTTATTCTCCTTCTTACCATTGTTTGGAAATATTCAGATATAGAAACCGGTTGTCGTAGCTATCACCGATATTGTTATTCAGATAATTCTCATTGCCGCCTACCAGCAGTAAACGAAATGATTTTGCCAATTGCCACTGCAAACCGAGGGAAAGAGAGCCTCGCTGGATATCGGCAAGATTGTAAACAACGGCAGCATCACCATCGACAGTATAAATTCTTTCGCCGGCAAGACCACTGATCTGCAGCTTTTCCAGCCCGTGCCAGGCACCCGGATCAAACCAGTGCATCCATTTGGCCTCAACAGCAGCAGTATTGTTTTTATTCTGGGCCCTCAAGCTATTGCTGGGGTCGATAAAATAACCTCTGAGTTGAATCCAGTCAGATGAACCATTGAAGGCGAAACCTAGCGTTGGTGTGAACTGGTGTACTTCCAGATTATTCAGGTACTTTGAATAGGCATACCCGAAATCGACATACAAGGACTTGGTGTAATTCATAAACGATAATTGTGGCATGATTACTTTGACATTATCTGTATCGCCGGTGACGTCATTGTTGTAAATTCCGTGCCCGTCAATCCGCAATGTCACCGGGCCGGGGATTGCGTCAAAATACAGATTGTAATGCAAACTTCCGTACAGTGCCTGCTGATTGATATCGTTCAAGGTATTAAACTTTAACCTGGTGTAGTTGCCTCCCAGAGAAAATCCCCCCTGTTCCAGGTAATCCGCACTTAAAATCAGACCGCCTCCGGCAATGGAGCTGCGATTTGCTGAACCGCTATAATTGCCATAGATCCCCTGAACATCGGTTTTGACAGACCAGTCTCCCTCGGCAGCCAGGCATGCATGCTGCATATTTAACATGAACCCTGTGATCACAAGGACAAGGGCCAGATATCGTTTTTTCATAAATTTCTCCCGTTTCCCTATATTATGCTTTGATTTTCCATGCTGGAATGCCTGCATCCGCCTTTTGGCCGAGCTCCAGCAGGGAAGCTTCAAATGTTGTGTTCCCGCTAAGTAGCGTAATGTTTTTGCAACCAAGCCGGGGCTCAATACATACCGTTGTCGTGGCCTTCAGCCCGGAGCCAAACGGTAGTTTAAGATGGTGTTCTCCTGTTTGCTGCCAGTTCTCTCCATTCCACTGACGCAGGTAATGACTGTCGATACCACTGCTCATCGGCAAAAATAACCAGTTTACCAGGTGTTGCTTCCAGGTTGTCGGAATCAGATGCCTTGAAGGCTGATCTCTCCATGACAGTTCACCTTCTGTAAAAGGCGTTAAGCCCAAGGCAAGCATCCAGGCATCCAGCAACACATCAACCGGCCCTTCCCGATCATAAAATGCGAGTAAATTATCCTGGCAGGTAAATGCGGCACTGGCTCCGGAATCGGTAATTAGCCGCAACTGGCCTGCACGGTTTAGTGCGACATGCATGTGTCGTTCGCCTCTTTCTCCATTTTCTGTGATCTGGTAACAGAACTCCCTGCCTACGCTTAGTTTCAGACTTTCAAGCAAAGCTGCCTCGACCTTCGGCATCTTCACACGTTCGCCTTCCAGAGGACGGGCAAATAGTTTGAACTGAGCCCTGGAGGCTTCTTCGGGTTGGTGTAAAACGGTGCTGAGATGAAAGGGGTGTGTGGGGCTACCCAACGTTTCTCCCCATTGCACATGCAAGTGCAAATGCGGTTGAGGAGAACGTCCCGAGCTGCCGCATTCAGCCAGTTGCTGACCCGAGTTGACATACGTTCCTGCTTCTACTCTGAGACTTCCCTGCTTCAAATGTGCCAGAAGGGCAAACAATCCGTTATTCATGCGTATCAGTACATGATTTCCCCAATTGTTATCTATATCCACCTGGCCGGGTGAATTATCCGGTAAACTATCCAGTGTTTTCACTACGATCCCTGCAACGGGAGCAAGGACAGGCAGGCCGAAGCAATAATAGTCATTAAGCCCGGCACCATCGGTGCGATAACTCTCTGAGTTTTCAACAATATAAAAATCAAATGCATGCTGCCAGGGGGGCTGGTGCGTGTGCTGTCCGTCAAAGCCCTGATAAATGTCCCATCGACCATAGAATGGAGGCAGCACAGGCAGGCTGCCGAATTCACCATGCCGGGCCAGAGCCAGACGAGCTCGCTCCGCACTTTTTTCAGGCAATGCCGGAGCCTCCAGAATGACTTGCAGAGACTTTGAAGCCGGTCGTTTGGTTAACGCCAGCAGAATAGTTGCAGTAGTAATCAGAAAAGGCAGCGCCATCACCGGAAGACCATATACCAGCATAAATGTTTCCGAGGCGGAGGTTACCAGTGCGGCAATTATAGCGCCGACCATAGCCAGTATAAAACTTTGCAGACCCGGAACTGTGAATATGCCGCCCAGGGCCATGGCGACAAGAATGAAATTAAAACCGTTCCATGCAACAAGGTCAGGATGGGGACTTCCGGTCAGAAATGCATAGGTAGCATAGCCGCAGAGAAAGCCTGCAATAGCCAGCAACATAAGGTAGCGGGATGTAATAGCCAATCCGATGAACATCAGCAGGCCGGCAATCGGATGTGGAGTAAAAAAGGCAGAGCCCAGTGCGGTCAGGAATTGATCAACAGATGGTGAGACAAGCTCCACATAGGGAGCCAGCGGTAGCAAGTAACGACTTAGTGTGCCGTAACTGTGGGCAGCCAATGTCACCGTCAGGGCAACCACCACAAACGGCAGACTTAGTGCGGGCAAACGATCCAGACGCCACAACACATCAGCCATCGCTACAGTCGTAAATACTGCCAGCACTGCTCCCAGCATAATCAATACACCGAGATAGAAATCCAGTTGGTAATAGGCTCCCAGAGACAAACCAACCAGGAGGCTGTTGTAGACATGTAAACCACTCTCCAGATTCCTGAATTTCAGCAATCTGGCCGTGAGTATGCCGATCACAGCCGCCAAAAGTCCGGAAAGTCCGATATTGGGAAACCAGAACGTGGCAACAAGAAACAAGCTGCCAACCAGCGGCCTTTCAGCAAACAGAATCGATCCGTAAGCCCTGACCAGACCAACTGTTGTTTGCCCAAAAGTTTTCAGGGCCGTGTCAGACAAAATTATTTTTCCTTCTGTGTCTCTACGGTGCAGAGATGTACCGGAATATTCTCCAAAGCTGTTACCGCTTGCAGATCCTCAGCGGTGCGTACTACCGACACCTGCTGATCTGCATGCACCATCACGACATTCGGACGATATTCAATAAACTGCATCCACTGGGTGTTGTTGTACGCACCAACCGGACTAAAAATAAGTGCATCGCCAATACTTAGAGGTGGCATCATCACCGATGAGCGCATCACATCGATATTCATGCAAAGTGGGCCGTAAAGTACTGTATCTTCAGGAACACCTTCCAGTTCCCGTGTTGGCATGACCTGATGATTGTACCAGAAACTGGTGAACAGGATATTTACGCCACCATCGAGAACCGCCGAGCGTCGGCCATCCGGCATGCGTTTGTTGGCAACCACGGAAGTGACAAGAATCTCTGTGTCGTCCACCACCGCCCGCCCGCTTTCCAGAATCAACCGTGGTCGCCCCTTGCCCTGCAAGTCGCGCTCTCTTGTGGCGTCATTCAATGCAGAACAGATGGCATCAGCATACTGATCCATGCTGGGGACAACCTGCTCTGGCGGTAGATATGTTCCCTGCAGGGAATTCATCGAGGCAAAACCACCACCGATATCAATGCTTTCAATGCTGCAGCCGGTTCTAGATTCAACCGCATCCATGAAAGAACACATGATGCGGACCTGGGCAGCATAAGCGCGAGGATCAAGCACAAAAGTACCCAGGTGGCTATGCAAGCCCGTCAGATGCAGATGCTTGCTTTCACCCAGAATTCGGGCTGCATCCATAGCCTGGCCGGATTCGATATTAAAGCCGAAACGGCTCCACGGCTCAGTGAATCCCGTATCAAAATTCAGCCGCATGGTCAGATCTACCTGCTTTTTGGCTTTGGCAGCTACGTCTTCAAGCAAATACAGCTCATCCAGATTATCCAAATGAATACGCCCGCCTTCAGCTACGACGCGTTCAAGAACTGACCGTTCCTTATGGGGGCCATTAAACAGGATTTTCTCAGCCGGTACACCCAACGACCGGGCCTTCTCATATTCAAAGGCAGAAACCACTTCCGCCCAGGCCCCTTCCTGATGCAATGTATTGCAAACAGCTGCAAGATAATTGGTCTTGTACGACCAGCTGTAGGTGATATCGGGATACCGTGTTTCAAATGCACGCAACAATTTACGGACATTATCGCGCAACCGTTTTTCTGACAGAATAAACAACGGTGATCCGAACTCTTCCAGCAGAGGTGCAATCGCTGCACCTTCAAAATTGTCTTGATAATGACCAGCACCGGCACTTCCAAACTTGTTTAATGATCCGATCCGGTGCGGCGTCAAGGTAGGTTTATTCCATGTTTTTTTCTCTTCTTTCTGACTCATGATGCCTCTCCGTTCATATTATTCGTGTTTGCGGCATAGCTCCCATGTATTGCCATGGATTCAAATGTGCCCAGATCAATGACAGTCTCCTGTGCATAGCGAATCATCATCATACCTGCCTTCGGTTTCCCAAATTGCGGCTTCCGGCCAATTATCAATTCAACCAGACCAGTCGGCAGATTACTCCCAGCTTCAGCAGCCAGGTAAATCCAGGCCGGAAAACGAGGGTTAATTTCAATCAGCAGGTATTGTCCATCCGCTTCCTTAAGCATTTCTACTTCCAGCGGGCCGGCCCATTGCAATTCTCGTACAAGTTTCAGGGCGTCTTCCTGTAACTGAACATCCTCAATAGTGACACATGACCATGCCTTGCCTTTGTCGGTCACAGCCTGCTTTCTCATCATGACGGAACCCAGAAGTTTTCCCTTTCCATCACCAACAGCAGTCAGATTTACTTCATGGCCTTCGACATAACGCTGAACCAGTACCGGATAACCCCAGCTTGCTGCGACTCGCTTGAATGCTTCGGCACCTTCATCAGCATTATTCACAATGCTGGCATCATAAAAGATGCCCTTCACCACCATCGGGAACTTCCAGCCATCTTCATGGCAGCTATAGAAAAAACTGGCACTGGTGATGTTTTTCGTCTCCGGATAACGTATTCCGGCACTTTTCGCTAGTTCCCCCAACCTGTCCTTGTTGCGATCACGCAACTGACTGACTTCAGGAATCAACATGCGGATACCCAGATGTTCAAACTCGTGGCGCAAACGGCTAAAACTAAGCAGTTCCGCATCCAGGCAGGGAATGAGCACATCAATAGACTCCTGCTCCTGGACAAAATGCATGCGCTCCATCAGTTGCTGCTCTCCGGCTGAGGGATAAGGCAACAGGTACGCTGCATCACAGACCTCATGCAGGTAAAGACCGGGGTCAAGCACATCATATCCCAGACCAACGACACGAATTTGATCTCCATGCGCCAGTCTCAGACAGCGGGCTACCGCCAGGCCGGGGCCCGGATTATCCGGTTTGGCATTCATGCCTGTGATAGCAACAGTCAATCTGTTCTTGCCAGTTGAGCTCATATCAGAAACTTGCGCAACTGCCCGGAAAAATCGGCGATATCACGCTGGGCATCCGCTTTGCTGACTTCAAAATCACGGACAATGGAAACGAGAAGCGCCTCGGCGTCATTACTGTGCTGCAAAAAATGTAGCACATACATGCCAATTTCGTTGGCGGTAAAGCTTCGTCCATTAACCGGATCAAAGACAAAACCGCTATCATTTAAAGCCAGTCTTTGAATCACTTCTCTGGACGGGAAGATGTTATTTCCGGTTTCAGTTTTCTCCCATGGTAATTGATTCATCAAACGCTCCTTCTGCCTGTCCCGATCAGGGTTTTCAGGATTCCAGGCACGATAAATTGATTGCATCAAATGATCGTTTAAAACATCTGATGCAATCCCTATGGGCGTTGAACTCAGCAGCTCTATTCTTGTCTGTATCACGCGTTGAAACTGAGATCGACAAGCTTCCAGTTGTTGGCGCAGATACGGCGTGTCCATTGCCTGGCAACACAGGAAGCTCAACAAAGACGCATCCTGTAGTAAATGCTGCAACAGATAGACCAGACCAGCTCGACCAGCCGGCATCGCTTCCAGTAACAAGCGAAGCTTGTCACCACGTGTTTCCACCCAGTCGGCAAGCATGGCCTCCTTGGATGAAAAGTGCCGAAACAGCACGCCATCGGAGATATCGGATTCTCTAGAGACACGCTGGGTTGTGAGAAAGGCCAGTTGATCCCTGTTTGCAATACAATCGATGGCGTGCAGCACTTGTTGACAACGCTTTTTCGTGGTCTCAGTTCTGAGCTGATGATTACCCATGTGCCGCATCAAAAATGAGAGTATTTACTTTCACAAGCTTTTTTTCGTTTCTTTACAAATGACAATTCAGCCCCCTTAATCATATTTCCTTTTTCAAAATAACCCCAGGAGTCCAGCCCACACTATTCATGAACAATACAGCTTAGCTTGTGAAGTAAAAGAAATAGGCGCCCCTGTTTAGAGACCTCGATAGAGGAGGAGACTTTTCTGCTTCTCTCCGGACAATGTGATTGATATGGCATCCCTCCGGAACCAGTTTCTCAAAATTCTTTTCCTCATAGATATCGTAGCTAAGACAAGGGGCCAGGCCGGGCAACAGTTAGCGCTTAGTACCTGCCCGGAATTTTGCAAGAGACTCATGCCTTTTGCCGATTGATCCAATTTTCGGCTGTTGCCACGCTTGTAAAGGATCCCAGAATAAGGAAGTTTCCCTGTTTCAAGCCGCACACCTCTGCCTCCAAGGCATCTTCGAGTCTTTCGTAGCTCGCGTCAGGCTTTTCATCCGCTATGGAGGGTGTAATTAGCCGCCGCGTATACGGTCGAAGCAGGTGTAGTGACCCGCTCAGACAACGATCCTCGCGACAAAAAACAAAGATTATCTCAAAAGGGGTAGCTAACACCTCCAGGCCTGGAAGCAAGGCCTCGATGGCATGCTGATTGTGTGCTGCATCAAGCCAGAAACGCCTTTCCTTCCATTCAATGCATTGCAACCGCCCGGGAATGAGGGTTGCTGCAATAACTTTCCGGGCGTGATCCAGGTTATTGTTGTAATAGCCCTGTTTCCTGAGCCTTTGTATTGCTGCAAAGGCAAGAGCAGCATTGATTCTCTGATGTGCGCCGCAGGCTGCAAGGTTAATAACGTCAGTTGTCAGACTTAGTATCTCTATATTGGGGTTGTGTGAGCGTAATACTTCGGCAACCTTCGTTACTTGAGGAGTGCTGATTGCCCATTGACAGCCGTTCATAGCATGGGCCTTTTCACGGGCAATATCAGATAGCGACTCCCCCAGCCAGTTCTGATGATCCAGACCAATGGGAGTAAGCAGAGCCATATCTGCCGGTACAGATGTGGTGGCATCAAGACGGGCTCCGACGCCAGCCTCCAGTATCTCAACATCAACCCGGCTGTCGCTAAAAAAACACAAGGCCAGGGTCGTAGCCATTTCAAAATAGCTGGCACCAATCTCTAGCACCTTCGGTATCAGATTTTCAAGACGAGAGACCAACTCCGCATTGCTGATTGGCAGGCCATTGATGCGAATGCGTTCATTAAATTGATGAATGTGCGGTGAGGTGTACAAGCCTGTTTTCAAACCATAATCGGCAAGTGTACGGCTCAACATGAAGGCGGTCGAACCTTTGCCATTGGTACCTGCAATGCGTATTCGCAATGTTGGAGTAGCCAGTTTCACCTGCTCCAGAAGGCTTCGCATACGGGCGTGGCCCGGTTGATAGTTACGGTCTGCAGCCGGAAGGCCCAACTGTTTCAGCCAGGGTTCAATGTTTGTGGAGTTGGTCAAGGAAAGTGAAGCTTACGGCGAAGATCGCCAGTTGATTGCAGTCAGGATGTAAGGACCGGGTGATAGGCATGGTTTGTTAAGTGGCTAAACAACACATCCAGATAATCTCTGACTTCTCTTCGGTCAACAATATCATCAATCAGACCGTGTTCGAGTAGGAATTCAGGTCGCTGAAAGCCTTCCGGAAGTTCCTGATTCACCGTTTCCTTTATTACGCGAGGGCCGGCAAATCCGATAAGGGCTCCTGGTTCAGCCAGGATAATATCCCCCAACCATGCGACGGATGCAGATACGCCACCCATGGTCGGATCGCTCAGCAGGCAGACAAAGGGAAGTCGTGCATCCTGAAGTTTAGCAGCAACAGCTGAGGCTTTGGCCATCTGCATCAGGGAGAATATACCTTCCTGCATGCGAGCTCCGCCGGAGGCAGTGACAAGGAGATATGGCCATCCGTTTTCAATTGCCCTGTCCATTGCCCTTACAAGTTTTTCACCGACGACAGAACCCATACTCCCGCCCATAAAATCAAATTCAAACATAGATACAGAAACGGAACGGCCTTTGATCGTGCCTGTAAAATTGCGCAACGCATCCTGATTTCCTGTGCGCTTTGAGGAATCCTTCAAGCGATCACGATAGCGTTTTCTATCGCGGAAATTCAGTGTATCGACTGAGCGCAGATTTTCATCACATAACTGGAGACTGTTGTCATCAAAAAGGAAACCGGCTCGATCTATGGCCTTGATACGCAGATGCCGGGAGCAGCTTGGACAAACCATCTGATTTTTCACCAGTTCACGATTATAAATGGCTTCTCCACATTCCGGACATTTCTCCCACAGTCCTTCAGGGGCTCCTTCAGCACGGGAACCAAGCATCCGCTTTGGTTTTTCAATAAATCGGGTAATCCAGTTCATGTCTATAAAAGGAGTTCATCTACCTGGGAAAGCATTCGAAGGTGCGGCATGCCAAGGGCCTCCACCTCCGCTGTCAGAATATTCAGAGTCTCTGGCTTCATATGGTAAAGGTATACGGGGACATCTCCCAGCCCGTCAAACTTTTTCAATTCCTTCGCCATGAGCTTCGGTGTCATGTGACCACTAATGTTCGCCAGGTGTTCATACTCATTGGGAAAAGAACAGTCGATGATCAATCCTCGAAGGTTGGGCTGCGCGTTGGCAATTTCCCAAATCCGACTTGTCTGGCCGGTATCTGCAGAGTAAATGAATTGAAGGTCATTCTGTTCAAGCAAAAAACCGGTGCAGGGGACAGGGTGATTAACGGGTATGGGAGTTATTCTCACGCCATCAACCTCAACAGCAACTTCCGGTTGAATGGCCTCAAAGATTAGAATGGGGTCGGAACTTGAGGGTATTTTAGTAAAATCAGGCCAGATAGCCTCATTGAAAAAATGTTTTTCCAGCACATCCAGATTTTCAGCCAGGCTGTGCACATTTAGCCGACGATTTCTGCTGGATCCCCCCATGCATTTCAAGGCGCGGTTATCGGCAAGAAAAGCAATGCCCTTGATATGATCCAGATGAGTATGCGATATAAAGATATGGCGAATGCCATACTGCTCTTCCAGAGTCAGGGCTGCCGTTGGTGAGCCCGCATCGATAAGAATGCTATCGTTAACAAGAAAAGATGTGAGGTCGAAGCCCCGTAGCTGGCCTCCATAGCAACCCAGCACCCTAAACTTCATGAGCGCTTCAGACCCTGGCGAATATTACTGGCAGCATGTTCCATAGCCGCAATCATGGCACAAGTATCGCCAAGATGCTTCTCAATTTGTCCGACAAAATAGCTTCCCACGACCACTCCATCGGCAAACTGGCCGATTTGTCTGGCCTGATCCGGGCTATGAATACCAAATCCGACGCCAATAGGCAGGCTGCTTAGCTGACGAATGGATTCGACCTTTTCCTTAATCTCATTGATATCGGTAAGTTTTGCCCCCGTAACTCCAGTCAGCGAGACATAATAGAGAAAACCGCTGGCAGATTTTGTCACCAACCGATGCCGTTCGATCGAGGAAGTTGGTGCCAGCAGGCGGATGCTATGCAAATCAGTAGCATGCATAGCAGCATCGAATTCTGCCGACTCCTCCGGTGGAATATCTACGATGAGAACACCATCACCACCGGCTTGCTTCGCTTTCAGGGCAAAATTTTCATAACCCAGGACGTAGGCAACATTGGCATAACCCATAAACACAATGCCCAGTTCGGGATTCGCTTCACGCAAAGTAGAGGCAAGGGCAAAAACCCCCTCAATATTCATTCCCGAGGCCAGGGCGCGTTCGCTGGCTGCCTGAATGACCGGTCCGTCAGCCATAGGATCTGAAAAGGGCATGCCGATTTCCAGAATGTCCACATATTTGGCTAGCGTGAGGGCAAGTTTTTTTGAGGTCTCCATATCTGGATCACCTGCCGTCAAATAGCCGATCAGGGCGGCCCGATTCTCTCCAGCCGCAGAGGCAAAGCATAAAGAAAGCCTGTCTGACTCAGTAACAGATATTCGATCACTCACGACAGCAACCCCTGCACATCGACGTCGAGTTCCTCACAAACGGTATTGAGATCTTTGTCTCCCCGACCTGATAAATTGACAAGAATCCACTGCTTTTTATCCATTTCCGCAGCCAGACGTATGGCATAAGCCAGGGCGTGGCTTGACTCCAGAGCGGGAAGGATTCCCTCGCATTTTGACAGTCGCTGAAAGGCTTGCAGGGCTTCTTCATCGGTTACTGTTTCAAGTTCCAGCCGCCCCTGCTCGGCCATTGCTGCCAGTTCGGGGCCAACACCGGGATAATCAAGGCCGGCGGATATACTGTGCGTAGGCTGAATTTGCCCTTCACCATTTTCCAGAAGGCAGGTCAGATTACCATGCAATATACCCGGCTTTCCCGCAGTCAGCGAGGCGGCATGTTTGCCTGAATGTATCCCTTCTCCGGCGGCCTCTACGGCTATTAATCGAATCGGATCATCACGTAAGGGGTGCATCAGGCCGAGGGCATTTGAGCCGCCGCCGACACAGGCGATTGCCACATCGGGCAATCGCCCGATCTGTTTTAAACACTGACCGCGGGCTTCCTGGCCTATGACAGACTGAAATTGTCGCACCATAAGCGGATAAGGATGCGGTCCGGCAACCGTGCCAATGATATAAAAGGTGTCGCGGCAACTCGCAACCCAGTCACGCATGGCCTCGTTCAGGGCATCCTTGAGCGTAGCGGTGCCCGAGTCGACCGGGATAACACTGGCACCAAGAAGCTGCATGCGGAGTACGTTCGGTGCCTGGCGTCGCATATCTTCCCGGCCCATATAGACATCACATTTCATATCAAGCATTGCCGCCACCGTGGCAGTCGCCACGCCATGTTGACCGGCACCTGTTTCGGCAATGACGCGCCGTTTTCCCATGCTCCGGGCAAGCAAACCCTGTCCAATGGTATTGTTAATCTTGTGAGCGCCGGTGTGCGTTAAATCCTCACGTTTAAGCAGTATCCCGGCGCCACCAACCTCATCAGACAGGCAGCGGGCATGGAAAAGGGGTGTCGGCCTGCCAACATAATCAGCCAGAAGCTTGTAACGTTCATCCTGAAATGTCGGGTCGGCCCAGGCTTGTTCAAAGGATGTTTCCAACGCTTCAAGTGGTGCCATTAGAGTTTCAGACACAAAGCGACCACCAAATCTGCCGAAGTGACCACCTTGGTCAGGCCGATGCAGGATATCCAGATCGCTTGCTTGACCAGATAATTGGTTCAAATGTGCTCCTTCTGCCGGTTTAAGGTCTTAACGCGTTCAACAAAGTGCCGCATTTTCTCTGCATCTTTGATGCCCGGCCCGGATTCAACCCCGGATGATACATCCACAGCATAAAACTGGCGAATCGCCAGGGCATCCTGCACATTATTCCCATTCAGGCCACCTGCCAGAATAATGGGATAAGGATGATGAAATGTCTTCAGTAAAGGCCAGTCAAAACTTTTTCCAGATCCGCCATAGATGCCCCCGGGGGCTTTGGCATCAAGCAAAACAGAGAAACTATAGTCAGCCGCGACGGTCAGATCTTCAGCTGAATCAATCGGTATGGCCTTGATAACACGTCTGTCCTGAGCGGCACAGGTTTCTGGTGATTCATTGCCATGAAATTGAAGAATATCGAGTGAGCAGGCTGCAAGCGTTTCGTCAATTACGGCCTGAGCTGCATTGACGAACAGACCTACAGTGGTAACAAACGGCGGTAATGCCTTGATGATAACAGCTGCATCGGAAGGCGCGATATAGCGAGGGCTTTTCTCATAAAATACAAACCCCAGGGCATCAACACCCAGAAGAGTGGCAGCAAGAGCATCCTCTTTTCGGGTAATTCCGCAGATTTTTATGCGTGG
>CAYLYU010000040.1:0-14567 GCA_964387725.1 uncultured Zetaproteobacteria bacterium | reverse complement strand
TCCCAACTGAGGTTTCTAGGTTGAATCCCCGGAGATTGAGCACAGCCAGTTTTTCTTAGTCTCCATGCAAAAGGCTGTTATTACAAATGCTGGCACGATGAGGGACTTCTGTAAAAATTTCTTGACCCTGGAGTTTGCTCCATGGTTTAGACTGTCGGCATGAATATTGGCAAGGCGGCCCGGCAGGTCGGTCTCAGCGTCGATACAGTTCGCTACTATGAGCGGCGGGAATTGCTCGGCTCAGTGACACGTTCGGTGAGTGGCTACCGGCAATATGCAGATGAGGATATCCAGCATCTTAGATTCATTCAGCATGCCAAGGAGCTGGGCTTCACCCTGAAAGAGATCAAACAACTGCTTGGCTTGCGTGCCGATGGTTCAGATTGTACCCGGGTTAGGAAAGTTGCGGAAAAGAAGGCTGACGACATCAAAGATCGTATAGAAAAGCTTTCAACCATGCATGGCATTTTACTTGAACTTGTCCAACGGTGTGAAAGTGGTAAAGGTGATGATTCCTGCCCTGTTTTGAAATCACTGGAGGATAAAGATGCTTGATTCACGGTCATTACTGAAAACCGGTATCATCGGTTCTGTCATTACTGCCTTGTGCTGCTTCACGCCCGTGCTGGTGGTGATTTTCGGTGCGGTCGGGCTGGCTGCCTGGGTAGGATATCTGGACTATGTGCTCATGCCTGCACTCGTCTTCTTCGTCGGCCTTACCGTTTATGCCTATTTCCGCAAAGAGAACGTGGATACGGTATGCAAGTGAAGCTGGAATCCATCATCGCCTGTCCGGAATGTGGCCAACAAAAGCAGGAGACCATGCCCAAGGATGCTTGCCAGTGGTTTTATGAATGCGAGAACTGCCATACCCTCTTGAAACCCAAACCAGGCGACTGCTGCGTGTTTTGTTCCTATGGAGATACCCACTGCCCGCCGGTGCAGCGGGGAAAGGGTTGTTGCAGAACTTAGGGCTGCATCCCCACCTGATATTTCTGCTCAGGCTTGGGCACAAACCAGTGTTCACTGTTGTAGCCGATGCCGGCCGGGGCCGGTTTGATTGCGTGGATGCGTTTATGGATGGCTGGTGAAGAGTAGGGAGCATAAAGGAAGACAAGGGGAACATCTTTGTATATTTCTTCCTGCACTATATCATAATATTGCTTACGTTCGGCCCGGTTAAAGGTTCGGGTTGCCTCCACCAGGGCTTTATCAACCTTGGCATTGGCATAGGAAAGGAAGTTAAACTCTCTTTCTCCGGTCTGCGATGAATGCCAGATACTATACTGATCCGGTTCAGGAGAGAGCGACCAGCCCAGGATCACAGCCTCAAAATTGCGTTTGTTGATGAAGTTCTCAATAAATGCAGACCACTCCACCAGCCGCACCTTCACCTCAATTCCGGCTTGCTTCAGTCTCTGTTGAATAATCGTAGCCGAATCTGCTCGCTGTTTATTACCATTGTTCGTCAGAATAGTAAAGGAAAGGGGCTTCCCGTCTTTATCTAAGATGCCGTCGCCATCGCTGTCATTCCAACCTGAACTTGAAAGTAATCCTCTTGCCTTATCAATAGAATAAGAACGCGGCTTAATGTTATCATTTACCCAGTAGGTGCCGGGCTTGTAGGGGGTGGAAATAATCTCACCCAGGCCAAGAAGTACCCCGTCCAGTAATTCCTGACGGTCGATGGCATAGGCGATAGCTTCTCGCACACGGGCATCATCAAAGGGCTTTCGTTTGAGATTGAAACCAAGGTAGGTGTAGCCAAAGTCCAGATATTGATATCGCTGGTAGTTGCTCATAAGGAAGGGCTTGATAGGAAACAGGCGATTATACTGGGTTGGAGTCAGGTTCATTGAATCCAGGTTTCCGGCAGAAAGCTCAAGAAACTGTGTGGCTGTATCGGGAATAATCCGGGTCAGCCGTTCTGAAATCCAGACTGGCCCATCGTAATAACTACTATTTGCACTCAGGAGAATAGACTGTTGTGCTTGCCAATCTGCCAGCACGTAAGGGCCGACTGTAGCCTTTGGCTTACGTGAAAGCGGGGTGTTCATAATATCTTCCTGAGCGAAAATGTGTTTCGGCAAAATGGCCAGCGATCCCCAGGATGAGAGGGCAGGGGAATAGGGCTCAGCGTAGTGCACGATAAAGGTGGATGGGTCAGGTGTATCAAAACTGACAACCTTGATGTAATCCGCCTTATAGGGACTCTGGGTATGATCGTCCTGAATCAGTTTAAGTGTAAAGGCGCAGTCTGCGCTGGTAAGCGGTACAGCATCGGTCCAGAGAAGATTTGGTTTTAATATAAAGGTGATAGAAAGCTTATCTTCGGAAATTACCCATGATTCTGCCAGTTGACCAACCAGATTCAGGTCACGATCATATTTCAGCAGGGAAAGATACATTTGACCGGCAATAGCGTGGCTGGAGGCATCGCCGGCAATCATTGGAATCAGGTTGGTAGCGTCTCCAATGCTGGCGGAAACCAGACGATCCCCCTGAGTCGGCAAAGCCTGAGTTGTTGGGTTGGAGGGGATTTCATGTTGGGGGTTCCCTGAATTATCGGAACATGCCAGCAGACACAGTACTGTCAGAAATCGAATAATATGCAATGAAACTACCGGTTCTGATTAGTAGGAGCGGGCGGAGGCCAGCACCCACAGTCTGTCGCCCGGACGAAGTGTGTGATTCTTATTAAGCTTGTTTGTGCGGGCAATGGCATCTATAGAAGTGCCAAATTTTCTGGCAATCCTCCACAGGGAATCACCGTTTCGTACAGTGTAACGAATGCGCTTATTAGTTGATGGGCCTTTACCCTTATACTGGCCTGAGGCAGGAATCAGAAGTTTTTGACCCGGTCGGATAAGGCCTCTCTTGCCAAGCTGGTTGGCCTTGCTTATAGCTCTAGTGGAAGTGCCAAACCTCTGGGCAATGCCCCAAACGGAATCACCACGACGAACTTTATAGCGAACCAGCCTTCTGGAGGAAAGCAAAGGGTTGGCAGCAGTAGTATATTTGAGCTTGCCCGCGGTGCTCGAACGCACCTTCAAACGCTGTCCAATGTGTAAAATTTTATTCGCGTCAGGATTCAGGCCCTTAAGGGATTCCACGGAAGTATGATGTTGTCTGGCAATTTTCCAAAGCGTGTCTCCACGCTTCACAGTAATATGGAAAGATCTTGGTTTGGCCTCCTTTATATTGGCCTGTACAAGCATAAGTTGATCGGCAGGGACATGAAATGTAACAGGCCCGACCAGGTACTGGCTCTGTTCAAGGCCGGGGTTTAATAAGAAAAGAGAAGTTTTGTCCAGGCCTGAGGCGCTTTCCAGTTCAGTCAGGTCAACCGGCCCCTGAATTGTCAGTGCCTCGGTATTGATAGCTTCGGGGAACAGCAAAGAATCTTCATAATACAGGGCAGCCAGACCAATGACATGACGTACATAGCCTCTTGTGATATAGGGAGCGGGCATATTATTAATTCCCTGCTCAGGCTTCCACGGCCGCCTACGAAGCCTGCGTTCCATGTGGCCTGGTCCAACGTGATAAGCAGCGATTGCCAATGGCCAGTAATTAAATTTCTTCCTGAGATAGAGCAAGTATTTAAGTGCGGCGCGGGTGCTTTCTTCCACATGCCTGCGCCCATCAAGAGAGGCGTTACGAGGCACACCCAGATATCGGGCAGTGCCGGGCATTAACTGCCATAAACCCATGGCTCCGCTGGGTGAGATGGCATAGGGGTTGTATCCCGACTCAACAATGGGGACAACCTGCAACTCTAGTGGCGCATTCATGTCCAAAAAGACATCCAGTATCCGCTGCCGATAATAAGTGGATCGTTTACCACTTACCGGCCAGTGTTTCCAGTAAATGCGCTTTGCTTCCTTCTTAATCCTGGCCATCTCATTTGGACGTATACCCTCACCCAGACGCAGGGATGGTTTCTCATGAATGGCCGGCTCGTTCTCGAGACCGATTTCTACAGGGGGAGCACCGGGTACGATCAGCGACCATTTGGATCCGCTCCTGTTTTTCTGATCCCTTGCAGATATTAGCGAAGTTCTTTCTGATAAAGGTTGGGGTTTTCTGGAGCTGACCTTTTCTTTTTGCTCAGATGTGATGATTTGATCTGGAATGATCGGGGATGTCTTTTTGGTCGTATGGGAAGGAGAGCTTGCGCAGGCACCGAGCCCGAAAATCAGCGGCACCATGAAAAGGCGACATTTAGAACCCAATTCTACCATGGTGCTAAAGCATAACACCGACAAAACAAGCGTAAAGCTTTGATTCTGCTCAAAGTTACATCATGTGGCAATTATTCCGCAGTCAGTTCCTCCTGCTTCAACTCCAGCAATTCCCAACGTTCATAGGTGTTGGCGAGTTGCTGCCGTAACTCTGAAAGTCTGGCTTGATCTGTTCTGAAGCCTTGAGCGTCTTCACTAAAATAGTTCATATGGCAAAACCGTTCCTCAATCACGGACTGTTCAAGCTCCATTTGTTCAATTGCCAGAGGCAGCGCATCAAGTTCCCGCTGATCTTTATAGGAAAGTTTTCTGGATAGTCCCTTCTCCCTGGATTTAGTGCCTGTTTTGGCGACCAGAAGATTACTGTTATTTTGCTGCTTATATCTCCAGACTGCGTAGTCCGAATAGCTACCTTCAATTGCAACCATCTTCCCGTCACCTTCAAAGGTCAATATACGCGCTGCCACTCGATCCATGAAGGCCCTGTCATGGCTGACCAGAAGCACGGTACCGTTATAATTAGCCAGAGCTTGTTCCAGCACAGTCAGTGTGCCGATATCGAGATCATTGGTTGGCTCATCCAGCACCAGCAAATTCGCCGGCTCGAGCAGCAATTTAGCCAGAAACAAACGGCCTTGCTCACCGCCTGACAGCGTAGAAACCTTACTGCGAAGCTTTTCCGGATCAAACAGGAAATCCTGCATATAAGAAGTGATATGTCGGGGCTCCACTCCGGCAACATGTACATAATTGCCTCCGGTCGGTAAAAGCACATCCTTGAGTTTCATCTCCGGATCAAGCTTACGCATCTGTGTCAGGAAGGCCGGGGCTAATCGGACGCCGTGACGGATTCGCCCATTGTCAGGTTTTAATTCGCCCAGAAGTATCCTGAGTAATGTAGTTTTTCCGACCCCATTCGGGCCAATCAAGCCGATGCGATCTCCCGCCATTATTTTCAGATTGAAGTCTCTGGCGATTTTCTGAGGACCGAAGCTATGGGAAATATCTATCGTCTCAATCAGCATCTTTCCCGGTTTTATGCCCCTGCTGACACGTAGTTCTATATTTCCACCGCGTAATTTCCTTGATGCCCTTTGCTGACGTAGCTCAGTAAGGTTGCGCACACGTCCTTCATTGCGTTTCCGCCTGGCAGGAATACCCTTCCTGATCCAGCGTTCTTCCTGAGCAAGCAACTGATCGAACTTGCGTCGTTGAACTGCCTCAATACTTATGAGTTCGGCCTTCTTTTCGAGGTAATCAGCATATGAACAGGGAAAGTGGGTGAGCTTCCCCCGATCAAGCTCGATAATTTCCTCGGCTATAGCATCAAGGAAATAGCGATCATGCGTGATAAATACAACAGCCCCGGGAAATCCGGCAACAAAATCTTCCAGCCATTCTATAGACGGAATATCAAGGTGATTTGTCGGTTCATCCAGCAGCAAAAGATCAGGCTCAGCCACAAAAGCTTTTGCCAGCGCAACACGCCGAAGCCAGCCTCCTGAAAGAACGCCAATTTTCTGATGGGGATCCAGCTCTAAACGTGAAATGGCTGTTTCGACTCTGACCTTGTACTGCCATGCTCCACTTCTTTCCAGGTTCGTTTGCAACAGGGACAATCTTTTTATAGCTCTTTCGGATGAGTCAGTGGTCATTGACTGCACAGTATCATCATAGGTTTGCAAGGCATCTGCCAATTCTCCCAATCCGCTTGCAACAACTGAAAAGACAGTTTTCCCGGTTTCGAAATGGGGAGCCTGATCGAGATAGGCAACCTTTGCGCCGGTGCGCATGGTCAAGTCGCCGCTGTCAGCTTCAATCAGGCCTGATATCAGCTTTAGCATTGTTGATTTCCCTGTGCCATTTCTTCCGATCAAACCGATACGTGCACCACGTTTGACGGTTAGGGAGAGATTATCAAGAAGGATCTGCGGGCCATAAGCCTTGTGAATACGATGCAATGTCAGAAGGGGCATGTTGCAACTTTAACGATGAAATCAGCGACTGTCCGCCTTCGTGCACTATGTGGCTTAATACTGATAGTATGCACCAGTGCGAGCACATTCCTGGATGTATTACCTCAATAATTGCTATTGCAGATGGTGGCAGCGCTTGTCGTCAGAAGCATACAGCTTGCCGGAAGGCCCGGTAATCCTGGTTGGTAATCACCGCTCAGGTGTTGATCCCTTGCTGGTGCAGGCAGTTGTTGACAGGCACCTGCATTTTCTGATGACAAGAGAATATTATAATTCCATGTGGTATTTTCGCTGGTTCTTTAACTATGTTGGCGCTATTCCGGTCAAGCCCGGTGGTGTCAACCGGCGGGCTCTGGAAGATGCAAGTCAGGCCCTGCATCGGGGAAAAGTGCTATGCATCTTCCCTGAGGGAGCTGCCAACCCCAGAATTCCCCTGAAACGCGTATTACCCGGAGCTGTGGTTCTCGCTCTGGAGACAGGTGCACCCATCCTGCCTTTTCGCGTTACAGGTGTATGGCCTTTTGATCGGCATCATATGTGGCCACCTTTTTTCCGCCGAGGACGTGCCAAAATAAGCTTTGGGAAAATAATACATGTGCCCGAGCAAGCCACTGACAAGGCAAGCATCAGATTTTGGACAAATGAGATGAAAAAGGCATTGCTGGCACTGTCATCCTGAAATGCAGGACTGTGCTCTATTGCCTCCCCATACGCATGGCAAAGTCTTCGGGAAAAACCGCATTGGCGAGCGCTTCTTCATATTTAATTTTATCTGATTTGACCAAAAGTTCCAGATGTTGATCAAAACTTTGGCTGCCAAACAAATCCCGGCCTTCTTCCATGACCTTGGGAATTTCCCGCCAGCGTTCAGGATCCAGAATAAAGTGTTTAATCACGGCATTGCGAATCATAATTTCCATGGCCGCCACTCTTCCGCTTCCGGTCTTCAGTGGTAATAATCTTTGCACGATAATGGCACGAAGGTTTTCAGCCAGGCGCTCGCAAATCGCCCCCTGTTCATCCAGACCAAATGCTGACACAAATCGTTGCATGGTACCGATCGCCGTTGTGGAGTGGACAGTAGCCATGACCAGGTGCCCGGTTTCTGCAGCGGTGATCGCTTCTTGAAGTACTTCGCGGTTACGCGCCTCACCAACCAGAATGACATCGGGGGATTCCCGCATGGCATCGACCAGGCCACGGGAATAATCAGCGACATCGCGACCGACTTCCCGCTGGCAAACTGTACCTTTGAAGCTGGTTTCGTAACGGAACTCCAAGGGGTCTTCAAGTGTAACGACATGTACCGGTCTTTCTTTAATGATCTGGGCGATCATTGCAGCCATCGTTGTTGATTTTCCAGAGCCTGTCGTGCCGGCAACAAGAATAAGCCCGTTACGATATTTGGCTATAGTATGAAGAATATTCGGAAGACCCAGTTGCTCAACACTGGATGGCTGTTGGGGAATAACCCGTGCAACCAGGCCGAAATTGTTACAGGTACGCATGATATGGATGCGAAAATGGGCGATGCCTTCAAGCGTATAATGGAAATCAAGATGCTGAACCCTTTCGATATCTTCCGTCTCGGTCGACGTGCGTAGCAAATGCCGGATCATGTTGATAACACCTTCCCGATCAGGAGGCTGAATCTTGTCAACAGGAGCACAGACAATAGCGCCGTTTATTCGAAATCTTATACGGTCACCGGTTCGAACAATTAAATCGGAGGCCCCGTTTTTACAGGCGGTCCGCAGAAGGCTGTCAATCAGGTTCCGTTCACCCATCAAAAGCTGAACCCGTCATCCCTGTCGATGTCCAGCTCAACTCCGCTGCTAAGTTGATCCAGATGCGAATTCTCATCCGAACCTTCCAGTTTCGACATTTTGATGCTCAGGCGCATATCATTGTAGGAGTCTGCCTGCCGGAGGGCCTCATCTTCATTGATATGCCCTTCTTTCCAGAGCTTTATTAAATGTTGATCAAAGGTCTGCATGCCATGGGTTTGACCTTCAGCCATTGCACTTTTGATGCTGGTTATTTTATCCTTCATGATCAGGTCGCTAATATGCGGTGTGTTCATCAGTATCTCGATGGCAGCAGTACGTGTCTTGTTTACGGTTCGAACCAGTCGCTGGGAAAGAATAGCTTTGAGGTTCAGGGCTATATTCAGGTTGACCTGCGCATGCATTTCCTTAGGGAAGAAATTAATGATCCGTTCCATAGCCTGATTGGCATTGTTAGCATGCAGTGTTGCCATGCACAAGTGTCCGGTTTCGGCAAACTCAAGGGCAAGCTCCATTGTTTCACGATCCCTGATTTCACCAATTAAAATAACATCCGGAGCCTGGCGCAGCGTGTTTTTCAGTGCGACTTTATAGTCGTGTGTATCTGTGCCGACTTCCCGTTGGGTAACCACTGACTTTTTATGCTCGTGTACGAACTCAATAGGATCTTCAATCGTGATGATATGTCCCGCCTGCCGACCGTTGCGCCAGTCAACCATGGCGGCAAGAGAAGTTGATTTGCCGCAACCTGTAGCCCCAACTACAATGATCAGGCCTCGTTTGCCCGAAGAAAGTTCCTTGAATACAGGAGGAAGCCCCAGCTTATCAATTGTGGGTATCTGCGTCTTAACCTGACGAATAACCAAACCGACATTGCCGCGCTGGCGAAAGATGTTTACCCGGAAACGGCCCAACTCAGGGTAGTGAAGGGCCAGATTCATCTCGTAGTCAGTGGCAAAAGCAGTGCGCTGTTTTTCGCTCATGCAGGAAATGCCCAGTTGTTCGCAGGTAATAGCTTCAAAAGGTTCTTGCTTAAGCGGGTAAACAACACCATTGATACGAAAAGCAGGTGGAAAACCGGATGCGATGTACAGGTCTGAGGCATCTTTGCGCACCATAATCGTCAACAATTGCTTGATGCTTATTTTTTGTAGAGAAGCAGGTTCAGCCATTGTTATGTTCCCCCTCCGCCAAACAGGCGTTTATTTGTTGCGCGCTCCAGGGCTGCATGCTGGGAAATTTTTCTTGATTTGACCAAATCCTGAAGTGATGCATCCATAGTCTGCATGCCTTCGCGCGACGCGGTTTGAATAATTGAAACCATTTGAGGAACCTTGTTTTCGCGAATCAGATTGCGTATGGCCGGATTTCCCAGCATGATTTCATGTGCAGCTACCCTGCCGGCTCCATCTGCGGTCTTGATCAGTGCTTGTGCTATGACAGAAGTAAGAGACTCGGAAAGCATAGCCCGAACCATATCTTTCTCCGCTGCCGGAAAAACATCAATGATACGGTCAATGGTTTTTGGAGCTGAGGATGTGTGCAGGGTGCCGAAAACCATGTGTCCTGTTTCCGCAGCGGTAAGTGCCAGGCGAATCGTTTCCAGATCTCGCAACTCTCCCACAAGAATAGTATCCGGATCTTCGCGCAAAGCACTTCTCAGGGCATTGGCAAATGAATGGGTATGCGGCCCCAACTCGCGTTGACTGACCAGACAGTTTCGAGAACTGTGGACAAACTCTATGGGATCCTCAATGGTGAGAATGTGTCCCCGTTCGCTTTGGTTTCGGTGGTCAACCATTGCCGCCAGCGTAGTCGATTTACCGGATCCGGTCGGGCCGGTAACCAGACAAATGCCTTTGCGCGTCATGGCAATTTCCTTGAATATTTTGGGGCAGTTGAGTTGTTCGAGGCTGAATACATCTTTTGGAATCACCCTGAAGGCGGCGCTCATCCCCCGATTTTGCCAGAAAGCGTTTACACGGAAGCGGGCGATGTCACCCAGAGAGAAGGAGAAATCCAGTTCGAGGTGCTCTTCAAAACGCTTCCGCTGATTGTCTGTCATGATATCGTAGATCATATTCTGGACATCTTTACTATCCAACGGCGGCATTTTGATACGTGTCATGTCACCATGGATGCGTAGAAAAGGTGGCTCCGATGATGAAATATGCAAGTCAGAGGCTTTGCTCTTGACGGTAAATGCCAGTAATTCTGAGACGTCCATAAATACTCCCTCAATACAGTGGAGCATAAGAAAGCCAGACGCGACCTGCAAGCAGAGCTTGCAGCAAGCAAGTTAATTGTTGATAATGAATTCGCCCGCAGCAAATAAAATGGGAAACAGGAGTTGCAATGCCTTCGTCTATTCCACTTGGTCTAACAGAAAATGCAGCACGAAAAGTTCAGAAGCTGTTGGAGAAAGAGAACAACGGCAAAACCAATTTGCGCGTTTTCGTCTCAGGAGGCGGCTGTTCCGGCTTCCAATATGGGTTTACCTTTGACGAGAAGATCAACGACGAGGATACAACGATTGAAAACCACGGTGTGAAACTGTTGGTGGATCCTATGAGCATGGACTTGTTAAAAGGTTCTGAAATCGATTACCAGGAATCGCTTCAGGGTTCATCCTTCGTTATACGCAACCCCAATGCTGGATCAACCTGCGGTTGTGGCCAGTCTT
Organism: uncultured Zetaproteobacteria bacterium; assembly: GCA_964387725.1. GTDB lineage: Bacteria > Pseudomonadota > Zetaproteobacteria > Mariprofundales > Mariprofundaceae > CAYLYU01. The sequence continues at coordinate 3,877 of CAYLYU010000040.1, read as the reverse complement.
TCACCCCGTCCGAGAATGGCGGCTGCGCCAATGCGGGATACTGAGGGCAATCTCGGGATTTTTCGACGCCGTTTTTTAGCACTCCGTTTGGATGACTGAGGCTGCTCTACAGGTTCACAACCTGCACAAAATCTATGGTAACAAAAAAGTAGCTTTGCAGGGTGTGTCACTGACAGTTCCCAAGGGAGGCTTCTACGCCTTGTTGGGTCCGAATGGAGCTGGCAAGAGTACCATGATCAATATCCTGGCGGATATTGTACGACCGGGTAGTGGCTCGGCAAGCTTGTTCGGTCACGATATTTTTCAGGATAAGGCCTGGTGTAAGCAAAATATGGGAGTGGTGCCGCAAGAGATAGCTTTTGACCCGTTCTTTACGATCCGTGAGGTGCTTAAGATCAGCTGTGGTTTATATGGTCGTCGTCCTGATCCCAAATGGATGAACACCTTGCTGGAACGGCTGGAACTGGCCGAACATGCTGACAAGAACACGCGACAGCTTTCCGGAGGCATGCGGCGTCGCCTGCTAGTAGCCCAGGCATTGGTGCACAAGCCACCACTGGTGATCCTGGATGAGCCTACTGCCGGCGTGGATGTAGGGATTCGCCGGCGACTTTGGGCATTTATGCGTGAGCTAAATTCAGAGGGTACGACCATCCTGTTAACGACACACTACCTTGAGGAGGCTGAGGAATTGTGTGATCACGTGACCATCATTGATGATGGACAGGTAGTGGCTGATCGCCCGATGCGCGAACTGATGCGCGAGGTTGCCGGTCGCTACCTATGGCTAAGTTACGGTGAAGGCTTTAGCCTCACCGATGAAGATGTTGTGGCCCTTGACGGTTTTCAGCCACGCAGCAATGGCAAGGGCGTTTGCCTGACTTTGCACCATGGAGGCGGGACAAGATCCAGCTTTCATGAAGCATATCAGGCGGCGGTAACGCGTTTTGGTCCGCCGGACGATGCAGGTGTGCGTCAGGAGGATTTGGAAGATGTTTTCATGCGTCTGACGCTGGATTAGAAACAATGTTCACCAATCCGCGGGGAATGTGGACTTTGTTTGCGCGAGAAACCCGCCGCTTTATGAATGTGAAAATGCAAACGATTGTGGCTCCGGCGTTAACTGCCATCCTCTATCTGTTGATCTTCCGCTATGCCATGGGTGATCGTTCGGTGCCGGGTCTGGATGTGGATTATTTCAGCTTCCTTATTCCTGGTCTGGTCATGATGTCCATGCTACAGAACGCATTTGCCAACACCTCCAGTTCCATGATTGTCGGCAAGGTGATGAATGTGCATATCTATCTGCTTATGGCACCGCTGTCAGCTATGGAGGTGGTGGGTGCGTTTCTGGCCGCTGCCATTGTGCGTGCCCTGATTGTTGCTACCGTGCTGTTGACCGTGCTTGCTCCGTTTACTGCGCTAACATTTGAACACCTGGGTCTGATTTTTCTCTATGGTCTTTGCGGAAGTATCCTGATGGGCGGACTGGGTCTGATCGCCGGTATGTGGTCGGATAAATTTGATGATATGGCTTTGATTAATAACTTCGTCATTATGCCATTAACCTTTCTTTCCGGCGTTTTTTATTCGGTCAAGCAATTGCCGCCTTTTTGGCAACAGATGAATCATTTCAACCCCTTCTTTTATCTGATCGATGGTTTCCGCTATGGGTTCATCGGAGTAGGGGATACAAACCCGTATTCCTCCCTGTGGGTGGTCGGCGGCGCAACGCTGTTCTGCGTGGCAGCCTGTTGGGTTTTGTGGCGTATTGGTTGGAAATTGAAAGAGTAAATAAGGAATCGAACCGGATCAGGTTTTTTAGAGAACTATGCATGCATGACTGAGGCTCTTCCGGCTAGTATATTTCCGGCATGACTTCACAAATACCGCCATCTGTCGATTCTCCGGATGGTGTCTCACGTCTGGCCTTCATTTCAACCATGTGGCCAGTTGTGCTTGTTTATCTTGCTGGCCCTGTCGGGAATCTCGTTAGTGGCGGAGGCTGGAATGCGGGGCCGGAATATCTGATGATTGTAGCCACAGACCTTTCGATTTATATCACTGGTTTTTCTCTTGCCTCACTTTGGGCATATGAGCCAATCGCAGCGATAATGAAGAGATGGTCTCCGGGTTTACTTGCCCATCCCCGGTTGCTTCAGTCTGCAATCTCCAGATTACCCTACAGAATTTCCGCTGCTTTTCTTCTGGTTGGAACACTGTTTGCGAGCTATATCATTTTGACTCTGGTCCCGTTTGACGCAGGCCCCTTAAAGGATTCAACAAAGACTTTGTTTGTGGCGACCGGTGTCATGTCCTGTTTTGCGTTCGCCTGTGTTTCAACAGCCCTTGGCTTTGCTCAAACTCTGATATTTACTACACAGCTTCGAAAGAAACTGAGTAATTTTGGTGTTTTTTCTGATAATCTGAATCATGCAGAAACCCGTGATATTCTGATTAGCGTTAGCAGGCGTCCCTGGCTTCTTTTCCTGTTAACCAGCATCATTCCCATTGCCCTGATGGCTTTGTTTTTCTTTCTCGGCCAGGGCCTTCAGGATCCCGGTGATCGGCAGATTATCTTTGCCCAGATGACCATTATGTTCTTCGGAGTGTTTATTATAGGTTCCTATCTGGTTCATACCATGAGCCGCCTGCTGAAGATGGTCTTCGGCGAGCTTGCGCTGGGGATTCAGTCCATCAGAACAGGGAAGTTCAATCATCGGGTGGCAATCCTGAGTGATGATGAAACCGGAACGATGGGAAGATCTCTGAACACAGCACTGGAAGGTTTGCAGGAACGCGCCGATATGAAGGACAGTTTGCAGATTGCCGCAGATATTCAGAAGGGTCTCCTGCCGGCAAAAACACCGGATATTCCCGGTTATTCACTGTTTGCCATCCAGGAAAGTTGCTATGAAGTAGGAGGAGACTATTACGATTTTATTGAGTTGCCTGATGGGCGTTTATGGCTTGTTGTAGCGGATGTTTCGGGCAAGGGTTATCCGGCCGCGCTAACCGTTTCAAATTTGCATGCAATGCTGAATACGCTTTCAGGTTCAGGGCATCCCTTTGAGAAAATTCCGGCGTTCATGAATCAGTCCCTTTTCCGAATTATGAAGCGTGGCCAGTTTGTTACAGCGTTTATTGCAGAAATCAGTCCGGAGTCTTCCTCTCTCCGCTGGATGAATGCAGGACATTTGCCCGCCGTGCTGGCTGCGGAAAACGGCGCCCTGTTGCTTGAGGCTTCCGATCCTCCTCTGGGGTTACAGCCTGTTCTGACTCCAATAGTAAACGAGTCGGAATTGAAAGAAGGAGATATGCTGGCAATTTTTTCTGACGGGCTGACGGATATACGTTCGCGCCATGATATAAACAGTCTGTATGGTATGCGCCGAATGGAAGAATGGGTGAGCAGGCATCGTTTAACCGAACCTGCTTTATTGCCTGAACAAATAATGAGAGACCTGAAACAGTTTGGTGAGCCAGCCCGGGATGACGATCTGACTCTTGTTTTTCTTCATTGCGATTAATGCGCAGTTGAACGCGAACCTGCCCATCGTCTCCATCGTGATCCCGGCCTTCAATTGCGCCAGGTATCTGAAGGAAGCAATAGATAGCGTCCTGTGTCAGGATTATCCTCTTATCGAGCTTATCGTGCTTGATGACGGTTCAACGGATGAAACTTCGGATATACTGAAAGAAGACAAGAGAAAATTCTTCCGGGAAAGTCATGCCAATATGGGTCAGTCAGCTACCCTTAATAAAGGCTGGGATATGGCAAAGGGTGAGTTGCTGGGTTACCTGAGTGCCGACGACGCCTTGTTGCCAAATGCTGTAAGCACGTCAGTATCATCACTTGAACATAACCCTGACGCTG
>CAYLYU010000039.1:0-14686 GCA_964387725.1 uncultured Zetaproteobacteria bacterium | reverse complement strand
AACCTGAATTATATTTCTCGGCCATATAATTTTTGAAGGAAGGAAGATTGCCCCGAGTTATAATCTGATCTGCAAGTTTCACTGCTTTAAGAAAATCCCCGGTGTATAAAATGTTGCCCACAAAATCATCAAGACTGGCTGATATAGCTGTTAGTAAAAATGCTCCTTTCTTTTTATTTTGGACACGAATAAATTTATAACACTCATCATCTTCATAGGTAATCACATCATATTCTTTGCTCAGTGTGTACTTTTTTAACAAATAATCATGCGAATAACTTCCGCTTAAACTAAAATCATGGTTTTTAATTTTAATAGAAATTGAACAATCTTTTCCATTATAAGGATATGTCACGCTAATTCGCTCCTGTATTTGATTTTCTACTCAAGTATACGGGATCATACGACATATCATGTCGTGTCCGTGAGCCCCCCCAGGGTACGCAGAGGTAAAACATATCTTCAATAAATCCGGTTTTCTTGTGTTTTCTTGCTGAAAGGGGGAAGGTTTCGCGATAGTCTCTGCCGCAGCATCAAATGGCGGGGAAGAGACATGCCGTATTTATCCATCCAGACCAGTGTGAGTATTGAGGACGGGGAGAAGCAGCGATTGTTGGGCAGAGTATCCGCCAGGGTGGCGGAGTTGCTAGGTAAGCCTGAGCAATATGTGATGGTTACGCTTGAAGCAGACACATCCATGCTTTTCGGCGGCAGCAGTGAGCCTGCTGCCTATCTGCGTCTGAAAAGCCTTGGCCTTCCTGCTGAACGGACTGCAGAGTTTTCAGAAGTATTTTGCAGTTTGCTTGAGAACGAGTTGCATATAAACCCGTCGCGGGTCTATATAGGCTTTTCCAGTCCCGATCGATCTATGTGGGGCTGGAATGGAAAAACTTTTTAGACGCTGGTCGAACAGATGAAATCCATCCTGATATTATTCTTCGTCATTCTCCTGCCACAGCATGCCCTGGCAGCGGAGAACGGTGCAGATGCGTTTTTTGGTACGGTCAATGGCTATATGGCCTCGGTGTTATTTTTTGACGTATTGCCGGGGGCAGGGGAGTTGCCGTTTATTGTAGCCTGGCTGATTTTTGGTGCTGTTTACCTGACCTTTCGTTTTGGTTTTATCAACCTTCGTATGATGGGTCACGCCTTCAATATCCTGCGTGGAAAATACCGTTCAGCCGAGGATAAGGGTGATGTTTCACCCTTTCAGGCGCTCACTACGGCCTTGTCCGCCACCGTAGGTCTGGGCAATATCGCCGGGGTCGCCATTGCTGTCAGTATTGGCGGGCCGGGTGCAACCTTCTGGATGGTTGTGGCGGGATTTTTTGGTATGACAGCCAAGTTTACCGAGGTAACACTGGCCCAGATGTATCGGGAGTTCCGTCCCGATGGCAGGGTCATGGGCGGAGCCATGGAGTATCTTTCCAAAGGATTGAAGGAGAAGGGGATGCCTTCTCTGGGTAAATATCTGGCCGTCCTGTTCGCAATTCTTACCATTGGCGCTTCCCTGGGTGGGGGGAATGCCTTTCAGGTCAGTCAGGCTATGGGTGCTGTTCAGGATGAAATTTCATTTTTCAAAGATTTTCCCTGGGTATTCGGTCTGATCATGGCGACTGCGGTCGGGGTTGTAATCATCGGTGGTATTCGCCGTATTGCCCATACAGCTGAAGCGGTTGTGCCGCTGATGGTATTGATTTATCTGGCCGCATGTCTGTGGATTATTTTAACACATATAAGCGTTGTTCCTGCCGCTCTGAACCTTATCGTTACCGAGGCTTTTTCGCCAACTGCCGTGGGCGGCGGCATGATTGGTGTGCTGGTTCAGGGGTTCAAGCGTGCTGTATTCTCAAGTGAGGCCGGCATTGGATCAGCTGCCATTGCGCACTCGGCGGCGGCGGTAAAATATCCTGTACGGCAGGGGTTTGTCGCCCTGTATGAGCCGTTTATTGATACCATCATCATCTGCACCATGACGGCGTTGGTTATCATCATTACGGGTGTTTATAACGCACCGGAATATGCGCCACTGGTTGAAGCCAGTAAGGGAGCAGCGCTTACAGCCAAGGCCTTTGGCAGCGTCATTTCATGGTTTCCCATCATCCTGTCAGTATCGGTGGTGTTGTTTGCCTACAGCACAATGATTTCCTGGTCCTATTATGGAGAACGCTGCTGGACTTATGCCTTTGGTGAACGCTTTTCCATGATTTACCGGATCATGTTTCTTGTCTTTATTGTGCTGGCTTCAATGGTTAGCGCGGGTAATATTCTGGATTTCAGTGATTTGCTATTACTGTCCATGGCTTTTCCAAACTTTATTGCCCTGTATATGCTACAGGGGAAGGTTTCCGATGCGCTCAAATCATATATGAGCAAGCTGCGCAATGGCGCTCTTGATCAGGCTACAGACAGAGATCCGGAAAATCTGGAGTTCGTTCGGGTACGGAAGGATTGATGCGCGTGAATGCGCTGGATACCATCTACGGCAGAGCATAAAACCATGGATATATTTTTACCTTGTGCTTTCATGGTTCAATTCTGTTTGGTTCCGGTTTTTGCCGGGTTAGGAGAAAAGTATGGCTTTGATGATAACGGATGAATGTGTCAACTGCGGTGTGTGCGAACCGGAATGCCCAAATGAGGCCATATTCGAGGGCGAGGAGATCTATGAGATCAATCCGGATCTGTGTACGGAGTGCGTTGGTCACTTTGATGAATCTCAGTGCGTCAGCGTGTGCCCCGTAGATTGTATTCCCAACGATCCTGATGTTAATGAATCTCATGAAGAACTGCTTGTAAAATACCGGAAATTAACAGGTAAAGTATGAAGTTCACACGATCCGGGAAAGGTTGCCTGTATACGGTATCCGGCCCGTCCGGAAGTGGAAAAACCAGCCTGTGTGTCAGTCTGCTCGAAGCTGCTCCCTCGCTGCATCTCAGCGTATCGTGCACTACCCGGCCAAAAAGGCCGGGAGAGATTGAGGCAAAGAACTACCATTTTCTGAGCGAGCATGATTTTCAGACCCAGGTTAAAGAGGGCGCATTTCTGGAGCATGCGCTGGTTCACGGGAATATGTACGGGACACGATCCAGCGATATCGAGTCCATGCTGGCCAGGGGCTACGATATCCTGCTGGAAATCGATTGGCAGGGAGCCAGGCAGGTTGCGGAAAAGATGTCCGATGTCTGTCGTGTTTTTGTTCTTCCTCCTTCACTCGGTGAATTACGACATCGTTTACAGCAGAGAGGACAGGACAATGCCGATGTTATTGAAAGGCGCGTGCTGGCAGCCAGAGAGGAATCCAGGCATGAGGATGAGGCAGAGTTCCGTATCATCAATCTTGATTTTGGACAATCCCTCAATGATTTAAAGTCTATAGTTCAGGCACATCGCTTGCGCGGGCAATTGATCAAGGAAGTCGAAACAGATCCATAGCAGATTCCGGAATATGAACCTAAGTGATTTTAACTACAGTCTGTCGAAAGAACTGATCGCACGGCATCCGGAAACTGAGCGTGATGGCTCACGGTTGTTGCATCTTCAGAGAGATGGAACGATGTCAGATAAGATGATCAGGGATTTGCCGAACCTGGTACGTCCTGGTGATGTCTGGGTGCTGAATGATACCAAAGTATTGCAGGCCCGGCTGTTGGGGAAAAAGCCAAGTGGTGGCAACGTGGAAATTCTTCTGCTGGAGCCGATGGATGAGCCGCACGTCTGGCTGGCCTGGGGAAAATCGAACAAACCGCTGAAACCGGGCACAGTTATTCAATTTGCGACTGGTTTTACGGGCGAGATAGTAGCTTGGGAAGGCAAGCAGGTTCGGGTTCGGCTTGTTGCCGTAGATGTTACCGCAGCGATTGAAAAATACGGCCATATGCCATTGCCGCCCTATATCGACCGACCGGATAGCGACACGGACAAACAACGTTATCAGACAGTGTATGCAAGGCATATCGGAGCCGTAGCGGCACCCACTGCGGGTTTGCATCTGACGCAGGCATTGATGAAACAGATGAGGGATGCTGGTGCCGATTTTGTCCATGTCACCCTGCATGTGGGGCCGGGAACGTTCGAGCCTGTGCAAGTGGAAATGGTTGATAATCATGTGATGCACGAAGAGACCTATCAGGTATCTGAAAATACGGCTGAGATCATAAACGCCGCACTTGAAGAAGGAAGACGTGTGGTCTCGGTTGGTACGACTAGCCTGCGAGCGCTGGAAGCTGCTTGTAGAAATGGACGTATCTGTGCAGGCCCCGGACGTACCTCCATCTTTATCTATCCTGGTTACCGGTTTCGTGTCATCGGTGGATTGCTCACCAATTTTCATCTGCCACGATCGACTTTGTTGATGCTTGTTTGTGCCCTTGCTGGAAAAAAATCTGTGCTTGCCGCCTACAAGCACGCCAAGCAGGAGAGTTACCGCTTCTATTCCTATGGAGATGCAATGTTTATGGGTTGAACTGGTTCATGGGAGCAGCTGTTCTTGTTAAGTGAAAGAAAATATCAGAAATCCAGACAACTTGAATAACAAAATCACTTTTCAGGGGAAAGCATGAATACAATCATCGAAACTGCCTATGCATGGCTTTCCGCATCGTTTCTAATATTCTTGAGTATTCTTATCCTGGCTGTGCTCATACTGTTTCTTGTTGATGTGACACAAACCAGGTATGCCGTGCGTCGCAATTATCCGGTTATTGGCCGTTTCCGCTCTCTGTTTGAGCACCTGGGCACCTTCTTCCGGCAATACTTTTTTGCCATGGATCGTGAGGAAATGCCGTTCAATCGTGCTTTGCGCGAATGGGTTTATCGGGCCGCGAAGAATGAAGATAATACCATTCCGTTTGGCTCAACACGTGATCTGAGCCCGACCGGCAGTATCTCTTTCGTTAACTGTCCCTATCCTACCCTGGATGTCGATGCGGCGACGACCCAGGTTAGAGTTATTGGCTCTGATTGCCGTTTTCCTTTTGAAGCAAAAAGCCTGTTCAATATTTCCGGTATGAGTTACGGGGCTATTTCCAGGGTGGCTGTGCAGGCTCTCTCTTCCGGGGCTGCAAAAGCCGGATGTTGGATGAATACAGGTGAAGGCGGCATGTCACCTTACCACCTTGAGGGTGGTTGCGATATTGTTATGCAGATTGGTACTGCTAAATATGGTGTCCGTGATGAACACGGAAACCTTTCGGATAAACGTCTGCGTGAACTGGCAGATATTGAGCAGATCAGGATGTTTGAGATCAAACTCAGTCAGGGTGCCAAACCCGGCAAAGGCGGCATTCTTCCCGCAGCCAAAGTAACGGCTGAAATCGCAGCTATCCGTGGTATTCCAGAGGCAGAGGATTCGATCAGTCCAAATCGCCATGTGGATATTGATAACCCTGGCGAGCTGTTGAATATGATTGCCCATATCCGTGATGTCACGGGTAAGCCGGTCGGTTTTAAGCTGGTGATCGGTGGTTGTAACGTGCTGGATCATTTGTTTGATGAGATTAAACGGCGGGGAGATCAGTCGGCTCCCGATTTTATTACGCTTGACAGTGCCGATGGTGGTACAGGTGCCGCCCCCCAGCCTTTGATGGATTTTATGGGATTGCCGTTGAAAGAAAGTTTACCGATGCTGATTGATCATCTGGTTGGATATGGCCTGCGTGAGCGGGTGTCTGTGATCTGTTCGGGCAAACTCATTTCACCATCGGGCGTGGCCTGGGCGCTTTGTATGGGGGCTGATTTTATTGTGTCAGCAAGGGGATTTATGTTTGCACTGGGCTGTATTCAGGCCATGCAGTGCAATAAAAATACCTGTCCTACTGGCATCACCACCCATCAGAAACGTTTGCAGCGGGGGCTAGATCCGCAGGACAAGGCCGTGCGGGTACAACATTATGTGGAGCACATTCAACATGATGTCGGTGTGATTGCACATTCCTGCGGGGTTAACCATCCGCGCCAGTTGCAACGCAGACATGCAAGGGCAGTCACCTCCGATAGCAGCAGTATCGGTCTGCATGTTCGCTACCCTGAAACAGTGGAGGGGTATCCACATGGCAAGCCAAAGGAGTAAATGATGGCGTCTACAGGTCTAAAATAATCAGGCCTGCAGGGTCTTATGCGTGCGCTGGAAGCCAACAAACTTGCAGATATGTTGTAGCTTCTGTAAAAAATTCCGTTGACCGTAGTGTTTTACATACGCGTAATCAGGCGAATGTCGGCAGGTTCTCCATGTTTATCCAGAGTGATGGAAAATTGTCCGCAACGATTGTGGATAACGGGTTCACATACTGATATCTCCCGTAGCTGCTCATTAAAATCGACAATAATAACCCATTCTCTGCTGTTTTGATGGCATGTTTCGATGTTCATGTGTTCAAAATCCGGCCAGCCTCCTGCCTCGCACATGGGTAACAGCGGGGCGTGTTCGATGAGCCATTTGATGAGTTCTTTTTTCTGCATGATCATTGTTCCAGTATCAAAGACATAATCTCTGCGCCGAGTGACAGGTCGACGCATTGTCCAAAGATTTGATTGCGCAGTTTCCCCTGTTTATCAATGAGTGCCAGTGTGGGTGTGCCCTGCATCTGATAGGCAGTCATGGTTTTTGGTGAACTGTTGCCATTCGGTTGATCAATGCCAATGGGAAAGGTAAGCCGGTATTCATGCACAAAGGCCTTAAGCGCCACAGGAGTCATCGCCGTGTGATGCTCAAATACCGTATGCAGACCGACAACAGCAACCTTCTCGTGATTGAAAGCCTCGTGAGCACGCTGTGCTTGGGGAAGGCCGTGGGAGACACAACCGGGGCAGAGCATCTGGAAGGCATGCAACACGACGACTTTACCCTTAAGTTTTTCCAGGCTCAGTGTGTCATCCGTATTCAGCCAACTTTCCACCCGCCATGGCGGAGCTGCTCGGGGTGAACCGTTCGTGTTCAATTTATTTATACCGGTTCCGGGCAGCCTTCCATTTGCAGGATGAAATAACCATGAGTTTCAATCATTAAGCTCACTTCTGCGCTGGCTGATTCAGTGTGGCAGAAGCGACATCGTTCCTGTGTGAGTTTGCTTCCATCTTCACCGATGGATGTCAGCCATGCGCGGGCAAAAGCCAGTGCTTTGGCATCGTTGTTTTCTGGCAGGAACACATCGAAATGTACTATCGCCCCATCTTTTGACCGTGCATAAGTATCATATACCTGAATGTTCATATGGTCCCTCATGGTAATCATATTGTCCTGTGAGACAGGGTGGCCCGTCTCTGCCAGTTCAGTTGGGCCAATGTTACTCGACGAAGGTTGAGAACACGAAATGCCTGTCTTCAACTTGCGTGTGGCACGCAAAGCACCCTTCTTTCGGATTGTCGATCAGTGCCTTCTTGCCAGTTGTATCAAAAGCCTGAAAACCCCAGCCGCCTGTGTCCTTGAATGACTTCCTGTTCTTGGTCATGACTACATATTTAAGGCGTTTTCCCTGGGTCATGATGCCGCCTTCATCGACCACATTATGGAAGATACCGACAATCTTGCTGCCATCAGGATAAGTCTTGCCTGCTTTGTTGGCTTGTAAGGCGCAGGGATTGGCATAGACCGAGAGGAAGCCATACAGTGGATTTTCCTTGTCATGAATGACGGTTGAGCGGACATGATTCCAACTGCGGTGATCCTTGGCGAGTGAGACCTTGTCTGTGCTGCCTGCCAGGGCGATGCCGGTTGCAAGTCCGAAGGCTATACATCCGAGCATCATAGTGGTTGCGATTCTATTAATATTCATTGATTTCTCCTTCCGACACCTGAAAAGGTATCGTATCGAAACAATATGAGGCAGTCAGATATTTGTCAAGATTGTTTCGATGCGATACTATCTACTCATGGATGACAAGAGATTGTTTGAACTGACTGAACAAATCGGCTCTCTGCTACGCTCTGCAAAACGAGCCACCGAAGATAAAACAGGGTTGCAACCAGTTCACTATCAAGTGCTTTCTTACCTGCGGAGATGTAACCGATTCAGCAACACTCCGGCAGCAGTTACGGCCTATCTTGCTATAACGAAAGGAACCGTATCTCAGTCATTAGCACTGCTTGAGAGAAAAGGCTTTGTGTACAAGGTGCCGGATTTGAAAGATCGCCGTGTTGTTCATCTCCACCTGACAAAAGAAGGGATCCAGCTTCTGGAAGAAACCATGCCACCTTCTGTCTGGAAAGGAGCCTGTAAAAATCTGAGTGAAGCAGAATTGCAGGATATTCAGGTAAATATTGAAAGTTTGCTGAGAAGCCTGCAGCGGGCCAATCATTCGAAAATGTTTGGCCTTTGCTGCACGTGTTACCATCTTATCAGTGAGAAAGATGGGCATTGTTGCGGGCTTACTGATGAAAAGCTCGAACCCGAGGAAACCATACAGATATGCCATGAACATGCCTTCCCCGATGTTGTTTCGTAACTCACCATTCTGTTCTCGCCTAATATATAGGCGGAATAATGTAACTTTGCCTAAACTTAATGCGCGCCTAGAGATCAAGTAATAGCAAGAAATGTTGTTAAATAACGATTCTTAATCTTTTGAAATAGTTGGCATTATTGTTGCTTTCTTAAGCTCAATCCAAATATGGGTGGGCTAGGTATGCAAGCAGCAGGGTTCGATGTTTTTTTTCTGACAATGGGTGCGGCCATGGTGTTCGCCATGCATGCAGGTTTTGCCTTTCTGGAAGCCGGAACGGTCCGAAAGAAAAATCAGGTTAATTCACTTGTTCGTGTGCTTACCGATTTTGGGTTTTCCACTATATCCTACTTCTTTATTGGCTTTGCCGTAGCCTACGGCATCCATTTCTTTGCCCCTGTTTCTGAAATTACCAGTATCGGTGGCATCAGCAATGGTTATGAACTGGTGCATTTCTTCTTTCTGCTTACTTTTGCCGCTGCCATCCCGGCCATTATTTCCGGAGGCATTACCGAGCGCGTGCGTTTCTGGCCCAATGCTCTGGCAACGCTGCTGCTCGTTGCATTCATTTATCCCTTTTATGAGGGCTTAATCTGGAATGGAAATTATGGCTTCCAACTCTGGCTGAATGCCACATTCGGGGCAGAGTTTCACGACTTTGCCGGTTCTGTCGTCGTGCACGGTATGGGTGGCTTTCTGGCTCTCGGTGCTGTCGTGATGTTGGGTGCACGCAAGGGTCGCTACGGCAGTGGAGGCCAGGTCAATGCGATTTTGCCATCAAATATTCCCTTCCTGGCCTTGGGTTCCTGGATTCTGTGTGTTGGCTGGTTTGGTTTTAACGTCATGAGTGCTGGCAAGGTTGATGCAGCCTCCGGTTTGGTGGCTATCAATTCATTGCTGGCAATGGTGGGAGGTTTGCTGGCAGCTCTGGTAGCGGGTAAAAACGATCCCGGCTTTGTGCATAACGGTGCTTTAGCCGGGCTGGTGGCTATCTGTGCAGGCTCGGATATTGTGCACCCGATCGGTGCTCTGGCGATTGGTAGCGTGGCGGGCTGTGTCTTTGTCTATGGCTTTAGTTATCTGCAGAACGTATTGAAAATTGATGATGTGCTTGGGGTAATTCCATTACATGGCGTTTGCGGTATCTGGGGTGGTGTAGCTGCCGGTATCTTTGGCTTGACCGCTCTGGGCGGGGCTGGAGGGGTGACCTTCATGGCCCAGCTCGTCGGCACTTTGACCGGACTTGTAATAGCCACAGGCGGAGGATTTCTGGTATTTGGCATGATCAAGGCCATGATTGGCATTCGTTTGTCCGAGGAAGATGAATACAAGGGGGCGGATTTGACCGTTCACCAAATTGCAGCCAATCCCGAAGAGGATATGGCACGGCATTGATGAGGTGGTAGTCTGGCCCCTCATTTCTCAATGGGGGACAGGGCTTGAAGATACTGCTGGCGCAGGTGGCACCGAAGGTTGGAGATATCGCTTATAACACTGGTCTGGTGCTGGAGGCCATGCGAAGAGCGGAAGACGCGTGTTCTGATATGGTGGTGTTACCGGAGCTTGTGATCACCGGTTACCCACCCGAAGACTTGCTGTATCGCCCCTCGTTCATGCATGCGGTAGAACAGGCTGTCCAACAGGTGATAAGTGAAGCCGGGCGTGTCACAGTAATTTTTGGACATCCCAGGCGATGTTTTGACAGGTTGAAGAACAGTGCAACGCTGGCCAGGAACGGGGTGATTGTCGGAGTGTATGACAAGCGGGCCTTGGCCAACTATGGTGTATTTGACGAGCGCCGTTATTTTGTTCCGGGTGATGGCCGTGAAGTGTTTGATGTTGATGGCTGGAAGATTGGGGTCGGTATCTGTGAGGATTTGTGGGATGATGCCGTTGTGACCGATACAGCCCGGCAGGCACATGATGTAATTGTTAATCTCAACGCATCGCCGTTTCACGTTGGCAAGCAGGCTGAACGTGAGGCCTTGATGTCAAAACGGGCATGCCAGTTTTCAGCGCCGATTTTGTATGTAAATCCTGTTGGCGGCCAGGATGAGGTGGTATTCGATGGCGGTAGCCATGCTATTGATGCCGGAGGATCGCTAATAGCCAGAGCGCCATTGTTTGGGACTGCATGGCTACAGGTTGATCTGGCTGAACCCTGTAGCGAGATCAGTAAAATGCCACAGCCACTGGAGCAGATTCACGATGCGCTGGTGCTCGGTGTACGTGACTATGTGCACCGTAACGGTTGTGTGAAGGTTTTGGTCGGGCTTTCAGGTGGTATTGATTCGGCTGTTACAGCTGCATTGGCCTGCCAGGCTCTGGGTTCTGAGAATGTGTTGGGGGTGTTGCTGCCATCACGGTATTCCAGTGATCATTCAATATCTGACTCACTGGAGCTGGCAGCTAATTACAGCCTTGAAACGTGCATGTTGCCAATGGAGAAGGCTGTGACAGCAACGGAAGAAATACTGGCCGAACCTTTTGCCGAGTGGGGTCTGGAAAGGCCGGATGTGACCGAGGAGAATGTACAGGCACGCATTCGTGGCTTGCTGCTTATGGCCATTAGCAACAAAACCGGTCGCATGTTGCTGACGACTGGCAACAAGAGTGAAATGGCGGTGGGTTATGCAACACTGTACGGGGATATGGCTGGAGGTTTTGCAGTCTTGAAGGATGTGTACAAAACGCAGGTATTTGAATTGGCAAGGTACATCAACAGAGATGGTGAGTTGATTCCGGAAAACACGATCACCAAGCCGCCTTCAGCTGAACTTGCGCCGGATCAGAAGGATAGCGATTCTCTGCCTGATTATGCCGTTCTGGATGCGATTCTGGAGGCGTATATCCATGATCGAATGAAACCTGCAGAAATTGTCGGACTGGGTTTTAAGGCGAGTGTGGTACACAGGATTGTAGGCATGTTGCATACTGCCGAGTATAAACGGAGACAGTCACCTCCCGGCGTGAAGATTACCCAGCGGGCCTTTGGCCGGGACCGGCGTTATCCGATTACACATGGTTTCAAGGAATGGTTACAATGATCCGGATCAGGAGGAGTAATATATGAAAAAAATTGAGGCTATCATCAAGCCGTTCAAGCTGGATGATGTAAAAGATGCCCTGGGCGATATCGGCATTCATGGCATGACCGTGACGGAAGTGAAAGGTTATGGCCGCCAGAAGGGACATACCGAGCTTTATCGGGGGGCAGAATATGTTGTTGATTTTCTGCCCAAGGTCAAGATCGAGACCGTAGTCAACGAGGAGCAGATAGATCAGGCTGTAGATGCGATTGTTCAAGCTGCACGTACAGACAAAATCGGGGATGGAAAGATCTTTGTTCTGCCGGTTGAGCAGACAGTACGTATCCGCACTGGCGAACGTGATAACGATGCTCTTTAGAGAGCCTCCGAATTTATCAGAGGGTTTCGCCCGTACAGTTCGCGAATAATGCAGGCCAGTTAAAGAATAAGAACGAGCACAGAAACACAACACAGTGACAAAAAAAGGAGAGAAAACAGTGAGTGATGCAGTAAAACAAGTATTTGAGATGGTAAAAGAAAGCGAGGTCGAATTTATCGACATCCGCTTTACTGATTCGCACGGCAAGTGGCAGCATGTTACCTTCCCAATCAGTCAGCTCAGCGAGGATTCCTTTGAGGAAGGTTTTGCCTTCGATGGTTCCTCCGTTGCTGGCTGGTGCGATATCAACAATTCTGATATGGCAATTATCCCCGACCCGAAATCGGCCCAGATTGACCCGTTCACCGAGGCATCAACCCTCGTGCTGATCGGTTCGATTGTCGACCCGACTACCGGCCAGGACTACAATCGTTGTCCGCGCAACGTTGCCAAGCGGGCACTAAGCTACCTGCAGTCAACTGGTCTTGGCGATACGGCCTATTTTGGGCCTGAACTGGAATTCTTCATCTTTGACGGCGTACATTTCCATTACGAAATGGGAACGGCTGGCTTTGAAATTGAATCCGAAGAGGCAGCCTGGAATAGTGGCAAACGTTACGAAGGTGGCAATATGGGTCACCGGCCCAAGGTCAAGGGTGGTTATTTCCCTGTTCCTCCGGTTGATTCGCTGCATGAGATTCGTAACGACATGTCACTGGTCATGGATGATCTTGGCCTCAAAATGGAATGTCATCACCATGAGGTGGCAACAGCCGGCCAGTGCGAACTGGCGATGCGTTTTGACACCCTGATGCAGATCGCCGACAAGTCTCAGTGGTACAAGTACGTTGTTCATAACGTGGCGCACGCGCATGGCAAGACAGCGACCTTCATGCCGAAACCGCTCTTTGGCGACAATGGTACGGGCATGCACACCCATCAGTCGTTCTGGAAAGATGGCAAGAACATGTTTGCCGGAGACAAGTATGCAGGCATGTCACAGGAAGCCCTGTGGTACATCGGTGGCATTATCAAGCATGCCAAGGCGTTGAATGCTTTCACCAACTCGTCTACCAACTCTTACAAGCGTCTGGTGCCGGGTTATGAGGCACCGGTGATGCTGGCCTACTCGAACCGCAACCGCTCTGCGGCCATCCGTATCCCGGTAGTGAGTTCCGATGCAGGCAAGCGCCTTGAGGTTCGCTTTCCGGATCCGACCGCTAACCCGTATCTGGCCTTTACAGCGATGCTAATGGCGGGTCTGGACGGGATTCTGAACAAGATCGATCCGGGCGCTCCAGCCGACAAGAATCTCTATGATCTTCCGCCTGAGGAAGCCGAAGGATTCCCGACTGTGGCGGGTAGTCTTGAGGAAGCACTCAAGGCGATGTCTGCGGATCGTGATTTTCTGAAGGCAGGTGGCGTTATGGATGACGACATGATTGATGCCTTTATTGAATTGAAGGTTGAGGAGCATGATGCGGTGCGTCTGCGTCCGCATCCGATCGAATTCGAGTTGTACTACTCCTGTTAATCGATCTTTATTGTTGAAATGACAAGGCGCCACTGCTGTTAAGCAGAGGCGCCTTTTTCAGGCTTACAGATCATGGTCAAATCTTGATGCGAAATACGGCGGTGCCGGCCAAGAGGTCATGCAAAGCCTGTCTCTTACGGGTGAAAAATATGGTGATCATCGGTAAACCAAGGGCAACAACAGTAACCAGCATGCCGACAAAACGCATGGTGGCCGTCTCCAGTGATAACGGTTGTCCTGTGTCGGCCATGGCCAGCTGAAGTTTCCAGGGGCGCATGCCGGTAGTTGCACCACACTTTACCCAAAAGCCAACAAAATAAGCGTAGGTAATGGCCATGAGCAGGAAACCTTTCAGCCACACTGGCGCATCACCCAGGTGATTTTCGGCTAGGGTGACGGGGACAAAGGTGAGAAAACATATGCTGAACAAAATTAACCCGTCATAGAGTGCTACTGCCAGCCGCACGACAAAGCCTGCCGGAGTGCCTGTTGGCCTTACTTTTGTGTTAACCATTTTGTTGTCCAGCTGATAACAAACATAAGGCATAAGGCCAACACCACGGATGCCCCCGAGGGCCAGTCCCATTGGTAGGAGGCAAACATGCCAATACATGTTCCGGTGACAGAAAAGATAAAGCTAAGGAGCAATAATCCGGCAAGTCCATGTCCCCAGAACCATGCACAGGCAGCAGGAAGAACCAATAGCCCTGCCGTAAGCACAATGCCGGCAAGCTTGACGCAGATCACCACGGTAAGGCCGATGATTGCATACAACAGGATACGGTAAAAACCAACGGGAATACCGCTGGCCTCAGCTGCCTCGGCATCAAAAGCGATACTCCACCAGGTGCGTGCTGCCAGACTCAGGCTTAGCATCGACAATATGGCAACGGACATGATCCAGCGAATGTCCTGATCAGAAACGGTAAGGATGTTTCCGAAAAGAAGTCCAAACAGATCCACCTGATATTCTCCAGAAAAGGACACCAGCAGTATTCCAAGCGCCATGGATCCCGCAAACAGGATGCCTGTTCCAGCATCTTCTCCGAGCCCTCTCATTCCTGGCATGATGGCCAGGATTATTGATACAGAGACAGCTGCACCGATGGCACAGGCCATGATGGGCAAAGACAGGAAAACGGCAACAGCAAGTCCCACGAGCGTCGCATGTGAGATGCCCACCGTCAGGAAAGATAAGCGATGTGCCACAACCATCACGGAGATATTTGAGGCTACGATGGCAATCAGTATGGCTGGTATCATGGCCGAGCGCATCACTTCACTTGCCATGATTTCCATCATTG
>CAYLYU010000038.1:0-14687 GCA_964387725.1 uncultured Zetaproteobacteria bacterium | reverse complement strand
AGAACCACTGGCTGATGATTTTCGGACGCGGGTTCGAGTCCCGCCGCCTCCACCAGAAACAGAAGGGCCGCCAAGAGGCGGTCGTTTTGTTCTTTTCATACAACTCCGAGGGAGCGAGAAGGTGTATGGGGGTCTTCAATCCGGACGGATAGATAAGGCTCCCGCATTCAACCCCGCTGTTTTTAAGAGTTTTTCGGGATTTTAAGGGTGGCTTGATAACCAGTTTATTTATGGGTGTTTTCACCGAGTCTTTTGCTTGACATTAAGAGGCTCTGAATTGAAGCTATCGCTCCCACGGGATCGGTTCGACTCGGGTGTGAGGGAGACAGAAACCGGAGCGGGTTTTATCTTTTTTAGGGAGGGTTCATGGGTGCCGAATATTTGGCCTCAGAATATGCGCCAATCTTTATATTTATACTCATTGCACTTGGAATGGGTGCTGCTCCTTTGGTGCTGACATATTTTGCAGCTGAACAACGTCCCGACCCTGAAAAGATGTCTGCCTACGAGTGTGGTTTTGAAGCTTTCGAAGATGCCCGTATGCAATTTGATGTCCGTTTCTATCTTGTCGCCATCCTGTTTGTCATCTTTGATCTGGAGACAGCATTTCTTTTTCCATGGGCCGTTGTGCTCGACTATATCGGGCTCTTCGGCTTCGTTGAGATGATGCTGTTTCTTTTAATCCTGCTTGTGGGTTATATATATGCCTGGAAGAAGGGGGCCTTGCAATGGGAATAGAAGGTCTCCTCGACAAGGGTTTTGTCACAACAACTGCAGACAAGGTTATTAACTGGGCCAGGACAGGCTCCCTGTGGCCTATGACCTTCGGGCTTGCCTGTTGTGCTGTTGAGATGATGCATGCCGGGGCTTCGCGTTACGATCTGGATCGTTTCGGTGTAGTCTTTCGGCCTTCGCCGCGTCAATCGGATGTGATGGTTGTGGCTGGAACACTTATCAATAAAATGGCTCCTGCTTTGAGAAAGGTCTATGATCAGATGTCCGAGCCCAGGTGGGTTATTTCTATGGGCTCCTGCGCCAATGGCGGTGGCTACTACCATTATTCCTATGCTGTCACACGCGGCTGTGATCGCATTGTTCCGGTTGATATTTACGTGCCGGGCTGTCCTCCCACTGCTGAAGCTCTTCTTTACGGTATCATCCAGTTGCAAGAAAAAATCAAACGTACAAACACGATTGCAAGATAATGGTCATGACAAAACATAAAAACGGGAGTGATGCTGCATCCCTGTCTGAAATTGAAGGGCTGGAGGAGAAGTTTGCCGATCAGTTGCTGAGTGTGGAAGATGGACTTGATGTGCCGACCGTGCATCTGGCGCCGGAAGCTATCGTCGAGGCCTGTCATTATCTCAAGAACAGCCATGCTTATGAGTCTCTCATTGACCTTTGTGGCATGGATATGTCGGAGTTTCCCGGTCATGCAGAGAGTCAGCCTCGTTTTGAGGTGGTCTATCACCTGTTGTCTGTTTCAGGGAATAAAAGACTGCGCCTGCGGGTGCCTGTGGCGGAGCGACAGTTAATTGACTCTACCGTTGAGGTGTGGCCGGCTGCCAACTGGTTTGAGCGTGAAGCCTTTGATATGTATGGCATCATTTTTAATCATCACCCTGACCTCAGGAGGCTTCTCACCGATTACGGTTTTGAAGGGCATCCCCTGCGTAAGGATTTTCCGCTTGTCGGTCGTGTGGAGCTTTTCTTCGATGATACGCAGTGGCGCTGTGTGTATAGACCGAACAAGGTTGAAAATCGCGTATTGGTACCCAGGACGTGGCCAAGGGCAGAACATGGCTGAGATTCGCAATTACACGATTAATTTCGGTCCACAGCATCCATCTGCGCATGGAGTACTACGACTGGTGCTTGAACTGGATGGTGAGGTTGTTGAGAAGGCCGATTCACACATCGGTTTGTTGCATCGCGGTACCGAGAAGTTGTTTGAATACAAGACCTATATGCAGGACCTTCCCTATTTTGATCGCCTTGACTATGTCTCCATGATGGCCAATGAACATGCTTATGTGCTTGGTGTTGAGAAACTGCTCGGTATTGAACCGCCGGAACGGGCTCAGTATATCCGTGTCATGTTTGCGGAGCTTACCCGTATCCTGAATCACCTTTTGTGGCTGGGAGCGCACGCGCTTGATATCGGCGCTATGACGGTTTTTCTTTATTGTTTCCGTGAACGCGAGGATATTTTTGATTATTACGAGGCTGTTAGCGGGGCACGCATGCACGCCGCCTATTTCCGTCCGGGTGGAGTGAGCAAGGATCTGCCGGAAGGTCTTCTGGAAAAAATCAACGGTTTTACCGAGCGTTTCCCGGGTTATGTTGACGAGTATGAGACCTTGCTTACCGAAAACCGTATATGGAAGCAGCGCACAGTGGATATTGGCATTGTCGATGAAAAGGCTGCTTTGGACTGGGGTTTTACCGGGCCGATGCTAAGAGGTTCAGGTGTGGCTTGGGATCTGCGAAAAACGCAGCCGTATGATGCCTATGACAAAATAGATTTTGATATTCCAGTTGGTGTTACCGGCGATACATACGACCGTTACCTGGTTCGCGTGGAAGAGATGCGTCAGGCTAACCATATAGTGAAGCAGTGTGTGGAATGGTTGTCCGGAAATCCAGGCCCGGTGAAGATTGATGATTACAAGTTGACCAGCCCGCCACGTTCCCTGATGAAATCTGATATGGAATCATTGATCCATCATTTTAAATTTTTCAGTGAGGGGTTTTTCGTACCTGAGGGCGAAGTTTATGCTGCAGTAGAGCATCCCAAGGGGGAATTCGGTGTTTATATAAAATCCGATGGTTCCAACAAGCCCTATCGTATCAAGGTTCGCGCGCCCGGGTTTGCGCATCTGCAGGCGCTTGATTATATGTGCCGTGGGCACATGATTGCAGATGTGGTGACGATTCTCGGTACGCAGGATATCGTTTTTGGGGAAGTAGATCGATGAGCGCTGTTGAACTGATCCAATCCCGATTCAGTGTCGAGCGGCTTGCTGAAATCAAGGCGCTTGTTGAACGTTATCCGACATCTCAGGGGGCTTTGCTACCCGTATTGCATCTGGCTCAGGAGGATTTTGGTCATCTCTCCGAGAGCACGCAACGGATGGTTGCGGATGTTCTGGATATTCCCTTTATGGCTGTGCGTGAGGTCGTAACCTTCTACACCATGTTCCACGAACAGCCCGATGGGAACTATCTTCTGGAAGTGTGCACGAATGCTTCCTGCATGTTGAACGGAGCCTGTGATCTCGTTGATCATTTGTGCAAAAAACTAGGCATTCGTCCGGGTGAAACGACTCCTGATGGTATGTTCACCGTTGCTGAAGTCGAGTGTGCCGGTGCCTGCGGTGGAGCTCCCGTGGTTCAGATTAACAATGCCTACCATGAAAATGTTGATAAAGCTCACCTGGACGGGTTTATTGATCAGGCGAAAGCAGGGGAGGATTCTTGATTCCATCCAATCCTGAAGATGTAAAGCGGATATGTTTTGATTGTATTGAGATTCCAGGCATGCGCACGCTGGAAGTTGCGCGTAAACATGGAGCCTATTCCTTTTTGCCCAGGGTTCTGAGCGAATTTACGACAGAGAAGATCATTGAAGAGGTAAAGGCCTCTGGTCTCCGTGGTCGTGGCGGTGCCGGATTCCCTACTGGTCTGAAATGGTCGTTTGTGCCTCGCAACACCGGCAAACCCACTTATTTACTTTGCAATGCGGACGAGGGTGAACCCGGGACTTTCAAGGATCGTGATATTATGCGTTTCGATCCGCATTTGCTGATTGAAGGTATGACCATGGCCGGTTTTGCCCTGGGTGTGCGTGATGCATACATTTATATCCGAGGTGAGTTTTTACACGAGGCTAATGTTCTCAATGAAGCGATCCGCGAGGCCTATGCAGCCAACCTTCTTGGCAAGAATATTCTGGGTACAGATTATTCGATGAATCTGACCGTTCATCGCGGGGCAGGGGCCTATATTTGCGGTGAGGAAACTGCTTTGATTGAGTCTATTGAGGGTAAGCCGGGCCGGCCACGTTTTAAGCCGCCTTTTCCTGCTGTGGAAGGTTTTTATCGTTGTCCGACGGTTGTGAACAACGTTGAAACTCTGGCGACAATTCCATCCATTCTTGAGCATGGCGGTAAGTGGCACTCCGAAATTGGTGCCCCAAACAGTGCCGGTTGCAAGATTTTTTCCGTATCGGGACAGGTAAACAAGCCGGGGAACTATGAAGTGCCGATGGGGACTCCTCTCAAGGTGTTGATTGAAGATTACGCCGGTGGCTTGCAACATGGAAATGTGCCCAAGGCTATTATACCCGGAGGATCTTCCACGCCGTGGCTAATGGCCGAGCATTATGATGTGCCTCTTACCTATGATGATGTGGTCAAGGCAGGATCCCTGCTTGGTTCGGGAGCCGTAATTGTCATGGATGAGACAGCTGACCTGCTGGCAGTGACCCGCAGACTGTCTCACTTTTACGCGCATGAATCATGTGGCCAGTGTACGAATTGCCGTGAGGGAACGGGCTGGATGGAGCGCATTCTGAACAGAATTGAGGGTGGATTGGGTGCGCCGGAAGATGTTGAGGTGCTAAAGGATGCAGCTACACACATGGCTGGCCGCACGATCTGTGCCCTGGCGGAAGGGGCGGCAGCACCTATATTATCTTTAATTGAGCATTACCCTGAAGATTTGACTTCGCGCATTTCAGAGAAGGCGGCATAAGATGACGACGCTGTTTATCAATGATCAGGAAGTTACCGTGCCAGCCGGGACAAGTATTCTTGAGGCCTGCAAGCGACAGGAAGTAAAAGTTCCTTATTTTTGTTACCACCCTGAGCTTAGCGTGGCGGCAAATTGCCGTATGTGCCTGGTCGAGGTTGAGGGTTGGCCAAAGCCGGCTGCCTCCTGTTCTACACCTGTTTCAGAGGGTATGAAGGTGCACACTCAAAGCGAGGGCTTGAGCAAGGATCGTCAAATGGTGATGGAATATCTACTCATCAACCATCCGCTTGACTGCCCTGTATGCGATCAGGGTGGAGATTGTAAGCTGCAGGACTATGCCGTGGATTATGGCGCTGTCAGGGGCCGTTATGCGGAGGCGAAGCGAGCGCCAAAAGATTACGATCTCGGGCCATTTATTACGACCTGCATGACCCGATGCATCCACTGTACACGCTGTGTTCGTTTTGCGGATGAAATCGCAGGAACCAGAGATATGGGGGTGCTTGGCCGTGGTGATCACATGTCCATTGCTGGTATCGTAGAAGAGTGTTTGAGTTCTGAACTCTCCGGTAATCTGGCTGATATTTGCCCGGTTGGTGCCCTGCTTGATAAGCCATCGCATGATGTTGCCCGCCCGTGGGAGCTGGCACACCATGAGAGTACCTGCACGATGTGCCCGCAAGGTTGTGATATTGATATTGAGAGCCGGGGCGATGAAATTATTCGTATCCTGCCTGTAGAAGACAGTCCCGAGCCATGGCTATGTGATCGTGGCCGCTATGTACACGATGCTTTCCGTTCTGAAGAGCGGATTCTTGAGCCTATTATACGGGAAGGCGGCAAGTTGACGAGTGTAGACTGGACAGATGCCTGTGCCCGGGCCATTGACCTGTTGAAAGGCAAACGCATTGGCATTGTTTTTTCTCCGGCCTGGAGCGTGGAAGGTCTGACAGCTATTCGTTTGTTGCGCGATACCGTCTTTCCTGATGCCAGAATGGCATTTGACCTGCATCGAAGGGATATGCGCCCCTTTGCTTTTGAAGAAGGTTTTTCGATGACGACGCAACAGATCGAAGGTGCGGATCAAGTGGTTATCCTCGGTAGCGATTTGCGTCAACGGCTTCCACTGGTGATGCAGCGCCTGCGCAATCGTTTGCGTTGTGGCAAGCCTGTTATTCGTTTGGGTGCTATGAATTACAGGGCCAATATTTCTATTGCCAAGGATGCATTGATTCGTCCACGGGACTGGGCTGCAGTGATTGCCCGGGCTATGGAACAGGTGATGGACGTTGGCAAGCAGGCAGCAGGCATGAAAGAATGGCTGGCCAAGGCCGATGAAAGACACGAATCAGGTAAGTTGCTGGCTGATGCGTTGCTTGGTGGTTCCTGTGCTCTTCTCGTTGGTGAGGAAATACGCTCTCATCCCGATGCGGCTGCTTTGATTCACGGTATTGATTTGCTAATGCGTGGATGTGGGCACGCCGAAGAGGATTTGGATGGACGCAACCTGATCCCGGAGGGCATGAATGCCCAAGCCCTGTCAGCAATCTTCGGCGATGTCAGAGCCAGTGTAGGTGAGCTATTCAATCAGGCTACTAAGGGTGAGCTTGACGCTCTTCTATTGATTGGCAGTGATCCATTGGGCGATGGTCTGTTTCCTGTTGAGGTAAAGGCTGCTCTTAACACTGTTCCCCTGGTTCAGGTGGGGGCAATCCGGGGCAAGGTAAGCGATTATGCCGAGGTTATTCTGCCGGCGGCGGCCTACTCGGAAGTGGATGGAAGTTTTATCAATATGGAAGGAAGGGTTCGTGTGGCTGCTCAGCCAATAAAATCCCAGGGTCAGGAACGTCCTTTGTGGAAGGTCATGATGCGCCTGGTACAGATTATGGGTGAACCGTTACCAGCCACAACCTTGTCGGAGCTTCGTGAACATGTAAGTAAATATCTTCCCGAGCTGTCGCAGGCCTGGGCAGTTGGGGCTGAGCATGAACTGATTCTGCCCACAGGGCGGAATTCGAAGGCAGCTTATCTGCCCGAATATCCTTGCAACATGAAGTCTGGTCTTGATCTTATCAGCCGCTATTCCATGTATCGTGAGGGTCCATGGCCGAGGGCTTCCGAATTGTTGGCGGAAGGAGGGGATTTATTTGCCCTGGATGATCTTCTGGTTCATCCTCAAACCCTGAAGGAAGCAGGTCTTATGGAAGGGGAGCATTGTGTTCATACTGCAAACGGTGAGTTCCGGTTTCATATCGGTAGCCGTGATGATGTTGTGCCGGGTGTATTATTTGTTGGCAGAAGGGGCAAGGCTTCTGATTTGTCGAGTCAGGCCTGTGTACAAGCCATAGGCGACAAGAAATGAGTGTTCTTGAAATGGGGCTTCAGGCGGGTATCTGGGTGTTGGAGATTCTGGCGATTGCAGTCACTGTAGCGCTCTCCGTTGCCTACATTACCTATGCCGAGCGGCGCGTCATCGGCTGGATGCAGGTGCGCAAGGGTTGTAACCGTGTCGGACCGGCAGGTCTGCTGCAACCAATTGCCGATGGCCTCAAGCTTTTCCTCAAGGAAACAATTGTACCTGCAACGGCCAATAAATTTCTTTTCGTAGCAGCGCCAGTGATGGCGATGGTGCCGGCTTTCATTGCGTTTGCCGTAGTGCCCTTTGGAGAAACCACATTCTTTGGCGTTTGGGAAACCGCTCATGTCATGGCTATTGCCAACCTGAATGTCGGGATACTATATGTCATGGCCATCTCCTCTCTGGCCATCTACGGTATTTTGATGGCGGGCTGGGCTTCAAACTCGAAATACGCTTTCCTGGGAGCGATTCGCTCCACCTGCCAGATGATTTCCTATGAAATATCCATGGGTTTTGCCATTGTAACTGTACTGATGCTGGCCGGAAGTCTGAACCTGGCTGATATTGTTCAGGCTCAGTCCGGTGGTATTTTACACTGGTATCTTATTCCACTGTTCCCGATGTTTCTGGTTTTCTTCATATCCGGTTGCGCAGAAACCAATCGTTCTCCATTTGACCTTCCCGAAGGTGAATCAGAAATCGTTGCAGGTTTTTTTGTTGAATACTCAGGTATGTGGTTTGCGACCTTCTCTCTGGCTGAATACGCAGCCATGATTCTGATCTGCCTGATGACCAGCATCATGTTTCTCGGTGGTTGGCATGCGCCCTTTGGCTTCCTCGATTTTATTCCGGGAACCGTTTGGTTGTTGGGCAAAACTGCCATTCTCGTCTTTGTGTTCATCTGGTTCCGGGCCACCTTCCCGAGGTATCGCTATGATCAACTCATGCGCCTGGGCTGGAAGGTCTTTTTGCCCTGGACGCTTGGCTGGATAGCCGTGATTGGCGTTGCCTTGTATACCCCTGGCCTCAAGGAGATCATGTCCTTCTGGCATCAGGGAATCGGGGCATGAACTTGATTAAACGTGCCATCAACACCTGGCTGCTTGCCGAATTGGTTCGGGGTATGATGTTGACAGGGAGATACCTGTTCAAAAAGAAAATTACTGTTGAGTATCCTGAGGAGCGGACACCACTTTCTCCCCGTTTTCGCGGTTTGCATGCCCTAAGGCGTTATGAGAGTGGTGAAGAACGTTGCATTGCCTGTAAGCTCTGTGAAGTAATCTGTCCGGCCCTGGCTATTACTATTGAATCCGAGGAACGTGAGGATAAAACTCGCCGTACAACACGATACGATATTGATTTGACCAAGTGCATTTTCTGCGGCTTTTGTCAGGAGGCTTGCCCGGTGGATGCGATTGTCGAAACTCAGGTGTTCGAGTTTGCTTCCGAGACCAGGGATGAACTCTATTATACCAAAGAAATGCTTTTGGCCGTTGGCGATCGTTACGAGCCTCAAATCGCCGCCAATCTTGCCAAAGATGCGCGATACAGTTAGGGGACAGGGATGCTTGAAGCCGGTTTTTTCTACCTTTTTGCGGGCTTGATGGTCGTTGGTGCGCTCGCAGTGGTTGGATCACGCAACACCATGTATTCGGTGATGTTTCTCATCTTCTGCTTTTTTAATGCTGCCGGGCTGTTCTTCCTGCTGGATGCAGAGTTTGTCGGTATCATCCTCATCCTTATCTACGTTGGTGCCGTTATGGTGCTGTTTATGTTCGTCATTATGATGTTGGAAATCAATTTCTCCCAAATCAAGGAAGGCTTTCTGCAATATCTGCCAACGGGGGCAATCATTGCTTTTATCCTGTTGGCCGAGATGGTGGCTGCAGCATCAAGCGGAGTATTTTCCGTTGAGAAACTCGGGGCAGTGAAACATTTGCCACAGGAAGTCAATAATACCGTAGAGATCGGGAAATTGTTGTACACAAAATATCTTCTGGGTTTTGAAGTGGCGGCGATTATCCTTCTGGTAGCTCTGGTGGGCGCGATAGTACTAACACTCCGCGCACGTTCAGGTGCCAAATATCAGCAGATTGGCCGACAGGTGAAGGTGCGTAAGGAAGATCGCTTGCGCAAGGTGAGCATGTAAATGGACCTTAGCGCATATCTGATCGTAGCAGCCTGCCTTTTTTCAATCGGGGTGATTGGCCTGTTCCTAAATCGCAAAAATGTTATTGCGATTCTCATGTGTATCGAGCTGATCCTGCTTGCGGTGAATATTAATTTCGCAGCCTTCAGTCACTTTCTGCAGGATCTGACCGGACAAATCTTCATCTTTTTTGTGCTGACGGTAGCAGCGGCCGAGGTCGCCGTGGGCCTGGCCATTCTGGTCGCATTTTACAGAAACCGGCGTTCGATTAATGTCGAAGATATCAACACCTTGCAGGGATAGGGGAGGAAGATGACGCTGAGTACCACCGAACTTCTGCTCATTCCTGCTTTGCCATTGATGGCGGCGATGGCGGCCGGTCTGTTTGGCGGGATTTTAAAGGAGAAACTGACGCACTGGATATGTTGTGCCGGCGTTATCCTTGCCTCCTTGCTGTCCGTCCATATATTTATACAGGTTCTGGGTGGATCCAGCTTCCATGAAAACATCTGGACCTGGATGATTTCAGATAATTTTGTTGTGCCCGTGGGGCTGATGATTGATCGACTCACAGCCATCATGATGATTACTGTGACCATCGTTTCCTCCTGTGTACATGTTTACACGATTGGTTATATGCATGGTGACCCCGGTTATACCCGTTTCTTTTCCTATATCTCGGCCTTCACCTTTTCCATGCTGGTGCTGGTGATGGGAAACAACTTCTTCACCCTGTTCTTCGGCTGGGAGGCTGTGGGTCTGTTCTCCTATCTGCTGATTGGTTTCTGGTTCAAACGCGAGAGCGCCAATGTGGCGGCCATGAAGGCCTTCATTGTTAACCGCATTGGCGATTTCGGTTTCGCCATCGGTATTCTGGCTGTGTGGTATTACTTTGGTACGGTGGAATACGCGAAGGTGTTTGAGATGGTACCTGCCTTTGTCGAGCAGAATATCAGCCTGCACTTCGCCGGCTGGGAAGTCTCTGCCATCACCTTTATGTGTCTGGCCCTGTTTGTCGGAGCGATGGGCAAGAGTGCGCAGGTGCCACTGCATGTCTGGCTGCCCGACTCCATGGAGGGCCCGACACCGATTTCCGCCCTGATTCATGCGGCCACCATGGTAACTGCTGGTGTATTTATGGTTGCACGCCTGTCGCCGATGTTTGAATTCTCTGAAACGGCATTGGCTGTAGTAACCGTGATTGGTGCTATTACCGCCTGGATGTGCGCCACTATTGGTCTGGTACAGAATGATATCAAACGCGTCATTGCCTATTCCACCTGTTCACAGCTTGGTTATATGTTCGTTGCCTGCGGCGTTTCGGCTTATTCAGTGGGTATCTTCCACCTGATGACCCACGCCTATTTCAAGGCACTGCTCTTTTTGGCTGCCGGTTCTGTTATTCACGGTATGATGGCCGAGCAGGATATTCGTAAGATGGGCAGGTTGAAGAAATACATGCCATGGACCTACGCCACCATGTTAATTGGGGCGATTGCCCTGGCTGGTGTGCCACCCTTTGCCGGTTTCTGGTCCAAGGACATGATCATTGAGGCTGCCGCCTTCCGCGAGATGGGTTGGGTGAGTGAATTCGCCTACTGGGCTGTGCTTTCCGGTGTGTTCATGACCGCCTTCTATACCTTCCGTATGTTTTTCCTCACCTTCCATAATTCCGATCGTGTTCCTGAGGAAAATAAACATCATCTGCATGAATCACCCAGGGTGATTACCGTTCCTCTGATGATCCTTGCCGTTGGTGCAATCTTTGCTGGCTGGTGGGGTGCTTCGGTACTCGGTATTACCGAGGCCAAAACAATAGCTAACTATTTCGGTTCCGCCATCTTTGTTATGGATGCGCATAATCCGTTGCTGGCCATTGAGGCACATGGCCACCATGCCTGGTATTCATTCATGTTTACCGCGCCTTTCTGGCTGGCCGTTGGTGGCATCGGCCTGGCCTATGCCATGTATTTCAGGGAAACGGTCTATCCGGCGCGAATTGCTGCTGCCATGCCCTGGTTGCACTCCTTCCTGATGGACAAGTGGCGTTGGGATGAGGCTTTTCAGAAAACCATTGTTATGCCGGCGCGTTGTCTGGGAAATATTCTGTGGAAGAAGGGTGACCTTGGCATGATAGATAAAGGTTTGATTCATACCGGGATCATTGGAAGTGTTATGAAAGGTGCTGCCCGGGCGCGTATTATGCAGACCGGGCGGATCTACAATTATGCCTACGCTATGGTCATCGGTGTTTTCGGTTTGCTTACCTATCTGGTGCTGGTTTCCTAGGGGCGGATGATGGAATTGAATAACGTCCTGGACCTCCCCATCCTGAGCCTGGCTATTTTCCTGCCGGCGTTTGGTGCACTGGCCATGATGTTCCTGGTCAAAACGGATAAGGCTGCCCGCTGGTCAGCGCTTGCTATTTCCGTTGCCACCTTTCTCATTACTCTGCCTTTGTGGACAAGTTTTGATATCTCCACCCACCACATGCAATTTGAGGAATTTCATCCCTGGATTGAGGCCTTCAATATCAATTACAGGCTTGGCGTGGATGGCATCTCCATGCCGTTTATTATTCTGACCAGTTTCCTCACGGTCATTTGTATTGTCTCAGCCTGGGAATGTATTCAGACCAGGGTAAAGGAATACATGATGGCCTTCCTGGTGCTGGAGACGACGCTTATTGGTGTCTTTGCATCCATGGATTTTGTCCTGTTCTATATCTTCTGGGAGTCACTGCTTATTCCAATGTACCTGATTATCGGCATTTGGGGTGGCAAGAATCGCATTTATGCGACACTGAAGTTCTTCCTCTACACGCTGGCTGGCTCTGTGCTCATGCTGGTAGCGATTCTGGCCATGTACTTCAAGGCCGGACACACTTTCGACATTCAGGAACTGATGGCTTACGCCTTTGATTTCCGCTGGCAGTTCTGGATATGGCTGGCCTTCTTCGCCGCCTTTGCAGTGAAAGTTCCCATGTGGCCAGTGCATACCTGGCTGCCTGATGCCCACACCGAGGCACCGACGGCGGGTTCGGTAATCCTGGCCGGCATTCTGTTGAAAATCGGTGGTTACGGGTTTCTGCGCTTCTCCCTGCCGATTGCTCCGGACGCCTCCGATTACTTCGTGCCGCTGATGGTGGTGCTATCGTTGATCGCTGTCGTCTACATTTCGCTGGTGGCTATGATGCAGCGGGATATGAAACGGTTGGTGGCCTATTCCTCCATTGCCCACATGGGCTTTGTTACTTTGGGGACTTTCATGTTCACACAGCAAGGTATCGAGGGAGCTGTTGTGAATATGATCTCGCATGGCTTTGTCGCCGCCGCACTCTTCCTTTGTGTCGGCGTGATGTATGATCGTCTGCACACGCGTGAAATCTCGGATTACGGCGGTGTGGTCAATGTCATGCCTGTCTTTGCCGCTGTGATGCTGGTCTTCGCGCTGTCGAATGTGGCCTTGCCGGGTGCTTCCTCTTTTATTGGAGAGATATTGGTGTTGATCGGTACCTTTGCTGCAGATATGACGGTATGGGGTGTGTCCACCAAGTGGATTGCCATTATCGCCACCTCCAGCGTGGTCTTGTCCGCCTGTTATACACTGTGGATGTATAAACGTGTGATTATGGGTGACCTGATCAAGGACACGGTAAAGACCATGCCGGATATGAGCTGCCGTGAGTTTGGATATTTCATCCCGATCATCCTGTTTGTGCTGTGGATTGGCTTTTATCCCTTGCCGGTGCTGGACGTATTGCATGCCAGCGTTACACATCTGGTTGAACAGGTGTCTACCAGCAAGTTGGACGCCGCCGCAGCACTTGCTGCGCAGACCGCGCATGACATTGCGCTGAGGTAGGACGATGGCCGACATTCAGTTTCCCTTTCCCATTCCGATCATCCTGCCCCTTTTGCCGGAGATCATTGTGGCCGTGATGGCCATGGTGATTCTTATCGGAGATCTGTTTCTTGATCAGGGCAAAAAGCAACTCACGGCTTATGCGGCTATTGCCACCTGTATCGTCGCCGGTATCGCCACGCTGAATCTTTCCGGGCCCGGGGTTGAGGAGGCATTTTACGGCTTCTTTGTGCTTGATCCCCTGGCCAGTCTGTCCAAGCTTTTACTATATGCAGGCACGATTCTCGGCATCATTCTGAGTCTGGATTACATGAAGACGGAGAACAACCGGGGCGAATACTATTGTCTGATGCTGTTTGCCCTGCTTGGCATGATGCTCATGGTTTCGGCTGCCGACTTCATCATTATGTATCTTGGCATGGAGTTGATGGCGTTGTCTGTTTATGTACTGGTGGGTTACCAGCGTGATGTGCTCAGATCCTCCGAGGCTGCTCTAAAATACTTTATTCTTGGTGCGCTCTCATCCGGTATGCTGCTATACGGTATCAGCTTTTTTTACGGCCTTACAGGCTCGACAGACTTTAGCACCGTTGGCGAGGCCCTGAGCCATCTGGATTCAAGTGCCCGCTTTGCTCTGATGTTGGGCTTGGTGTTCCTGATGGCTGGTATGGCCTTCAAGGTTTCTGTTGCACCCTTTCATATGTGGACACCGGATGCCTATGAAGGTGCCCCTACACCCATTACCGCCTTTATATCAACTGCGCCCAAGGTAGCCGGCTTCGTATTATTTGCCCGCCTTCTTATGGATGCATTGCCCGCTGTGGCTCATGACTACGGTACTATCTTTACCATACTGGCAGTACTCAGCCTGGCAGTAGGTAATCTTGCTGCTATCGCCCAGCGTTCGATCAAACGCATGCTGGCCTATTCCACCATCGGTCATGCAGGTTTTGCGCTACTGGGTCTGTTGGCGGGAAGTGCGGATGGTTATGCAGCTATTCTACTGTATTTGGCTATCTATATTGTCATGAACATGGGGGCCTTCGCCATCATCATTCTGATGCGCCGCGAGGGTATCCAGGGAGAGCTTCTGGATGATTTTGCAGGCCTCGCCAAGGCGCGGCCCGGTTATGGCCTGGCCATGGGTATTTTCATGTTTTCACTGGCCGGAATTCCCTTCATGGGCGGTTTCTGGGCCAAATACGCCATATTTGCAGCTCTGATCGATGCTGGGCATATTACATTAGCGGTGATCGCCGTGCTCTTTGCTGCCATTGGTGCCTTTTACTATCTGAGAGTAGTGAAATACATTTACTTCGATGAGCAGCGCGTAGCCTTCGACTTCGTGGAAAACAAGCTGATGCAGGCAACCGTAGCAGTCACCGCTATTGTTATCGTCTTCCTTGGCATTTTTCCGGGGCCGTTGATGGATATATGCAAAGCCGCCCTCGCCGGGATTGTTTAATCGTAAGAACCCAGGCTACATACAAAAGTATATTAATGGGATGGTTGAACCCTCTCGCCTTTGGGCGAAGAGAAGATTATAGATGTTGCTAT
>CAYLYU010000037.1:0-14780 GCA_964387725.1 uncultured Zetaproteobacteria bacterium | reverse complement strand
GTTCCAAACCTTGTATTTCATTTCTCATCATGTGAAGGGTAGAGCCAGAGCTGCTTTCCGACGGCCATTTCATATTCTAGGGAACGTACATGAACATTAGCTATAAGTGTTTGGGAGAGCTGCTGATTAAGGCTGGAGCAATTGATGATCATGAGCTTCAGTCCGCACTGGCGCTTCAGCAGCAGTATTCAGGTAAAATCGGAGAACTGCTGGTCAATCAGGGCTCCTGTACAGAAGATGATGTGCTTGCTGCCTTGTCCGTTCAGTTGGGCTTGCCACGTTTGCTGGATTGGGGCGCATTTCCGGAAAGTATTAATGAGGGCCAGTTGTCCGGCATGGACAGAAAATGGTGGCTGGGTCAGCACGCCTGCCCATTAGGTGAACGAGACGATTTACTGTGGATCGCCATGCCCGATGTGATGGACTTTTTTATCCCTGATACTATCTGGAAAATGGCATCCAAAAAAGTGATGCCGGTGATTGCCGGTAGCCATGAGTTGCGGCAGCTGCTTTCGTTGCTGGAAGAAGGGTATGAATACGTTGCTCAGACGGAAGATGAGACGATGTTGCAGGATCTTGCTGCCGGTGCTCCAATTGTACAGTTTGTTAATGATGCCATTCAGCGGGCCATGGATGCCAAGGCATCCGATATCCATTTTGAATCCTATCGCGGTATTTTTCGTGTGCGTTTTCGTGTCGATGGGGTGCTGCATGAGGTGGACCGTCCCAATTTGAGCATGCAGCCTGCTATTATCTCACGCCTGAAGCTGATGGCCGGGTTGGATATTTCCGAAAAAAGATTACCTCAGGATGGTCGTATTCGTTTAAGAGTGGGTGGCTCTGATCTGGATATTCGCGTTGCAACGTCGCCCGGTATTGCCGGAGAATCAGTCGTGCTGCGTCTGTTGCTCAGCGAGGGAGGCATCACAAAACTTGAAGATTTGAAAATGCACCCGGATCACCGGCAGCAGGTGGATAGTCTGCTTACTGCAACCAACGGAATTATTCTGGTTACCGGTCCGACCGGCAGTGGTAAAAGTACTACCCTGTATTCATTTTTACGTCACCTTTCCGGCGATGAACGCAAAATTATTACAGTGGAAGATCCGGTGGAATATCAGGTATCCGGTATTACCCAGGTTCCGGTCAATACGGAGATAGGCCTCACCTTTGCTTCGGTATTACGCTCGGTGCTGCGTCAGGATCCTGATGTGATCCTGATTGGTGAAATTCGAGATCGGGAGACGGCTGAAATTGCTGTGCAGGCTGCCCTGACCGGGCATCTGGTGCTCTCTACCCTGCATACCAATGATGCGGGCAGCGCTTTTGTGCGTTTGATGGATATGGGCGTGGAGTCCTATTTGCTTGCTTCGTCTGTGATCGGTGTCCTGGGCCAGCGTCTGGTGCGTTCGGTATGCCCGTACTGTGCTGTTGATGATACAGCTGCTCTGCCGCAAGCGGAGGCGCTGGGATGGGACGAAGTGCAGCAACAATGGGGTGATCTGGCACCGGATGAACATTTTGTGCAGGCGGGAGGTTGTGAACATTGTTTAAGCTCGGGTTATCGTGGCCGCCGCTCGCTGTTTGAAATATTGAGTGTGGATGAGCCCTTGCGTCATATGCTTGCGACGGAGCCGGAGCGGCTGGGGCGGCACCTGTCTGAACAGGGTATGCGAACGATGCGCCAGGATGGGTTGCTCTGTGCCGCTGCAGGGGAAACCACAGTGGCTGAGGTATTGAGGGTGACAGGATGATGTGGGCAAATAGAAAAAGGGGCCAGGTCTTGAATCTTGCATTGCTCGTTTCAGTCAAGAATTCATGCACGATTCAAGACCTGGCCTCTTTGATGTGACTCCAATTTTAGTGGTATGAACTATTTTCACTATGCTGGCAGGCGGGATAACGGTTTAAGTATTCACGGCTGGATTATGGCGGAAAATCGTGATGCGGCCGTGGCCGAGTTGAGGAAACGCCAGATTCAGCCCTTGCAGGTCCGTCAGGGGCCGGGGCGAATCCCGCTGCGCGTGCCAGCTGAAGAGGTGCTGACCTCCTTTCGGGAGCTGGCCAGTTTGCGTGGCAGTGGTATGCCACTGGATCAGGCGGTTGACGCAGTAGCGAAAACAGCAGGACAGCGTTTACTGAAACATGCCTGGCTGGAAGTGGTACAGTCAATCCGCTCCGGCCTGTCGTTATCCGAGGCGCTGGCTTCGATGCCGCAGGCTTTTCCACGTTATTCAGTACCGATGGTGCGTTTGGGTGAAGCCAATGGCGAGCTGCGTGCAGCGCTTAATTCGGTGGCGGATCGTATGGAGGAAGAGCTTCAACTGCATAATGAGGTGAAATCTGCCTTAACCTATCCGGCCTTCCTGATGGTGATCAGTGTGGCAGTTTTGTTATTCCTGTTTCTGGTGGTGATTCCCAAGTTTGGCGCTATGGTGGGTGATATGGGAGGTGGAGCTCCCGGCTCTATTGTGGCATTGATCGCCATATCAAACTGGATGCAGGAGTATTTGTGGCTGTGGGGTGCTCTGTTGGCTGGAGCAGCAGTATCCCTCTGGCATCTGCAACGGCAGGGCGTGTTGCAGGAGAAACTGTGGCAGTTCTTACAGTCTGTCCCGGGCATCAAGGGCTTGATTGACGCATGGGAGATTGTACAGTTT
Source organism: uncultured Zetaproteobacteria bacterium (assembly GCA_964387725.1). Classification (GTDB taxonomy): domain Bacteria; phylum Pseudomonadota; class Zetaproteobacteria; order Mariprofundales; family Mariprofundaceae; genus CAYLYU01. The sequence goes on along the minus strand of CAYLYU010000037.1, from coordinate 12,120 downwards.
TCTTCCAGTATGCGGCGCCTTCTGTCGCAAGGCGTCGGAATTCTTGAATCCATGCAATTGACTGCTGAAACGCTGACTCGGCAGGATGTATCGCGTCAATTAATGCTAGCCAGTGGAGCCATGCGTCGCGGTGAGACATTGGCCAAATCTCTAGCCGATCAGCAACTGTTCACTCCGCTTGTTTTGCAGATGATTGCCGTGGGTGAAACTGCTGCCAGTTTACCGGACAGCCTGGAAGAGGTTGGCAAGCTGTATAAGCGACGCCTGCGCGAAGGTATCCGCCGTGCCCTTTCCTTGCTTGAACCTGCTGTCATCGTAACTCTGGGAATTTTTGTTGGCGGCATTATGGTGTCGCTGCTGTCGGGCATTATGGGCATGAATGATTTGCCATTATAGTTCAGGAGCGTGTAACGATTTAGCCTGCCTAGGTCACGGTCGGAATACAAAATAGGGCCGAAGTTTGGCTTGGGAGTGGGATGAGTAAAAAAACGCATAAAATAAATACGGCAGCAAATTTCGACGTCTGGTTCGAAAGGTTCTTGTGCGCGATAGTTTTGGTGGTTCCATTTCTTTTGTGGGAGAATAGCCTGTTACAGGGAGCAGATCTCCCCCGGCATGCCGTGATTGAGGTGGGTGGTGCAGGGCTAATGGCAGCACTGCTTTTCACAATATCGCGAAGGAAAGACTCCAATACCATGCACATCCCCCTGCTGGCATGGCCCGTAGCAGGTTTTTTCATTATGGCTGTGGCCTCAAACGGGTGGGCGCATCATCATGGCTCTGCTCTGATCGATACGGTGTATTTATCGGGCATGATATTGTTGTTTTTCCTTGCACTCTATGCGAGTGCGGTGCGGAAATCCTTTCCACTGTTGTTGCTGCGTGTCTCTGTATTGGCGGGTACAGGCATTGCATGTATCGGGTTATTGCAAAATTTTGGCTGGATGAACGATATGTTTTTTCAGATCGCACCGCCAGCGGCGACCATGGTTAATAAAAATATTTGTGCTCAATACATGGATGCAATTATTTTCCCGGCATGGTTTCTTGTGATTATTGCGCGAAATAACAGAGAAGCTTGGCAATGGTCTATCGCATTTAGCCTTATTCTTTCTATGGTTCTGGTGTCATATACGCGCGGGGCATGGTTGGGGCTGTTGGTTGGACTGCTGATACTGGCAGTTTATTTAACGATTAATGCTTCTGCAAGGCGCGATATGGTGGCGTTTTTCAATAGAACCAAGTGTGTTGCAACTGGTGCAGCTATTGCGGTGGCCTGTATGATTGTGGCGTTGCCATCGGCTATTGATAAGGGGTCACTGGCATCCAAATTTCAGGATGCCTGGCAACATTCAGAGTCCGGCAGTGCTTCATTTCGTCTTGCCATGGATGCAAATACATGGCAAATGTTCAAGGATAATCCTTGGGGCGTAGGTATAGGAAACTGGAAACATGTTTATCCGGAATATAGTAGAGCTGTGCGCGTAACCCCCGGATTTGGTGTGCAGGTAGAACCGGTACAGTTGCATAATGATCCTTTTGTGTTTTTTGTCGAGCTTGGATGGATCGGAGGCCTGTTTTTTATCAGTATTTTTTTTATAATGGTATGGAATGTATGGAAAATAAGCGCTGATACTCGCGTGGCATGCCATGATCGATTGTTGTCATTGGCAGTATTGATTGCAATATCTGATGTTGGCGCGCATTCCTTGCTCTCTTTCCCCTTTCATAGTCCTACTTCAGCCATGCAGATATGGTTGTGGCTGGGTATAGTGGGAGGTATCTCCATACATGCCAAACGTGGTTATGCCAGGGCAACAATACCCATGACGGAAATACGATGGGTCATGTTGGCCATACCTGCCGCATTGGGTGGTTTGTTTTTTATACTATACAATACCGCTTATTTAAAGGCCGATGCTTTGATTAAAAATAGTTCTGTTTTTGTAATCAAATATAATTATTCTAACTGTTCATGGGTTAATGATGTTATTGAGGCGAAGAAGTTGTTTCCTTACAGCTATAAAGTAAATAGAGTATATGCGGGCTCGTTGTATTCCTGTAGACATGATCAAAAAGAGGCTTTCGAAGCTTCACTGGAGCAGTTGAAGCAAGAGCCCTTTTATCTTAATGCCCTCATTCAAATGATGCCTCTGGCATATGAGAGGGATGAACTGGAAGTGTTTAAGATGGTTGTTGATCGTTTGGTGCGTATTTTCCCCTGGCTACCGGATGGTTATCACGGATTGGGCATTTTGGCATGGAGGCAAGGTGCATATCAGGAGGCAAGAAAGTGGTTTGTGCTGGCATTGGAAAAAAATAAACATTACCCGGCAAGTTTGGATATGTTGAAAAAAATTCCTCCTGATATCGATAAAGGCGCAAAAAATCAGCAGAAGTTGCTACAAGAACCAAAGTGACGCAGTATCACTTCGAACCAACTTGGTGAACCAGTAAGCCTGTATATCCGAGCATGTTACTGCTTAACAATCAGCATTTTTGAGTTCTCACTTGGTATTGTGGGCATTTTTCCCGCAAATAGGTTTGCGGAAAAAATATTTTAGAGGATAGTATGAAATGTGAACAGAGAGAAAAAGGCTTTACACTGATTGAGATGCTCGTGGTGCTGGTGATTATCACACTACTTGCCACATTGGTTGGCCCCAAGCTTTTTAATAAAGTGGGTTCTTCCAAAATCAAGGTCGCAGCAGCGCAAATTGAGCTAATTTCTTCCGGTATGGATACCTATCGTCTGGACGTTGGCCGCTTTCCGACCACTGAGCAAGGCTTGGCCGCTTTGCGCAAAGCCCCCTCCGGTGTCAAACACTGGGATGGCCCATACCTGTCCAAGCCCGTGCCGAACGACCCATGGGACAACCCATATCATTACAAGTTTCCCGGCAATGACAATCCTTATGCCCTCTACTCACTGGGTCGCGATGGCAAAAAAGGCGGCGAGAAAGAGGATCAGGATCAAGGGTTATTCTGATCAATTGGTTTAGACTTTGATGAAAGCTAGCAGCCAGCTACAAATGGCATTGCTTGGTACTGGTGCTGCCAGAAACATGTTTGAAATACGGTAGAACATGAACAGGACAAAACCCAAAAATAAATAGGGTTTTAAATCAGTGTTAATTTGTGGAATCAGTGGCGAAGGTTTTTGATTGAGAGGAATAAGGCTTTATATGCAAAAGGGCTTTACATTGCTGGAGTTGCTGGTGGTACTGGTTTTGTTAGGGGTGGCTTCATCTTATGTTGGACCACAGTTGTGGAAAACCTATACCAAGAATCAAGAGCGAAGCGTCGTGCAAAACTTTGCCAATGCTTTGCATCAAATGAGAATGATCAGTCACCGCGAAGGACATGCAATCCGGTTGCCAGCCGTAAAGCATGGTTCATATTCGATAAAGGAATTCCCCTCATTGCCTGCCGGGTGGAAAATTGAGCAGGCTTCACCATTGATTTTTTTACCGACAGGCGTGACGAATGGCGGAAATATAAAAATTCGCTCCGGTTCAGACTATCTTTGGCAAATACACATAAATCTTTTGGATGGACGGGTGGTAATTGAACGACAGTAGAGGACAGGCCGAGTCTGGCTTTACATTGATTGAGGTACTTGTGGCTTCAGCGATTATGATTGCCTCTATAGGCGTTTTACTTCAGTTGTTCGCTTCCGGCCTGGATCGCATGCATCGATCAGGAATCGTTGCTCATCGTGTGCTGCTTGAAAGGCAAATTGTCAGCGAGTTAAAGTCAATTAATCCGGCCAGGAAAAGTTCCGGCAAGGGTTCAGCTGAGGGGTGGGGTTATAGGTGGCAGGCTGAAAAAATAGTTGAATTTCGTCCGATGCAGGTATCAGGGCAAGTCTCAAACCAACAAGCCGCCCTGTTTAATGTGCATGTGGATCTGATACGGGACAGGAAAACTGAGCGCTCCTTTGAGTTGTACTTGTTTGGCTGGCAATAGTTGTTCTCATGAATGAGCGTCAGAAAGGGTTCACGCTGATTGAAATGCTAATTGCAATTGCAATTTTTTCATCTCTTATTGGCATTTTGCTAATGGGGTTTAATCAAGGTTTGAACCTGTGGGGAAAGGGGCAGCATAAGACAGAGAAATGGATGTTGCTTGAGCATCGTTACGATTGGCTGGAACATGTTTTTTCACAGGCAGTTGCAGCTGATTACTACATTGCCGGCAAGGGAACATGGCCATTTTTTCATGGGAATGAAAAGGAAATGACATTGATTACTGCGGCCCCCGTTATGGATACGCCCGGTTCTTTGAGGCCGGTTCAGTTGCGCTTGTTTGAGGAAGATGGAAAATATACGTTAAAGTATAGGGAAGGGCGTAAAAGTGCGACTGTGAAGATGGATATTTCATTTAAGTCTGCAACATGGATACCATTATTCCAGGATCTAAAAAAAGCTTCTTTTCAATATGAAGCGCCAGTAAACCCGTTTCCTCTGGACATGCCTGAGAACATGTTGCCGGCAGATATGCGCAAACGATATCGAAATACTCCGGAGTGGATGTCTGTGTTTGACTCCAGATCAATTGTATCACTACCCGGCAGAGTGGATTTTTTCTTTATTGATAAAGACGGAGTCGAACATCGTTGGCGTTTTCACTGTCGATATGTGGCGAATGTCTGGTCTGAAGAGTTTTATGATGCCGCAAAGCAGTGATCGGCATGGAGAGCGGGGAAGCGTTTTACCGTTGACGCTCATCGTTCTGGCGATTTTAACAACGCTGGCAATGATGCTGAGTGCTATGGCACGCAGTCAGGTGGCAGAGGCTCAATTATTAAAGCAACAATGGAATGCAGAACTCGCTATCCATAATGTCACCCAGAAAGTGATGTGGGTGCTGTTAACCGGTCGGAAAGGTGCGCGTGAAGTAAAAGTTGATGATATATCATGGCCAGTGGATGGGACTGCATTTCTAATCGGTGGCGTGGATGTGCGAATTCAGGATGTCGCCGGACTGATGAGCCTGGGCTATTATAACGAAGATGATTTTCGCCTCCTGCTGGAGAAATTAACTGATCCATCGATTGCAATGCAACTGGCGGCAGAATTGGGAGACTGGATTGACCCTGATGATTTTGTCCGTTATAAGGGTATGGAACGGGCAGAATATGAGGTGGTTGGAATACATGGGTTTCCGCGTAATGATCACCTGCGCAGCCTGGATGAGTTACTTCTTCTTCCGGGCATGACGCCGGAAATTTATAATGGTAACAGGCAATTCGGTATGCCCGGGTTGCGAGATTTGGTTGTTCCGGGGGGCATGGGGTGGTTTAATGCCGCTTCAGCGCCGGAGGTATTGCTTGCACCGTACCTTCGGATAAGTGAAACGGATGCAAAAAATCTTGTTGTGGCTCGAGAATCCGGGGATTGGCCAAAGTTTCACGAAATGATTAATAAGGGAGGGAAATATTTTGAGATGCCACCGGATACCCCCGGAGTTGAATATCGAATCATTAGCCAATCAGGAGAATGGAAGGGACGCATGCTGATAAGACTGTCTCCTTTTAAAGATGCGCCTTACGATATTCTTCAATGGCAGTATCCGGATTATAAACGTGAATAAAATGGAAATGATTAAGCGTTTATCATCCCTGATGCGTACGTTGATGCCATGGGTTTGCCTGCGCATGTCCGGTGAAAGCCCTGTTCCATCCCTTTGGGACGGGCATGCATGGCAGCAAGTGAGGTTGGATGATTTGCCTCAAACGACACCATTTGGTCACTATGTGTGGCTTATTGCGGATGAAAATACATGTTTCCGGAACAGGTGTTTCCCTGCGGATATGATTGATTCAGATAGTCTTGATGAGGCGGTTGCCCTTGATATTCAGTCGTGGTCCCCGTGGGGAGTAACGAGTGGATATTTTCATTGGCCCGTCCGGGATGGGGAACATTGGCGAGTGGCAATATGGACATGGGATGCTGATCTGGAAAATACCTTGCATGACTCAATGTTGGCAGCTTCGGACACGGCGGTTACACATGTCATGCCTGAGTTAGCATGGTATGCAGCAAGTGCAGGTGTTGCGGCGCTTGCCCCGGCCTTGTTACTCCAGCCTGTACAGGATCGGCTTGCTTGTATCTTTGTTGATAAATCAGGTATTCCGAACCGGGTTGCTTTGGTTTCCGGCGCGGCGGAGGGGCATCGTTTTCGCCGCAGTATTGGCAGTCCATCTGACGGTATCCGTACGTTCCTTCTGGAAGGTGATGAGTCAGAAGAAAATGTGTCAGATATTGAGTCTTGCATGAACCAGAGAGTGAAATGGGTGATTCAGGAGTCAATGCCTGACTCCGTCGAGGTGCTGAAACCGCACCCGCCAGTCGGACGCGCATTAGCCCAGGCACGGCTTCCCGGCGTTCAGGACTGGACTGATCCGTTAAAATGGCGGAAGCCGTTAGCTGCATTGCTGTTGCTGTGGCTACTGTGGTTGGCGGGGTCGAGCGTAATATTGTGGAAACGGAATGCTACAGTGGAAGCGAAACTCCAGCAGGTGCGTGCATCGGCGGAGGGTGTGATTTCACTCCGTGAGCAGGTGCGGGGTATGCGCAGCCGCTTGGGGGTCATACATCGCTTGCGCCAACGCCAAAGTCGGGAGCTAAATTTTCTGGCCGACTTGAGCAAAAAGTTGCCTGTGGATGCATATCTGTTATCCGTGGTGGATGAAGGGGGCTGGGTAAATATCCAGGGGCGGGCAAAGAATGCAGCATCCATAGGTGCAGCATTGGAGGGATTACCCGGCATCAATCATATAGCCTATGTAGGAAATATTCGGCCGGTTTTGGGTACTGAGCGGGAATCATTTAATTTACGGCTACATTTTTCGGGAGCCAAAGAATGAATGGTTCAAACCAGCTTTCCGGATATATTGCCCGGCTGCAGCAAATGCCGGGTGCGGATGGTCCCCTTGTGCGATGGGGTATTGTATGTATTACAGCGATATTCCTGTGGTTCATATTACTGGCGCCATGGGAGCAGATGTTAGAACACGAGCGGGAAATGCTGGCTTCGCAGTCAATGGAGGCTGCACGTTTATATGCATTGCAATCACGGGTGGATGTATGGAAGCATGCCGACCAGCAATTTCGGCAGGCTCTGGCGCAGGCATCGCAAAGCCTGTTGCAAAACGCATCGGAGACAATCGCCCAGTCGGAATTACAGAAACTGGTTCAGGCTATGATAAAGAAACACCATCTGAAGGTGGAAACGCAGCAATTCATCCAAGTCGCCGTCGAACCGGGCTTGGGGAAAAAAGTGGGCATTGAACTTCGCCTGACCGGTTCGATGATTGACGGCTATAGGTTTCTTGATACGCTGGCGAGGAATCGCCACTTGCTCATCATTGAGAAACTGCATCTGGGGCATCGAAATTCCGGAGATATAGGGATAGTGGTTCGGGTGGCCGGCTTCATCGCTGTATCGGAAAAAGCGTTATGATCGCTAACCGGTTGCGTGCAGTATTGGCGCTTGCCCTGCTTGTATTGGCGGGCCATTTTATCTGGGAGTGGCAGCATACTGTAGTGTCGCAGGCAGGCGTGCGGGAGAATCCTCCTGCGTTGCCTGTTTCGCCGGATCGTATAGAGAATAAGTCGCTGGAAGAAATTCTGGCCCGTAATATTCTGGATCCGGACCGTGGCAAGGTAGAAGATACTGTTGAAGCTACAGGGTCGATGCGTGTAGATCGTCAATGGCATCTGTTGGCAACGGCGGTGCAGCAGGTACATGAGCCTGTTGCAGTCATTTCTGCTCGGGGAAAGATGAAATCGGTGCATGAGGGTGATATCTTGCCGGACGGATCGCGTCTGGTGTTGGTGATTGAAGATGGCATTATCGTGGAACAGGCAGGGAAGGAGAGACATGTTTATTTATTCGGAAAACAGTAACAGTTTATCTGGTCTGCAAGCTTGTACTACGGGCAGGTGGTATAAATGAGATGGATTGCCAGATTCGCATGTCTGTTGTTGCTTCTGAACAATGCCTGTGCCATTGATTCCATGCGTTTGCCGCAGTCGTTGCCCGAGCCGGAGCATGCCAAGGTTGCGGTAACTGTAGCTAAACCGGCATCGGAAGAATACGCCATACGCCATACGCGTATTGAGACTATTACTCCTGTTGCTGCCAGCCCGTCACACTCAAAAGAGGCAGAGGCGCTGTCACTTCCGGCTGGCAAGCTTACCCTTAACACTGATGCCATGCCTTTGAACCGTTTTATCCATCTGGCACTGGGAGAGGTGTTGAAGGTATCTGTTGACGTGGATCCCGGCGTAGCTAAACGTGTGGATCCGGTCACACTGCATGTAAGCCGACCGGTTGCGGCAGCGGATTTGCTCGCTATGGTAGAAGATACGCTGGCATTATTTGATGTGGGCTTGTCGCGCAGCGCAGGAGTGGTGCGCGTCCTGCCTGCAGCCAGAATGACGACTGCGCCACCGGAAGTCGCATCGGAACGAGCACGGACGCTTGTTCGTCTGGGGCGTATTATCGAGTTTATATCCTTGCGATATGCGGCGCCGGGAGAAGCGGCGGGTTTGGCCAGGCACTTCCTGGGAAATACTATGTCAGGCGATGTCATGAGCTATGGGCGCCTTAATGCTTTGCTGGTGATTGGCAAGGCTGCTGATGTATCTCGGCTTAGGCAGGCCATTACGCTGATTGATCGGCCCGCTCTCAAAGACAGGCATATGCGGCTGGTTTATCCGGTGTATTGGAAATCAGAAGAGTTATCCGGCGTACTGGAGAAGATGTTGAAAGCGCAGGGGATTCCTCTTGCCCAGACTGGCATTAGGGATGGCATGCAACTCATTCCAGTGCCTGAAATTAATGCGATGGTTGCAGTTTCTCCCGAAGTGACGTGGCTGAATACATTGATTTCGATGATCCAGCGTCTGGACGTACCGAAAGCGGTTGGGGTCGATAACAAGCGATTTATCTATTTTGTGAAAAATGCCCGGGCTAAAGAGTTGGGCGAAGTGGTGATGCGGGTTTTATCCGGCAAGAGCGGCATAGCAGGCGGAGAACCATCGAAGAAAAAATCGGGTTCAGTGCAGGGCAAACAGGTAAAGGCAAGCCCCAAGACCAAAATGCCGTATGCGCCAGAGCAGCCCGGCGAACTCGCCGTGATTACAGATACAACCCGCAATGCGCTTGTTTTTGTTGGCCAGGCGGAAGCCTATCAGGATGTGTTGCCATTGTTGCAAGAGCTGGACAAACCTCCGAGGCAGGTGCTCATTGAGGCGACGATTGCCGAGGTGAAACTGGACAATTCCACCCAGTTTGGAGTGGAAGCCGCTGTGAATAATGTCGATCATTCAGGTTCTATGACAGGCCTGTTGTCCACAATCGGCGGTTTGGGCGTGGGAAGCGCCGGTTTGACCTACACGCTGCTCAATGCAGCTGGCGCAGTGCGTGTCAAGATCAATGCACTGGCCAGCGAAGGCAAGGCCAGGGTGCTGGCCAGTCCAACCTTGTTGGCGATGGATAATGAGGAAGCCAGTATGCAGATTGGCGATCAAGTTGCCGTACTGACGCAGGAAGTGAGCAGTGCCAATGCAACCAGCGGCACCACTACCGGCTTATTGCGCAGTTTTTCCTATATCGACACAGGCGTCATTCTTAATGTCACCCCGACGATCAATGAAGGTGGCGTGGTGCGATTGAAGCTGCATCAGGAAGTCAGTCTTCCCGGCGCATCTTCGAACAATACACCGCCGATATCCCGGCGTAGTGTGGATACTACGCTGGTTGCCAAAAGCGGGCAGACTGTGCTGATTGGCGGGCTGATCAATCACCAGACCACGACTGGCCGCACCAAAATACCGCTGTTGGGCGATATTCCGATTCTGGGGTATCTGTTTTCCAATGAGACAACCTCGGATATTGCGACGGAACTGGTGGTGCTGATTACACCGCACATTATCAGCGGCCCGGATGATGCCGAATATCTGACCCGCGCTTTCCGTGGCCGGCTGGGCTGGCAAGAAGATGCAGCAGTCAGTGGCATTGAGTCGCACCTGGACGGGAAAGCAAGCGACCAGAAAACCTCTGAATAAGTACATCCTGCACTGGTTCAGGGCGTTCATGCTTGGTACGGATACAGCGTTTTTCAGCCACCCTATCCCAGGTTTTGGGAGTCGCTGACTTATTGCAGGGTGCAATAAGTCAGTATACCAATAAATCGGGGCTGGATGCTGTTCCGCACTGCCCTGCAATTATGAGATTCAGCCTGAATGTGTTTATATGCCACATTCAGGTTTTTTCTCAGGCATATATTTATAAGCATATCGTTCATTGCGGCTTGCTTATTAACAGCGTTTATGCTATGCAAACGGGGTAATTCCCCTCATAAGAAAGGGTACTGTATCAAAAAGCCACACAATGTAATTTTTCCACCATTTCTTACGCTTGACATGGGGTCAATGCAACATAGCATTCGTTTCTGTTCGGGGAGGGAGCTCCCTGCTCATTTGCTGTATGCCAGCTCAATGCTGGTTAAGTCCAGCCAGCGATACGCTGGTATAACTAAAACGATTAACGGAGGAATCTCAATGAGATTAACAAAACAAATAAAAGGCGCATCTCTTGCTATTGCGGCAATGGCAGCACTGGTTCTGAGCGCGGGTACTGCCTCGGCAGCTATCACGGCTAACTACGGACCTGTTGCCGGAGCTGGTGTTTCTGCAACCCTTAATGTGGCTACGCAGTCAATTGCGGTAATCAAGCAGAATCAGCAGGCTGGTGGTGCGCTGACATTCACGGCAGGTGTTGCTTGGCCAGTTGGTTCTACAGTTACCCTGGCAGTTAATGGCGCTACATTCAACGGCGCACCCAATGCCGTTACAGCTACTACTACCGGCACAGTAGTCATTGGTGCCGGCGTACAGCAGAGCCCTACCCAGTATCAGTGGGTGGTTGGAACTGCATCCACTCCGACCGATACCGTCACCTTTAATACAGGCGGTGCTCAGGTAACTAATCTGACCGCATCAACGGGGCCGGTGACCTATACTATCACAGTCAACGCTCCAGCCGCAGTTGGTGGTGCTGTTCTTGATGGAACACCAGCCACTACCGGTGCTGCATTCAACATGGTCAGTGCTTTCGCGATGATTCCATCCGGCGGTGCGCCCCTGACCGGTTTTACAAATGCCACCACTGTTACGGATGTAGCCCAGCTGGTTGCAGGTGTACCGTTTGTATTCAAAGCAGGCTTCCCAGCTTTAAATACAGCTGCTAATTTCGGGCATTTTCATGTTGGCAATGCCACCAGTAATCAGGCTATCGCTGCAGGTCAAGCGCTGGTAACGATTGTAGGTGACTTTAATGGTATTGCAGCGGTGAACACTATTGCCCAGATGAGCGGTTCCAATGCAGCTGGTGCGCTTACACCGGGTGGTGTTGGTACCTTTACCATCAATGCATTGAAGACTGCAGCCACTGCAGTAAACAACGTTGCTTTCGCAGGTGGCTCAGGTGCTAAGTTTGTAGACCCTACACTTATTTTTGACGGTGTGACTCAGCAGACTCCTCGCACGTTCTCAGCATCTGGATCTCTGTTTGCTGGTGGTAACTTTGTTGCTGCACCGGGAATTATTCCGCTTAGCGGGCCTATTGATACCATCGCTAACAATGGTCTGGGTTTCACAACGGACTTGATGGGGACAGCGTCAGCTAACACCATCGTGATTCGTGACCGTTCAGCTGTAGGCGGCTTGCCAGCTGCAGGCGGCAAGGTTATCTTAACTGCTACGGTATTCCCTACAATCGCTGCTGGCGCTTCTGCCGGTACTGCTTTTGGACCGGTCACCCTTGCAACCACACTGCCTGATGGTGGTCAGCTGGTGCTGACTCCGGCTTCAATTGCCGCAGATCCTAATGTGATTGCTGCTGGTGGTTTGCCAATCGGTGGCGCTGCTAACTTTACCTTCGTGGTACAGACGCCTGCTGGATCTATCAGTGAAAAGAAACAGGTTGCAGGTGTTGGTATCAACGCTCAGACCACACTTGGCGGTACAATGTTCTAAAGCAGAACACAAGTGTAAAGAGAAGAGGAGCTTCGGCTCCTCTTTTTTTTGCATATTCAATAAAGGGTCA
>CAYLYU010000036.1:0-15327 GCA_964387725.1 uncultured Zetaproteobacteria bacterium | reverse complement strand
AGCGGAATTAGGGCTGGTTTCTTTCATAACCTTTCTGGCGTTGATCTCCGTCAACTTGGGGGTGCTGAATCTTTTGCCTATTCCAATCCTTGATGGCGGGCATCTGGTTTATTTAGGGCTCGAAAAATTGCGCGGCCGCCCTTTGCCGCCCAAGGTATTGGAGATGACCCAGATGGTCGGTTTGATGCTGATTGTGGCACTGATGGTGTTTGCATTTTATAATGATATTTCAAGACTGCTTAGGGGTTAGCATGTATAGAACCATTTATCTGCTGTTGTTTGCGCTTGCAGCTATGGCTGTCTTAAGCGGGTCGCTATCAGCTGCAACTCCTTCTATTGATCCAGTAATTTTGTCCATTGATGTGTCCGGTAACCGGGTCGTTGAGAAGGAAACTATCCTGGCTCGACTTGAAAGTCATGTTGGACAGAAATTGGATCGTAAAGTTCTTAGTCAGGACGTTCGGAAGTTGTATAAAAGTGGGGATTTTTCAGATGTGAGCGTCTCCGGCGTTCGTGATACAAATGGAATACGACTCACATTTCGCATTAAGGAATATCCGTTGATTGGAAAGGTGACCTTGAAGGGGAATTCTGAGGTAAAAACAAGAGATATTAAATTGCGTTTAAAACTGAAGCCCGGCCGGGTTTTCAACCCTCATTTTAAGCATGCCGACCTTAATACGATTCGTAAGGGCTATTTAAAAAAAGGGTACTATCAGGTTAAGGTTAGATTTATTGAAGAGCCTTTGGGTGATGGGCGCATAAATATCATTATTGCTATTGATGAAGGTTCCGTGACCCATATTCAACGTATTCGTTTTATTGGAAATAATATGTTTTCAGATGCTGATTTGCGAGATGCCATCGCTTCAAGACAATCAGATATTGGTTCCTGGATGTCGAGTCGGGATGTGTTCGAAAGAAAACGTTTTGGTGCTGACGCGCAAATGCTCATTCAGCACTATCTGGAGCAGGGATATTTGGATGCCAAGATTGAATCTACCAATCTGGCTATGTCTTCCGATAAAAAGAGTTTTAATTTGACCTTTAGCGTAAAAGAGGGGCCTCAGTATAAAGTCGCAGGGATTGATCTCCAAGGTGATTTGGTTCCAAATAAAGAGGTGCTCAATAAGCTGATTACTTTGGAAGCTGGGAAAATTTTCGCTCAGAGTAAACTTGTTGCATCAGTTCTGAAGTTGACTGAGAGAGTGGGGGATGAAGGTTTTGCCTTCGCAACCGTGACACCTCTATTTAAGAGAAATAGTAATCATACGGTTAATATCACATTTGATATCGAAAAAGGAAGAAAAGTTTACATTGATAAGATTCTTATCTCGGGCAACGAAAAAACTGTAGACCCGGTCATACGTCGTGAGCTGAAGCAACATGAGGGAGCCCAATACACAGCTAACCAGATAAATCGAAGCAAGGAGAGGATCAAGCGCAGCCCTTTCGTTGAAGATGTGCGCGTCTCTTTGCCCAAGGGGCGAGATTCTGATAAGGTGGATATGAAAATTGATGTCACTGAAAAGAAAACAGGATCTTTCACTTTTGGTATTGGTTATTCTGCACTGGAAAAACTTATTTTTTCCATTAAACTGTCTGAAGACAATCTATTTGGAAAGGGCTATCGGGCTCAGGCAGATGGAACCATTGGCGCAAAGACCAAGAATTTTACAACGAGCTTTACTGATCCATATTTCCTGGGAAAGAACATGAGTGCGTCTGTGAATGCTTTCAATAGTAAATCAGATCCATTAACCACCACTCAAACTTATTCACAAGACTCAAGTGGTGGAGGGTTTGGTTTTAACATACCATTGAGTGATCATTTCAACTATGGTATTAATTATAATTATGAAATAACAAATCTAAAAAACGTTCCAGCAGATAGCTCTATAATTCTCTTAGCTCAGCAAGGAAAACAAACTGCCGGTATAATCTCTCAAGCTATCACTTGGGATGACCGGGATCGTTTAACGGCCACAAGTGAGGGGAGCGTTGAACAGATTTCATTGCGAATTGCGGGATTGGGCGGTCAAGAACGTTTCATTGAGTCCAGCATTTCTGCTTCGGCCTATTTTCCCTTAGATGATGAACAAGAGTTGGTCTTTAATCCATCGTTTGAGGCACGTTACATTCGAGGCTATTCTGGTAAGAATACTCCTTTGCAGAGACGCTATTCGATGGGCGGAAATGGCAGTTTGCGTGGCTTTGATTACGCCGGGGTGTCGTTGAGAGATCCCCAGAGCGGTGAGGCTCTCGGTGGAGACAAGATGCTTCGTGCTTCCCTTAACTTATTATTTCCATTACCATATATAAAGACCTCCGGCATTCGAGGTGGCTTGTTTGTTGATGCCGGCTTGCCGTGGGGCTCGGTAGATGGAACATTTGGGAACCAGTCTCTGAGCGTCAAAGAAGGATTTTCTTTATCCCGTCTCCGGACTTCGGCAGGGTTTGGCCTTGAGTGGCTGTCCCCCGTCGGTCCGATTACGCTGATTTGGGGTTTTCCAATAAAGACGGTCACGGGTGACTTAGAGAAAAGTTTTGATTTCGCCGTGGGCGGAAGTTTTTAAGTGATATAAATAGGGGTAGCAAAATGGTTACAATGAATATTCGAAATATATTGGTTGGCGGTTCACTTCTCGTGGCCTTGTCGATACCTATTTCAGCTAGCGCAGCTGATTTGAAGGTTGGCTATGTCGATGTCAAAAGTGCGGTTGAAAATACGTCTGATTATCAGACAGGCATCAAAGGTCTTGAGGCTTTGAAGTCCAAGAAACAGAAAGAGCTGAACGTGCTGCTGGATAAAATTAATCAGGCGGAAAAGGACTTGATGGGCCAGTCGATGGCCATGTCTCCTGATCGTTTGGCGCAGAAGCAACAGGATCTCAAAGAGATGCGTAAGGATTTGTCCCGTAAGCAGCAGGATGCTCAGGAGCAGCTTGTGGCACAAAAAAATCGCCTGGACATGAATGTTGGCTCGAAATTCCAGGAAGTGATGAAGTCATACGGTAAGAAGAACGGGTATGACATGATCATGGCCAAGTCAGCCTTCCTCTATATTGATCCGAAACACGATGTGACTGGCAGTATCACCAAACTGTTGGATGCCAAGTAAGTTATCATCCCGTGCAAGCCATCTCGCCTGATGATATCGCTGAACTTGTAGGTGGACGAATAGAAGGGAGCCCGAAAGCTCTTATTCGTGGTGTGAATACTCTGGCTTCGGCAGGTGTGGATGAAGCGTCATTCCTGGCCAACAGCAAGTACAAGGGAGATCTTGCCTCTACCAAGGCTGGATTGTTGCTGCTTGCTGATGGGGTTGAATCACCCGAAAATTCCTGTGTTGTGCGCATTGCGGACCCATATCTGGCCTTTGCCCGCCTGCAGCGTCATTTTCACCCTGATGTTGAGGCGATGGGGAACAGGCATCCATCTGCCAGTATCGATTCTTCTGCCCGACTCGCTGACGATGTGGATGTCGGAGCACAAGCGGTCATCGAGGCAGATGTTTGTATTGGCAAAGGTACCCAAATCGGACCCGGGTGCGTGATCGGTAGCGGATCAGAGATTGGTGAAGACTGTCAACTGATGGAACGATCGGTTGTCGCGCATGACTGCATTCTGAATAACCATGTAACCCTTCAGCCAGGTGCCATCATTGGCTCGGATGGATTTGGCTATGCATGGAGCGGTTCCGAACATCTTAAAATTCCACAAGTAGGCCGCGTTGTCCTGCAGGATGGTGTTGAGGTCGGAGCCAATACCTGTATCGACCGGGGAGCCATTGACGACACGCTGATAGGCCGCGGTGTCAAACTGGATAACCTGATGCAGATTGGCCACAATGTTCAGATCGGTGATTTTACTATTATGGCCGGCCTGACTGCAGTTGCTGGTTCCACCACTATTGGTAAAGGTTGTCAGATTGGCGGGCACTCTGCCTTTGCCGGTCATATCAAAGTGGGTGATGGTTGTAATATTGCTGGCAAGAGCGGTGTGATCAGTGATCTTGAAGCGGGAGGAACCTATGCCGGCTTTCCTGCCATGTCGCACCGTCTGTGGTTCAAGATTAACGCAGTTATGCGTCGCCTACCGGATTTGCTGAAGAAGTTGAACAGTAAATAAGAGCCCTACGGAGCCCTGATATTTTGCTGAATTGAGAGGAAGTTATGTCATCGTTGAACATTGATAATATCATGTCCCGTCTACCCCACAGGTATCCGTTCCTGTTGATCGATCGGGTGCTTGAAATGGAAAAAGAAAAATCGATCAAGGCGCTGAAGAACGTCACTTTTAACGAGCCTCAGTTTACCGGGCACTTCCCGAATCACCCGGTCATGCCGGGGGTGCTGCTTGTCGAAGCGATGGCTCAGGCAGGTGGCATTCTGGCCTTCGAATCGGTTGAGGATGATCGTGAGTTTCTGGTTTATTTTACAGCTATTGATGGTGTGCGTTTTCGCAAGCCCGTGCGTCCCGGAGATCAGGTGATTTTTGAATTAACTTGCCTTCGTCGTCGCGGCCATATGTGGAAACTTCGTGGTGAGGCCTTTGTCGATGGAGAGCTTGTTTGTGAGGGTACTTTAATGGCTACCCTGGTGCCTCAGGACGAAGCATGAGCACTGGGATTCATCCGACAGCGGTTGTTGATAAGTCAGCAAAACTGGGGGCAGAGGTAAAAATCGGCCCGCACTGCCTTGTGGGCCCGAATGTCAGTATCGGCTCCAATAGCGAGCTTATTTCCCATGCCGTCGTTACAGGTCGCACCACCCTGGGTTCGGGAAATCGTATTTTTCCATTCGCTTGCATTGGCCAGGAGCCTCAGGACCTTAAATATCACGGGGAAGATTCCGAGGTTATCATTGGTGATAACAATACCTTTCGTGAAAATGTCACCGTGAATGCCGGTACTGAAGGTGGCGGTATGGTCACGCGCATCGGCGATGGCTGCCTGATGATGGCATACGCTCATGTGGCGCATGATTGTATTCTTGGCAATGACGTTATTATGGCCAATTGCGCTACGCTTGCCGGGCATGTCACGGTTGATGATGGCGCCATCATCGGTGGTCTGGCTGCCATCCATCAATTTCTGCATATCGGAAAATACTGTATGATTGGGGGTACCGCTGGGGTAAACAAGCATGTGCCTCCTTTCTGCATGGTGTCGGGTGGCTACCGGCCGACGCTGGTCGGCCTGAATCTGATCGGTCTTAAGCGTCGCGGCTTCTCCAGAGATCAGATATCCACACTGAAGGAAATCTATCGTTTGTTACTGCAGGATACCGGCAAACGCGATGAAAAGCTTGCCTCTGCTGCCGAGCTGGCGGGAGATGATGAACAGGTCCGGTATCTGGTTGAATTTGTTCGGGAAGCCAAGGGTGGCATGACCTTGCACAGACGGGACAGCGAATCCTAACCCCTATGGCCCGAAAAATTGGACTTATTGCCGGCTATGGGCACTTTCCTCTGGAGCTGACGGAGTCCCTTTCACATGCAGGCTTTGAAGTGCATTGCGTGGCAGCTCGGGAGGAAACCAGCCCGGAGATTGAAACTCTCACTGCATCGACATGCTGGCTTTACGTCGGTCAGGTTGGCGGCATGATCAAGGCCTTCAAGAGTGCCGGTGTAGATCAGGTTGTGATGGCAGGCAAAATAAGAAAGCTGCATATGTTTAGAAACTTCCGTCCCGATCTGACAGCCGTAAAAGGGCTGATGCGATTAAAGGATCGGCGTGATGACAGTGTCATGAACGGGGTTGCGACCCTGCTTGAAGAGGCGGGTCTAACACTGCTTTCTCAGGTTGAATATGCCGGCGACATGTTGGCAGCTGAGGGCCATATTGCCGGGCCATCAGCAAAAAAACAGGCGGGCGATATTGAATTCGGCTTTTCCCAGGCCAAGCAGATTGCCGGACTGGATATCGGCCAGACTATCATCGTACAGGATAAGGCTGTATTGGCTGTTGAGGCGATTGAAGGGACAGATGAGGCAATCAAGCGAGGCGGAGGATTGGGCAGTGGCAAGGCTACAGTCATTAAGGTGGCTAAGCCGAATCAGGATTTGCGCTTCGATGTGCCGGCAGTCGGCCCGGATACGCTGGAAACCATGCATGCAGCAGGCTGTACATTGCTAACGGTTGAGAGCGGCATGACCCTGATTATTGAACGCGAACGTTTCAGGAAGATGGCCGATCGTTTTGGGATTGCCGTCTACGGCTATCGCAAGCCGGATCCCGCGGCCGCATAGCTGTGTCCGTAGCCCCACGCACCCTGTTTATCAGTGCGGGTGAAACCTCGGGCGATATGCATGCGGCAGGGGTGATAAAGGCGCTTAAACAGCTGTATCCGGAAGTCAGCATCACCGGCGTGGCAGGGCAGCAGATGCGCAACGCAGGTTGCGGTGAACTGCATAACATGAGTGAGTTAAACGTCATGGGCATCAGTGATGTTATCTCAGCTTTGCCACGCATTCGCCGCATTGAGGCATCCATACTGGCCTGGTGCGCTGCCCATTCCCCTGATGCGGTCATTCTGGTTGATTTTTCGAGTTTTCATATGCGCCTTGGTCGCAAGCTTCGCGGTATGGGCATCCCCGTGTTGCACTATATCGCTCCCAAGCTCTGGGCGTGGGGAGCATGGAGGGTGCGAAAGTTGCGTCAGTCTCAGGATGCCTTGGCCAGTATCCTGCCGTTCGAACCGGAATGGTTTGCTCGCTACGGCATTGATGCAAGCTATGTAGGAAATCCTAGCGCAACTGCATGTCGTGACGGGTGGAGCAGGGAAGAGCTTAAGCAACGCCTGGGAGTGGAAAAAGATCAGCCTTTGCTGGCTGTGCTGCCGGGCAGCCGCAAACAGGAGCTTAGACTACATGTGCCACTGCTGGCCGATGCCGTTGACCACCTTCGCAGTCTTTTCACAGGGTTGGCTGTCGTTGTGCCGGTGGCACCAGGCGTGGATCGCGACGCATTGGAGCCGCTATGCCAGGCGGGAGCAGTGGCTGTCGATCGTGCTGAAACAGGCTTTGCACTGAGGGCGGACGCAGCGATCGCTGTCTCCGGAACCGCCACGCTGGAGCTCGCTTTGTGGGATGTTCCGACGGTGCTCGTTTATCGTTCCTCTGCGTTGACGATGTTTCTGGCCAGGCGGCTTGTTCGATTGAACTGTGCCGGCCTTGCCAACATCATCCTGGACGATCAGGCGGTGATGCCAGAATTGATCCAGCAGGACTGCACGGTCGAGCGCATTGTTAAAGAAACCTTGCCGCTTCTGCAAGGGGGTGATGCAGCAAGTGAACAGCGCCGTAGCTTTGTCGAGTTGCGTCGTCGTCTGGGTGAGCATGACCCGGCACAGGGAGTGGTGGATATGCTTGCCGGACTTTTATCAAAAAAAACAATGGGTACTGAGAACCATTGATATAGCTTTCCTGGTTTTAGCCAAGGCTTGACCCGCTAGGGGCATTACCCATAATGCGCGCCTGCCAGACAATGTGCCATATTGGACGGTCGGTAGAAGCATGATGATCGGAGGTTCCGGGTGCAGGGCAAATGGCTTGTGACATTGCGGGGCCTGCCGGCAGCGGGGCGCAGCTGGGATTGTGATGTGCCGCAGAAACTTTTGCAGGATCCCGAAGCAGGCATTGTGGATGCCTTGCAGGGGTTAACTGGCGATATGCATTGGCAGCTGAGTCTGGAGCACGTCAGTGAAGTGTATCGGCTCCAGGGACAATGGCAGGGCAGCATGATGCGGCAATGCAGTCGCTGTAATGCAGAGTTTGAATGGCAAATGCAGGGCGTAACAAGTCGGGATTATCAGCTGGAGCAAGCGCCTCACGATGATGAAACCGAAAGCGAGTGCGAGTTGATTGCGCCTCCGGGTAGCATACATTTGCTGGACGTCCTGCGAGAAGATGTATGGCTGGCATGGCAGGCGGATGTTGTGTGCAGTGCATCATGTAAAGGTTTATGTTCATATTGCGGATGCAATCGCAATACCGAGGCATGTCAGTGTGAACAAAAAAACAGCGACCACCCATTTGCAGCTCTGGCTGCCTTGAAGCGGGACGCGTAGAATCCAGAGGTCGAAGGCCTCAGGAAGGAGTAAAAGATGGCAGTTCCAAAGAGAAAAACCAGTGCGTCCAAGCGCAATATGCGTCGTGCGCACGATAAGATTACCGTGGCCGGCATGAGCGAATGTCCTGAGTGCGGCGAAATGATGCGTCCGCATCATGCCTGCGCCCATTGCGGCAATTACAAGGGCCGTGAGGTTACAGCCTCGTCAAACGAGGAATAAATCAAAAGCTTTGTGAAACCTGTTGGCTCGGGTGATTCCCTTGCCTGAGACAGGGAAACAAAACATCGATACAACGAATAGCTCTGCCGTCGGCGGGGCAATTCGTGTGCTTGTCGACGGGCATGGTGGTGATGATGCTCCGGATATGGTGCTGGAGGCGCTGACCCAGATGCTTCAGTCGCCCGTTGACCAGGAATTGGGCCAATTGAGACTGGGGGTTGTCGGTCAGCCGGAGGCCATTGCGCCATTATTGAAAGCGGGCGGTATTGATGGTCAGGTCGAGTTAATCGCCTGCTCCGATGTCATCGGTATGTGTGACTCTCCGGCCCAGGCATTGCGGCGCAAGAAGGATTCATCCATCCATGTTGCTGCCAGACTCGTACGCGATGGCGACTGGGATGCATTGGTTAGCGCCGGCAACACCGGGGCTTTGATGGCCATATCCAAGATGATCCTGAAAACCCTTCCCGGAATTGATCGGCCGGCGATCGCTTCGATGTTGCCGTCCGACCATGGAGGCTGCACATTATTGCTTGATTCAGGTGCCAATACCGAATGCAATTCGGATCATCTGGTTCAGTTTGGCATCATGGGCTCCTGCTATATGCAGGCCGCAGAGAGAGTGGAATCGCCGCGGGTAGGTTTATTGAACATCGGCAGTGAGGCCATCAAGGGTACGGATGTCATCAAACTTACGTCATCTAAACTCGAAGAGTCGGAGCTAAATTTTATTGGCAATGTCGAAGGCACTGAGCTGTTTAGTGATTGCGTTGAAGTGGTTGTCTG
Organism: uncultured Zetaproteobacteria bacterium; assembly: GCA_964387725.1. Lineage (GTDB taxonomy): Bacteria > Pseudomonadota > Zetaproteobacteria > Mariprofundales > Mariprofundaceae > CAYLYU01. Next base: position 6,247 of record CAYLYU010000036.1, on the reverse strand, counting down.
CGATGGCTTTGTCGGCAATGTGGCGTTAAAGTCGATTGAAGGAACTGCACGTTTCTTCGCCAACCACATGCGCGAAGAGTTGACCTCAGGCATGGTTGCCAAGGCAGGGACCTTGCTGGCCCGGCCGGCATTGAAGCGTTTTAAAGACAAAATCAATCCGGGCAAATATAATGGGGCTCCGTTACTCGGCCTGAACGGCATTGTCGTGAAAAGCCACGGTTCGGCCGATGCTGCGAGTTTTGCCAATGCCATCTCAGTAGCCTATAGAGAAGTGGGGGAGAAATTGATCGAGCGCATTACCACCTCGGTACAGGAAAGTCTGGAAGCATGACCTCAGTTCATGTGACAGGTATCGGCAGCTATTTGCCTGAGCGTGTTCTCACCAACGCCGACCTTGAAAAGATCGTCGATACGACGGACAACTGGATTCAGGAACGCACGGGAATTAGCGAGCGGCATATCATTGCCGATGACCAGATGACTTCCGATATGGCCGTAGAGGCCGCTAAGAAAGCGCTGCATGATGCCGGTGTCGGCATTGATGATATTGATGCACTGATTGTATCCACAACCACGCCTGACATGATTTTTCCGGCGACTGCGACGATTGTACAGGCCAAGCTTGGCGGCAAGAATTTTCCAGCCTGGGATATTCAGGCTGTCTGCTCAGGGTTTGTTTACGGTCTCGCTCATGCGGACGGCTTGATGCGTGCCGGTATGTATAAGCGCGTGTTGCTGATCGGTGCCGAATCGATGAGCAGAATCGTTAACTGGCAGGATCGGGGTACGTGCGTGCTGTTTGGCGATGGTGCCGGCGCCGTGGTTCTGGAAGCAAGAGAGGGAGAGGGCGGCGTGCTTGGGTCGATCTTGCATGCCGACGGTTCGTATCGTGATTTACTCAAAGCACATCACCCGCATCCGGGCTCCAGCCCTGATGGCATCGACTTTTCTATAGACGCAGCTGGTGTAGCCGCTGTCGAGATGAAGGGCAATGAAGTGTTTCGTGTTGCGGTTACCAAGCTTGGCGAAGTTGTCGGCGAAATCCTTGACCACTGTGATGTGAGCGAAAATCAGATTGACTGGCTGGTGCCGCATCAGGCCAATATCCGCATTATCCAGGCGACAGCGAAAAAGCTGGGTATGGGTATGGAGCGGGTGTCGACCACCGTCGCAAAGCATGGCAACACTTCATCTGCAAGCATCCCTCTAGCCCTTGATGTGCTATATCGGGATGGCCAGCTTGAATCGGGTCAAACCATCCTGCTTGAGGCTTTTGCCGGTGGGTTCGCATGGGGCGCCAATATTCTGCGCTGGTCCAAGTAATTTTTCGATCTATCAACGATAAATAAGGAAGAAGTGGTGACGACAGTATTCTTATTTCCCGGTCAGGGCTCTCAATCCAAAGGTATGCTGGATGCATTTTCCGATCAGGCGGCCGTTAAGCAGACTGTGGAACAGGCGTCCGATGCATTGGGCTATGATATGGCTGCTTTGATTGCTGAGGATGCCGACGAAAAACTCGGGCAGACCCAATTTACCCAGCCAGCGCTTCTCACAGCCTCAACGGCATTGTTGCGACTGTGGCAGGAAGAAGGCGGCTGCAAACCGGATCATGTGGCCGGCCATTCCTTGGGTGAATATTCTGCGCTTGTCGCAGCCGATGCGCTTGATTTCAGCGATGCAGTTCGTCTGGTGGCATTCAGGGGCAAAGCGATGACCGAGGCCGTGCCGGTCGGTGTCGGCAGTATGGCGGCGATTCTCGGGCTTGATGACAGCAGCGTGGAAGATTTATGTATGAAGTCATCACATGACTCGGAGCAGGTCTGGGCGGCCAACTATAATTGCCCGGGGCAACTCGTGGTGGCAGGTCATGCTGCGGCTGTCGAGCGCCTGATGGCTCTGGCTGTCGAAGCCGGTGCTCGTCGTGCGTTGCCACTGGCAGTAAGCGCCCCGTCGCATACGCCATTGATGCAAAAGGCTGCTGAAGCAATGCAGGAGCGTTTGAAAGAAACGAAGATCAATAAGCCGTTCTGCCCGGTATGGAGCAATGCCGATGCAGCGCCGAAGGATGATGTGAATGACATTCGCAATGCACTGGTGGGACAACTGACATCACCGGTTCGTTGGACGGAGACTGTTCAACGACTGCGCCGTTCCAATGTGTCTCGCGGGGTCGAGATGGGCCCTGGCAAGGTGCTTGCCGGTCTGTGCAAGCGTGTTGAGCGTGAAGTTTCCGTCAGTAATATTGCCACGCCGGAGCAACTCAAGAGCTGCGTACAGGCTTTGGCCAGCTAATCGGAGGGAATGATGGGTTCAGATAACAAGGTAGCACTTATCACCGGCGCCAGCCGTGGAATCGGCAATGTTATTGCCAACAAGCTGGCGAAAGCCGGATATCATCTGGCTATTTGCGGCACCACCATCACCACCATTGAAAGCGCTGCTGAAGCCATTCGCAAGGCGGCCGGCGTTGAGGTGATGGCCCGGGCCGTCAATGTGGCAGACAAGGATGCCCTGCAGGCCTTCGTCACGGAAACAGCCAAGACTTTCGGCCGACTGGATGTACTGGTCAACAATGCCGGCATTACCCGCGACAATATCTCCATGCGCATGAAAGCCGATGAATGGCAGCAGGTGATCGATACCAATCTGTCATCGGTGTTTTTTGCCATGCAGGCGGCGCTGCGTCCGATGATGAAAGCGCGCTTTGGCCGCATTATCAATATTTCGTCGGTCGTAGCTTCCATGGGTAATCCGGGGCAGTTGAATTACTGTGCCTCCAAAGGTGGCATTGATGCGATGACTCGTTCGCTGGCGCGTGAAATCGGGTCGCGCGGCATCACGGTGAATGCGATTGCTCCCGGCTTTATTGCGACTGATATGACAGCAGAACTTGGCGAGGATGCGCAGAAGGCTTTGACCGACCAGATTCCGCTGGGGCGTCTGGGTCAGCCCGAGGATATCGCAGCAGCGGTGGAGTTTCTGGCAGGCGACGGAGCAGCCTATATCACCGGGCAAGTGCTGCATGTAAATGGCGGCATGCATATGTAATTTGGATCCATGGCGTTTCTTATGGTTCTACAGATCGGTTGCAAGAAACCCTCATATCCAGCGGATGAAAGATTTAGTGGGATAGGGCAGCCGAATAAAGTATAGTTTTTCCGTTTTCTGGAAACAGGGAATGGGGAGTGTTCAGGCTTGTGCGGGTCGGTTCACTATGATAGAAGCCGCACCACATTTAATTTTCACTTTCGGGAGGACTTATGTCTGCAGAAATCGAAGCTAAAATCATCAAGATCGTTGCCGATCAGTTGAACGTTGACGAGGGCGAAATCAATCCGGATTCCTCATTTGTGGATGACCTGGGTGCTGATTCCCTGGATACCGTTGAATTGGTTATGGCCTTCGAGGAAGAGTTCGGTGTTGAGATTCCGGATGAAGATGCCGAGAAGATTCAAAGCGTTCAGAACGCTATCGATTACGTCGCTGCCAAGGCTGAATAATATTCATGTCCAGACGCGTTGTTGTTACCGGCGTTGGGCTGATCACTCCGCTTGGTACAGGTACTCAAAAAACCTGGGATAATCTGGTTGCCGGCAAATCCGGCATCCGTCGTATTAGTCGTTTTGATGCTGAAGCGGTAGATATGCCATGTACCATTGCCGGCGAAGTTCCTGATTTTAATGTTGAAGACTTTATCAACCGCAAGGATGCCCGCAAGATGGATACATTCATCCATTATGGTGTCGCTGCGGCGGATATGGCTGTTGAACATGCGGGTCTGGAGATCAACGAGGCGAATGCTGAGCGCATCGGCGTGATTATTGGTTCGGGCATTGGCGGGCTTCCCGCTATCGAAAAAACCATGCGGGCTTATGAAAAGGGCGGACGTCGCAAGATTTCACCGTTCTTTATTCCCCAAACGATCATCAATATGGCTTCAGGCTGGGTGTCGATGCGTACCGGAGCCAAAGGGCCAAATGCTGCAACGGTAACAGCGTGTGCAACCGGCACCCATGCTATCGGCGATGCCTTTGATATTATTGCCAAGGGCGATGCTGATGCGATAATTGCCGGCGGCTGTGAGGCATGTGTATGCGAGTTGGGTGTGGGTGGTTTCAGTGCATCCAAGGCTTTATCCACGCGCAACGATGAGCCTGAGCGGGCATCCCGACCATGGGATCGTGATCGTGATGGCTTCATTATGGGTGAAGGTGCAGGGGTATTGGTGCTGGAGTCTCTGGATTCTGCTAAAGCACGTGGTGCCAATATTATTGCGGAAGTGGTTGGTTACGGGATGTCAGGTGATGCCTACCATATAACATCGCCCGCACCGGGTGGAGAAGGTGGCGCACGCTGCATGAAGGCGGCGCTCGATTCGGCCGGGATAAACCCCGAAGAGGTTGATTACGTCAATGCTCATGGCACATCCACACCACAGGGTGATATTTGTGAAACACAGGGCATCAAGGCTGTCTTCGGCAATCATGCCAACAATGGACTGATGGTTTCGTCGACAAAATCCATGACTGGCCATTTACTCGGTGCTGCAGGCGGCATTGAGGCGGCATTTTCTGTTTTGGCGCTGCATCATGGAGTCATCCCACCGACGATCAACATCGACAATCAGGATCCCGAATGCGATCTGGATTATGTGCCGAATACGGCGCGCGAGGTTGATCTAAACGTGGCTGTTTCCAATTCCTTCGGTTTTGGTGGCACGAATGCCTCTTTGGTTGTACGCAAGTTCAACTGATCCGCTCTTCGGGTCTTAATGTTTTATCAGAAAGTATCTATTCAAGGCCGTGAGCTTAGTGCTTACGGCCTTTTTTCTGCGCATCCGGATACCTGTTCGGCTATCCTTGAGGACCCTGCCGGCGAAGGGCGTCAGTTCCTGACTTCTGCTGCAGGTGAACGCTATTCTCTCGATCAACTGGAAGCGGATGCCGATGACTATTTTACCGGTTTAAGGGAGAAGCTTTCTTCAGCATCGGAATCATCGCCTGCGATTCGTTGCTTGTTTTATGCCGCCTATGAGGCAGGCAGTCTGATTGAGGATTTGCCGACACCGATGGCCGAGCCGCCGGTCAGCATTTTCTGGGCTTTCTTTCCTGCCTGGTCGATGTGTTTCGATCCCAGGGATTCCGTTGTGTACGTTGCGGCAATCTCCGCGGAAGATCTGCAGTGCGCGCTGGAGATGCTTGACGAAAAGCCTCGCAAGCAGCCCTTCAATAATCTACATGTATTACATGAACAAATAACTTTAACTAACAGAAATAGTTATAAAAAAAGTGTTGCAAAAGTTCGGGATTACATAGCCGCTGGTGACATATTTCAGGCCAATATTGCTCGTTTCTGGCAGGCGCCCTTTTCTCAGGATGATCTGCCGGCATTGTACGATCAATTGCGTCGTGTGAACCCGGCACCTTTCTCCTGCATGCTTCGCCTGGAGTCGCAGGCGGGCAGCATGCATATCCTGTCCGCCTCGCCCGAACGACTTTTCCGCATTCAGCCCGATGGTGAAGTGGACACCAGGCCGATAGCCGGTACGCGCAGGCGCGGTGATGGCGAGGTGGACGAAGCATTGACGGCTGAACTCCTTCTGTCTGAGAAAGAGCGCGCCGAACATATCATGCTGGTGGATCTTGAGCGCAATGACCTCGGTCGGGTATGTGAACCCGGTACGGTTGAAGTAGACGAGCGCATGCTCATCGAGCGTTATGCAACGGTGCAGCATATCGTTTCCAACGTACGCGGCAGACTGAGGCAGGGAAGGGATGTTGTAGATGTATTCCGGGCTATGTTCCCCGGTGGCACCATTACCGGTTGCCCGAAGATTCGTTGCATGGAGATCATCCACGCGGAGGAGCAGAGGCCTCGCGGGCCGTACACCGGCGGCATAGGCTATGTGGCATGGGATGGCTCAGCCGATATGAATATCCTGATCCGCAGTTTCTGGTACAATGATGGTCAACTGCACTGGGCTGCGGGAGCCGGTATCGTCGCCGATTCCGATCCGGAGCATGAATTGATTGAAACCGAGCACAAAGCAGAAGGCCTGATGCGGGCTTTATTTCCCGATACCTGAACGAAGCGGGTCATGCATGGCGAATAGATCGATTGCAAATTTGATGGCTTCCTAAGAAGTCATCAGAGCGCCCATGGACGGGCGCGCAAATCAATGGCGTGCAATGCAAGTTGTTGATTTGTAAGGAAAGTGAAAATCGCACTTTTCGCTTTCCGTGAA
>CAYLYU010000035.1:4785-15380 GCA_964387725.1 uncultured Zetaproteobacteria bacterium | reverse complement strand
CCCACCCTCAGGGGTAAAACAGTCATCAATATCTTTTTTGAAAACTCCACCAGAACCAGAACAAGTTTTGAACTGGCTGGCAAGCGACTGTCAGCAGATGTGATCAATATCTCTGCCTCGACGAGTGCAACAAAAAAAGGGGAAACCTTGCTTGATACGGCCTACACACTGGAAGCTATGCGTCCGGACGTGCTGGTAATGCGCCACAGCCTCGCCGGTGCCTGCCATTTTCTAACACAGTTTCTGAAAGACTCTGCCGTAGTCAATGCCGGTGACGGGGAGCATGAACACCCAACCCAGATACTCACCGATTTGCTTACCCTGAAACAGAGTCTGGGAAATATTGAGGGCAAGGTTATCACCATGGTCGGTGATATCGCCCACTCACGCGTGGCCAAGTCACACCTGCTGGCAGCAAAGAAGATGGGTTATCAGATTCGGCTGGTAGCGCCGAAGACATTGCTACCGAGATACGTTGAATTTTTTGGCTGTGAAGTCTTCCATGATTTTGATGCCGCTATTCCGGGCTCAGATGTTTTATACATGCTAAGGATTCAAAACGAGCGGCTGGAATCCGAATGCTGCTTCCCTTCTGTTCGTGAATACCATGAGGCCTATGGTCTGAATATGGAGCGTCTGCAAGGAGCGGGTGAGAATACTCTGATATTGCATCCCGGGCCGATGAACAGGGGAGTTGAAATCGCTACAGATGTCGCCGATGGCGCCAAAAGCCGTATCCTCGATCAGGTGGAAAATGGTGTGGCCGTGCGCATGGCCGTACTCACAGCCCTGTGTGGCGGGGTTCAGTCTTCCGGCAAACGCAGCAGCAGGAAGCTGTCAGCAAGGAAATCAATGGATTCACAAGGTGCTTTATGGACATGAGCCGGACGTTGCTGATTCGTGGTGGGCATGTCATTGACCCGGCCAACAGCATCGATGTGATCAAGGATATATGGGTAGAAGATGGGTATATTGCTGCTGAAGGTAAAGCCAGGGCAGATGAAACCATTGATGCCAAAGGCCTGATAGTTTGTCCCGGTCTGATTGATATGCATGTGCACCTGCGCGAACCGGGCCAGGAATGGAAAGAAGATATTGAATCCGGATCCAGGGCGGCAGTAGCCGGCGGAGTGACCAGCATGTGCTGCATGCCGAACACCAGGCCACGGCTGGATCATGCCGGCGTTATCAGGCAGGTGATTGAGCGTGCCAGAAACCTGGGCTTATGCCGTCTGCACCCGATTGCTGCAACAACTATCAACCTGGAAGGCAAACGCCTTACAGAGATGAGAGAGCTCAAACGCGCAGGCGCCGTAGCTTTTTCCGACGATGGTGTGCCAATCTGGCATGCAGGTATTATGCGCAAGGCACTGGAATATGCTTCCAGCTTTGATTACCTGATCATTCAACATGCCGAGGAACTTCAACTGACCCAGGGAGGAGCTATCAATGAAGGCCTGGTATCCACCCGACTCGGAGTAGCCGGTATGCCGGCAGAAGGTGAAGATGCCATGGTGGCCCGTGACATTATGCTGGCCGAACTTACCGGGAGCAGATACCACGTTGCTCATATCTCCAGTGGCGGCAGTGTGGATCTGGTTCGCCAGGCTAGGGCCAGAGGTCTGAGAGTTTCAGCGGAGGCCGCGCCGCACCATTTTGCGCTTACCGAGGAAGAGCTGCTCGGGTTCAATGCAAACGCCAAGATGAACCCTCCCCTGCGAACAGAAGAAGATCGCCGGGCTATCGTTGAAGGCCTGAAAGATGGAACCATCGAGGTTATTGCGACAGATCACGCCCCACATCACGAAGATGACAAACGTTGTGGTCTTTCCTGCGCTGCCTTTGGCATCGTGGGTCTGGAAACTATGCTGCCTGTATCTCTGGGGCTGGTACGTGAAGGGTATCTTTCGATGAATGATCTCATTGCCAAGATGACATGCAACCCTGCTGATCTTCTTGGCCTTGAGTCGGGTACGCTTTCCATTGCCAAACCTGCCGATATAACGATCTTCGACCCGGATGCACGGTGGACACTGGACAGGAATAAACTTTTCTCAAAATCATCAAATACCCCCTGGCATGGCTGTGAGCTGACCGGTAAGATCACCCATACAATCAGCAATGGTCGCCTGGTCTTCAGAAACGGAAAAATCATTGCCTGAACCTCACCGGAATACGATCTACGAGGAAAAAGCAGAAATCATCGCCAATGTCGCCAGAGAAGGCGGCCAGTTTATCCTGAGAATGAAGGCAGCGAAGGTCTCAGCCAGTGCCCAACCCGGCCAGTTTGTACATATCCGGGTGTCCGAAGGCAGGGCCCTGCGCCGACCGATATCCATCATGTGTGTCAACCCCGGACAGGGAAAGCTTGATTTGCTGGTGAAAGCCGTTGGCTCGGGTACGGAGGAACTTGCACAGCGTAGGAAGGGAGATGAACTAAGCATTCTGGGCCCCATCGGCAGGCCTTTTGATCTTGATGATCTTTCGAAAAGATATGTCTGTATCGGAGGTGGGGTGGGCATCCCGCCAATGATCGCTGTTGCCCAGGCATTGAAAGAAAAAACGGATATCGTGGTTTTTGCCGGATCTGAACTTGAATTTCCTTTTGCCCTGAAGCCTTCGGGTTTTCTGTTACCTGGCATAGACGGCAATACCATCCGAGGAATCAGTTCCCTGGAAGAATGGGGCGTGCCCTCCCGCCTTGCCTCCAATACCGGAATGTATGGTTGTCATGAAGGTTTTGTTACTGAGCTGGCGACAGACTATCTGCAGGCACTGCATGAAACGGAACGTAAGCGCTGCATTATTCTATCCTGTGGCCCGCATCCCATGTTGCATGCGGTAGCGCGACTTGCCCGAAATTTAAACATTCCCGCGCAACTCAGCCTGGAGGAATATATGGCTTGCGGCATCGGCGGTTGCGCAGGTTGTGTGGTCAAAACAATTGAGGATGGCAAGGAATACCACCGTCGCGTTTGTGTGGATGGCCCGGTTTTTCCAGCTGGTATTTTACCCGAATTCAATTAGTGGATAGTAAATTATCCTCTCTGAACACGCTGGAGAGAAAAATCACTCGTTGCAGTCTCTGCTCAAGGCTCGTCGCTTACCGTGCTCAGGTATCAGAAGAAAAGAAACGCATCTATTCCGGGTGGGATTACTGGGGGAAGCCTGTTCCGGGCTTTGGCAGCCCTGAGGCTAGGCTGCTCATCGTCGGCCTGGCCCCCGCAGCACATGGTTCCAACAGAACCGGACGTATGTTTACCGGTGATTTGCCAAACGGCGCTTCCGTATGGTTAATGCGTTCGCTTTTCAAAAACGGTTTTGCCAATCAGCCGGAAAGCCTGCATCGAAATGACGGCCTGCGACTGATTTCTGCCTGGATGACGGCAGCCGTGCGCTGCGCTCCACCGGCAAATAAACCGCTCAGGGAAGAGTTTGTGAACTGTTCAAACTATCTCCATCAGGAGATACAGTTGCTTAAATCCGTCAGAGTAATCGTGCCGCTGGGGATTCAGGCCTTTGATGCGGTGCTCAAAGCATTTGCCTCGCTCGGTGCATCCTTACCGAGGCCGAAACCGAAATTCGGACATGGAAAGCGAATCAGTCTTCCGGACATGCCAACCATTCTCTGTTGTTATCATACAAGCCGTCAGAATACGAATACAGGCAGGCTCAGTGAAGCCGGGCTGGACAACATCTTTAATGAGGCGAGGAGTTTGTGTGACCTTGACGCGGCCAGAGCGTAAACTTCGCGGCTACAGGAGTTATCTATGACCCATCTACGTATTGCTACCCGAGGATCTGCGCTTGCTCTATGGCAGGCAGAACATGTTGCTGCCGAACTTGAGCGCATGCATGAGGGTCTTACGACGGAACTTGTGCGCATCAAGACGACTGGCGACAAGATTCTGGATGTCCCCCTGGCCAAGGTGGGCGGAAAGGGTTTATTTACCAAGGAGATTGAGGAAGCATTGCTGGAAAATCGGGCCGACCTTGCTGTTCATTCGATGAAAGATGTGCCGGCAGTCGTGCCAGATGGTCTTACGATACGGGCGATTCTGAAAAGGGAAGATCCGAGGGATGCGGCAGCAACGATTACAGGCGGTGATTTATCATCACTTCCCGGAAATGCCCGTATCGGCACTTCATCGTTGCGGCGAATCTGTCAGATAAAGGCGAGACATCCCGATTTCGAGTTTATCTCCATACGCGGCAATGTGCAGACGCGCCTGAATAAACTTGGCGGTGAAGTTGATGCCGTCATCCTTGCCGCTGCAGGCGTTATCCGACTGGGTATTGCCGAAAAAATGCATTTGTTCTTTGATGCCAGGGAAATACTGCCAGCCGTAGCCCAGGGAGCAATCGGTGTGGAAACACGCAGCGATGATGAGCGACTTCATACCCTGGTTGATGTCCTGAACCATGATGATGATACGGCCTGTGTATTGACCGAGCGCTCCTTTCTGGCGCGTCTGGAGGGTGGCTGTCAGGTGCCTATTGCCGGCCACGCTACGTTAATAGCAGGGAACCTTTACCTGGAAGGTCTGGTTGGTGAGGTAGACGGGTCTAAAATTATCCGTAAACATATTTCGGGTCCGCGAACCGAAGCAGTGAATTTGGGAAGAGAGCTGGCTGATGAGTTACTGGAAGCCGGAGGCAAATCTATTCTCGACAAACTTTATTCCCGGCAACCCTGATATTCATGACTGACAACCCTCTTCTTGCATCTTTGCAGGCAGATCTGCCGTTGTTTGATCAGATCAGGCCGAAACATGTAGATCCCGCTCTGGAAACTATCCTTTCTGAAAACAGAAATTGCCTGCAAACCCTTGGTAATATCACCGGGCCAACATGGGAAACGCTTATGCGGCCATTGGAAGAGATGGAAGAACGCCTGCATCGTATTTGGGGGCCGGTCACTCACCTCAATGCCGTTTGCGATTCTGATACACTACGCCAGATTTATCAGGAAGGGCTGAAGGAAATCGCCGCCTACGAAACCGAACTGGAACAGAATGAAGCCTTGTATGCCCTGGTCAGAGAAATCCATGCCGATCCTGCCTTTAAAGGTTTGAAAGACGAGCAGCAACAGCTTATTCGCCATCTCCTGCGTGATTTTCGCCTCAGTGGGGCCGAACTTTCGTCGCAGAAGAAGGCCAGATTCAAGGAAATTCAGATACAACTCTCCGGGCTTAGTACCAGGTTTGAGCAAAATTTACTGGATGCCACGCATGCTTTTGAGCTTCATATAAGTGAAAAGGATGATCTTACCGGGCTTCCTGAATCCGTCCAGGCCGCCGCCGCCCAGCGTGCCACAGAAGCGGAAAAAAATGGCTGGATCTTTACGCTCGATGCTCCGTCCTATATTCCCTTCATGCAAAATTCTGCCAAACAGGAATTGAGAAAACAGTTGTATAGCGCTTACGTTACCCGATCCAGTGACGGCAAACTCGATAACACGTCTGTCATGAAAGAAATCCTTCAACTGCGCCAGGAGTCAGCGCATTTGCTCGGCTTTAGAAACTACGGTGAATATTCTCTTGAATCAAAAATGGCCGACGATACACGGGAGGTTATTCATTTCCTGCGTGAACTGGCTGCGAAAAGCAGATCCCTGGCGAAGAAAGAACTTATTGATCTAAAGACTTTTGCTGCTGAAAAACTTGGTCTGGAGAGTCTGAAGGCCTGGGATATAGCCTATGCATCGGAGCAATTGCGACAGCAACGTTATGCCTATAGTCAGGAGGATTTAAAGCCGTACTTTTCTGAGGATAAGGTAATTCAGGGTTTGTTTGCTGTGGCAGGACAGCTTTACAGTCTTACCTTCCGAGAACGTAAGGATGTTCCGCGCTGGCATAAAAGTGTTCGCTACTTTGATATTGATGATGCCAGCGGTGAATGTATCGCCGGCTTTTACCTTGATCCCTATGCAAGGGAGCATAAGCGCGGTGGTGCCTGGATGGATGAGTGCATCGTCCGCTGGCGGCGGACTGACGGCAGTCTGCAAAAGCCTGTGGCCTATCTGATTTGCAACTTCGCAGCAGCCGTTGGAGATGTCCCTGCTTTGTGGACGCATGAGGAGGTGATCACCCTTTTTCACGAATTTGGTCACGGCCTGCACCATATGCTCACCAAAATGGAAACGCTGGGAGTTTCCGGAATAAGAGGCGTACCGTGGGATGCGGTGGAGCTTCCCAGTCAGTTCATGGAGAATTATTGCTGGCAGCGCCAGGCCCTGAGCTTCTTCGCCAGACATTATCAGACAGGTGAATCTTTGCCTGATACCTTGTTTGAGAAGATACAGTCAGCAAAGAACTTTCAGGCTGGCCTGCAAATGCTTCGGCAGGTTGAGCTTGCCCTGTTTGATTTTCTTTTGCATAGCGAGTTTGATCCACAAGGCAATGAGAGGATTCAGGACATGCTCGATCAAGTTCGGAATGAGGTGGCTATATTGATTCCGCCGGAATTCAACAGATTTCAAAATAGTTTCTCACACATCTTTGCCGGTGGATATGCGGCTGGTTATTACAGCTATAAATGGGCTGAGGTACTTTCCGCCGATGCCTTCTCAGCTTTTGAAAAAGTCGGAATTTTCGATCCGGAAACTGCACATGCTCTGCGTGATCAACTGCTTGCTGTCGGTGGCAGTCGAGACATCATGGGCTCCTATGAAGCCTTTCGTGGCCGTAAACCCACGGTGGATGCCCTGCTTAGACATTCTGGCATTAAAGACAAGTCTCGATAAACCGAAGCATTTGGCTACACTTCACCACCATTTGAAATAGAGGAAGACGGCAATAGTGAAATACCAAACAGACAATCTGCGCATCAAGGGAATCAAGGAGGTCATTCCTCCGGAACTATTGCATGATGAGTTTCCAGTCAGCACCCTCGCTGCGAAAACAGCTTATAAAGCCAGACAGGATATACATAAGATTCTACGGGGTCAGGATGATCGACTCCTTGTCGTCATTGGTCCTTGCTCTATCCATAATCCCGATGCCGCACGGGAGTATGCACGTAAACTGAAGCGGATCAGGGAAGATTTGCTCGATGATCTGATGATTGTCATGCGGGTATATTTCGAGAAACCGCGCACGACCATTGGCTGGAAGGGCTTGATCAACGATCCAAATTTGAATGGAACCTTCGAGATTAACAAAGGTCTGCGTTTGGCCCGCAGACTTCTCCTCGACATCAACGAAATGGCCGTACCGGCAGGTACGGAGTTTCTCGACCTGATTAGCCCGCAATATGTGGCGGATTTAATCAGCTGGGGTGCCATAGGAGCAAGAACAACCGAGTCTCAGGTACATAGGGAGTTGGCTTCGGGCCTGTCCTGTCCGGTAGGATTCAAAAATGGCACATTTGGTGGTTTAAGGGTAGCGATCGACGCCATCCACTCGGCATCGCACCCCCATCATTTTCTGTCCCTGACCAAAGCGGGGCGTTCGGCGATTTTTTCCACGATCGGCAATGACGATTGCCATATTATTCTACGTGGTGGCAGGGAACCCAATTATGATGCCGGGAGTGTTGAAAAGGCAGCAGTGGATTTGGAACAGGCTGGTTTGAAACCCAATATCATGATTGATTTTAGTCATGCCAACAGCAACAAGCAGTACGAACGCCAGCTTGAAGTGAGTCATGATGTAGCAGGCCAGGTCGCAAATGGTGACCACAGGGTTGTCGGGATTATGGTCGAAAGCCATTTGCTTGCGGGCAGACAGGATATTGCGCCGGATAAGGAACTTGCCTTTGGTCAAAGCGTTACGGATGCCTGTATTGGCTGGGATGATAGCGAGTCTATACTTTGTGAGTTGGCAGAAGCCGTCCGCAAACGGCGTGGTAAAAGATTGAACAAATGAAAGTTAATATCGACAGGCTGACTATACAAGAACTGGTTGATCTTAATCACAGAGTAGTGGAAAGGCTAAAATTTCTTGAAACCATGAAAGCCCACACAGACATGATGGCATTCAGTGTCGGGGATCGGGTAAGTTTTCACCCCTCGGGACATGGCCGGTTGTTGGGAATACTTGTCAAATATAACAAAAAGACAGTTACAGTTTTGACGGATGACGGTCAGAAATGGAATGTTTCTCCTCATCTGCTCAACGAGGTAAAAGAATGTGGAAGCAGCAGCAAAAAACAGGACAACGTTGTTGACCTCAGGCTGTTGTGAGCCTCGGGAAAAATATCCCCGGTATTCTAATTCTCCTGCGATACAGGAGAATCGTTATGGGAATGCTATTGATAACAGCAAGTGTATTGCCAGCATGTTCGTCCGGGGACTTAACTGAACAGGAAGTAAGTAAGGTAACGAATGAAAGCCCGTATGGCGGGCATAGCGTACAGTGGTACAAAGTACACTGGAAAACCAAAACTACAGATCAAAGAAAATGGTGTCGCCGACAGGAAGAGTCCGCAAAGATTTTGCATCATGTATCGATGCAGACATTGGTTGGAAACAGGGCCGGGCGGATCCGGAAACAAACCCCCGGCGTAGCTGGAAAGACGGGCCCAGGCTGAAATAGCAGCACACATATAAATTCCTGAAATATCTTTTTCTATTCCAGAGTAATGATTCCCCTGAACCTGAAGGATGCCACCAATATGACCGTCTTGATTAGCGGAATATCTGTATCGCACCCGAAAATACGGTTGGTGGAAGCTGTTTGGTGGTTTCATGTGCCTGGAAAACAGATGCAGAGGTCTAAACAATGCTGATCGGATCGTATTCAGAAATAAAAAGAGCGGCCCGAAGGCCGCTCTTTGCGTAGTCATATGCACATCCCGGTTAATTGAAAACCGGAAAGTGACCGCTTGATGCCATGAAAAACAGCATTGGAATTGATAACAGTGTATTGGTACGGGATGCAATCAGCGCCTTCTTGCCAGCTGCAGCTTTTTCGTCCGCCGTAGCTTCTTCGATGCCGATGATTTTTTTCTGAGCGGGCCAGATGATGAACCAGACATTGAACCACATGATAATGCCGAAGGCGGCACCAATGCGGATATCCCAACCGGCTGCAGAACCCATATTCATGTATAGTACAAGGCCGAATATCAGTGTGAACATAGCCCCCCAACGGAACCACCACAAGGCACGGCGAACGATACTGCACTCTTTGAACAGGTCGCTCTTTGTATCGGCAGACAAGCCGCCCATGGATGGCACCTGTACAAAATTAAAATAGTAAAGCAGGCCTATCCAGGTAATTCCGGCCAGAAAGTGTCCCCAGCGGGCAAGTCCATTCGGATCCAGCCCCTCATAGGTGCCGCCGGAAGCGAGCGTTGTCTTGATGCCGATAGCTACCAGAACAAGGGTAAGAATAAAGCCGGCACCAATAGTCCAGCGATGATCCTGAAATATTTTCATCATGATAAACTCCTGATGGATTTTTTGTCGGCGCAAACTATACCCGGATTCGGGATTATCAAGTACCCTGAGTTACTGTGGGCTTTATCCATGCTATTCCTGACAGATGTCATTTTTGCACTTGCATCCGAGTATGTTTTAACCTACCACTAGGGTTTTGGAAATGCTTGGGGTTAATTTATGTCGGAAATTAAAACAAAAGGTCGCAGGAAGTTTGGCAAGCGCGATGCGATTGTCTTGCTGCTTGTCGTCATTATTATCGTGATCCTTAGCCTTGGCACACAGGAAAGGCGAACGGCGGCAACACCTGATAACGATATTCATCGGGCGGTTTCATCGCGCTCTGTATGCATGTCATGCCATGGTTCTGAGGGTCAACGACCACAACCTGTTGGGCATACCAAAGCTGACCAGTGTTTTCAATGTCATTTACAGCCATCCACTTGGAAGGGAGAATAATCATGAAGGTTGGAATCGCCATCAAACCTGGAGAGGCCAGGGCCAGAAAACTGGCTATGGAGCTCTATGACTGGCTACTCAAACGTGATCAGCAAGTCTGGATGGCCGAACCTTGCCTGATGGATAAGCCCGGATTGCAACGTTTAGCGCTGGACCAAATGTCACAATCTGTTGAACTGATGATTGTTTTGGGCGGTGATGGCACTTTGTTGCATGTGGCCCGCCGTTTTATCGGATCGTCTACGCCAATCATGGGCATCAACCTTGGCCGCCTCGGGTTTCTTACCGAGACACCGATAGGCAGTATGTTTGATGCGGTTGAGCAAGTGCTAAAGGGCGAAGGTAAAGTGGAGCGCAGGTTCGGTTTGTTGGTTGAAGTCTGGCGGGGTGAGCAACGTTTTACTGCAGGTCACGCCATCAATGATGTCGTACTGCAACGTAACGAACACCCTCGTATGATCGAATTTGAAATGCGCGTGCAGGATCAATTTGTATTTCGTCTGCGCGGGGATGGGCTTATATTGGCTACACCAGCTGGTTCCACTGCCTATGCCCTTTCCGCTGGCGGGCCTATCGTGCACCCGAGGTTGCCTGCTATCAGTGTAGTACCTATCTGCCCGCATATTCTTTCCAACCGTCCTATCCTGGTTCCAGCTGAAGATGCCATCGAGCTTAAGGTGATAGAAAGTTCTGCTCCCGTAGCCTTGAATCTGGATGGCCAGGAACATTCCGTGCTAGAGCAGGGAGACCGGGT
>CAYLYU010000035.1:1566-4685 GCA_964387725.1 uncultured Zetaproteobacteria bacterium | reverse complement strand
GGGTCTGGAGCCGGATGATCAGCTGATTCTAAGGCGTCTTATCACCGTTGACGGGCGCTCCCGCGCCTATATCAACAACAGGCCTGTTCCTGTGAAAACCCTGCAACTCCTGGGCTCAAAAATCCTCGATCAGCACGGCCAGCATGAACATCAGGCCTTATTACGGCCAGATTATCAACGTTGTTTACTGGATGAACGCCTTCATTCAGATTTGCTTGAAGCACCTCGAAAGGCATTTCAGCGTTGGCGACAGGAGAAGCAGGCGTTTGCCGACCTGAAGACTCAGTGTGAAGAAAGCACGAAACAGGAATCATGGCTAAGAGATGAGTTGCAAAGGCTGCAAGCTCTGGAGCTGGAAGATGGCATCGGGGATAAGTTGCGCTGTCAGATCGAGAGAGGCCGCTATTTCGCCCAGATTCAGGAGGCCCTGGCTACTTGCCTGACCTCCCTGGAGGATGGTGACCCGGCTGTACGTCATCTACTGGCAAAATGTGAACAGGCACTGGAGCCGATAGCGAAGTTAAGGCCGGAGTTTGTGGAATGTCTTGATATATTGGGCCAAATGGACGCTCTGCTCGGCGAATTGGAACCTAACTTACGACCTGCTTTTGAGGAAACGTTTGATGCCCAGGCCCTGGCCCGGGCAGAAGACAGTCTTATGCACCTTCAGAATGCCATGCGTCGCCATCATACTGATGAGCCGGGCCTTATTTGCTTACTTGATGATATAGATGCGAAGATATCCAGTCTGGAAACTGCCAGCTGGGATCTGGAGAAACAGGAAAAACAGTTGCAAGCGGCAGATCAGTCGTATCGGCAGACAGCTAGAAGACTCAGCAAGGCAAGAAATCAGGCCGCCGATGAGCTTTGCCAGTCGCTGAGGCCTTTTATGGACCGGCTAGCCCTTGATGGCATGCAGGTCAGGGTAAACGTGGAGTCCATGCCTGCGGATGATTCCCGATGGTCTGCCGATGGCTGGGATGAGGTTCAGTTTATGGCTTCGTCCAATCCCGGTGAACCCTTCCGGTCTCTGGCCTCTGTTGCATCCGGCGGAGAGTTGTCCCGCTTTGTATTAGCTCTGAAAGGTGGCGGGGCACTGAAAACGGCACCGGAATTAGCAGTATTTGATGAGGTGGATGTCGGTATCGGTGGAGAAACCGCATGGAGCGTTGGCGAGTTACTTGCCACCATGGGTAGAGACAGGCAGGTGCTGGTGGTTTCCCATCTGCCACAGGTGGCGGCATGCGCGGATCATCAGATTTATATTCGTAAACAGGAGATAAATGGACGAACCGTAACTGTTTTCGAGCAACTTAACCCTGTTGACAGACTGGAGGAGTTAGCTCGTATGCTGGGCGGAGCCAATACCAGAAGCAGGGAGCATGCTGCTCAAATGTTGCAACGGGGAAAAGCTGCATGACTTGCCTGTACTGCGCTATCAATCCACAATCTCATGAAAAATTCAGACTATACTGATGATACATCATATCCGCATTCGCGCTGCTGAAATTAACGATGTTGAAGCAATTTTCTCTCTTCTCCAGCCTTTTTCTGATCAGGAAATTCTTCTGCCGAGATCAAGGGACGATATTTATCAGCACCTGCAAGAGTTTGTAGTAGCCTTTTACGATAACAGATTGCTGGGTACCGCAGCGGTGCATGTTTATGGTTCGAACCTGGCTGAAATCAGATCATTGGTGGTAGATCAACAACATCACAGGCTTGGGCTGGGGCGTATGCTGGTTGAAGCCTGTGAAAAATGGGCGGCAGGGCTGGGTGTAGCCTGTATTTTCGCGCTTACCTATGCCCCGGATTTTTTTGAATGTTTAGGATATTCAAAGACTTCCAAAGAAAGTCTGCCCCATAAAATTTGGACGGTCTGCGTGCATTGTGCCAAATTTACCGACTGCGATGAAGTTGCCGTACAGAAAAATTTATCCAATGCATGCATCCAGCCAATGAAGCTGATCCCTATACTTGAAAACCACTTGCAAAAGTTATGAGCTTTGCAAGTGGCTTGTCTGTGTTGGTGTAAGTATCATGTGAAGCGAGGAGTGGTTCGGATGGTCGCGGCTGTTTTTCTAACTGTCGAGGAAAGTCCGGGCTGCACAGGGCAAGGTGCCGGTTAACGTCCGGTGGGTGCGAGCCCAAGGAAAGTGCCACAGAAAATATACCGCCAGGCTCGTCCTGGTAAGGGTGAAAAGGTGCGGTAAGAGCGCACCGCTCCGAACGGTAACGGTTGGAGGCATGGTAAACCCCACCTGCTGCAAGGCCAAATAAGGAAACGTCGAGCGTTGCCCGCGCAAGTTTCCGGGTAGGCTGCACGAGCTGTCGGGCAACCGGCAGCCTAGATGAATGATCATCCCTCTATAAACGGAGGACAAAACCCGGCTTACAGAACCACTCCTCTTTTTTCTGCGATGACGAGAGGGCAGAAGAAAAACACATCAGGAGCAAGCGTGGAAAGTAATATTGCTAATGCCGCCAAGGCCAGAAAGCTTAAACAATATTTTGAGCGACACGGGCGCATATTTATTGTGGTTGACGCAAGCAGGGATGGTGTTGTCCTGCCCGATCATTTACTGGGCGATCCCGCCTTAAAACTGATATTGAATGTGCGTATGCCCCAGCCGATTTATTTTCGTGATGACTACCTTGAGTCAACCTTCTCCTTTTCTGGCCAGTCGTTTGCCTGCCATATACCCTTGGAAGCAATATGGGCTGCCTGTCTATCAAACCAGGAGATCGATAACGGCATGATATGGGAAAAAGATATGCCCGAATCCGTTCAGGAGGTTCTCAGCGCAGTTCGAAATCTTCAGGAAACTGATTCTGGTCAGTCAGAAAATCAGCCAGAAGGCGACACTGTGAAGAAGGCAGAAACGGACAAGGCGCAAAAGACCAGGAAACACCTGCGAGTTATTAAATAACATGCATGCGAACTCATTGCAAAGCCTTGTCTGTATGAGCGACGCAAGCAGTAACCGCTCACATGTTTTGGAACGGGCTCATAAACAAACGTTAGCACTGGTGTTTTTGGCAATTGTGCTCGGGCTATTGCCTTCACCTGCACAGGCAAATGCTGATGGTCGATTACAGGTTTCTCTTCCTCAGGAAGA
>CAYLYU010000035.1:0-1466 GCA_964387725.1 uncultured Zetaproteobacteria bacterium | reverse complement strand
ACGTTGAAGCAAAACATTATTAATTTTCCCAATATGCTTACCTTAAGCCGGATTCTGATTACTCCTTTTTTGGTGTTTATGATCCTGGAACAGCAGGCTTTATTGGCCCTGACTGTATTTATTTTCGCTGGCCTGACCGACATGCTGGACGGCTTATGGGCCAAGCGCTTTCATCAGGAAACAGATATTGGCGCACTGCTTGACCCCATTGCCGATAAACTGTTACTGATTAGCTGCATTGTTGTTCTGTTCGGCATCGGGCATGTGCCTCTGTTTTTATTTCTGGCCGTTGTTTTCCGCGATGTCATTATAATCGTTGGTGCTATTGCCTATGAACTGGTTACGCACAGACTAAAAATGGAACCAAGCTGGTTTTCCAAGGCCACTACAGTGATGCAGCTTGTTTATACCGCTGTTGTGTTGCTGAATATGGCTACCCCGGTTCCATCCATGCTGGTAGATATAACAGTCTGGCTGACATTTGGACTGACCTGTATTTCAGGCCTGCACTATATGATTACCTGGACATTGAAGGCGATGCGGACGGAAGATTAACCTTTATGCGCCAGAGTTTGCTTAATTTGGAAATTTCTCCTGCTCATTCTTACGGTGAATGGATTCGGCATGCCGGCATTGAGCCTGTGCACAATCGCATTGCCCTTTGGCTGATTCACGGTGGCAGACTCTGGTTAAATTCCGTGGAACGATCCGGCAAAACCCACTTTCTGAAAGCCTTGCAGCAGGAGCACCCCTTTCTGGGGTTGCTCAGTCTTGATCAACTGCATTCGCCTTCCTCCATCAGTGAAGTTCAGAAGTGGCTGGAGCTTCTGGATCCGTACGCGTTTTGGCTGGTAGATATTCCTGCCGGAGCCTTGCCGTACGCTACTGGCACCGCCTTGTTTCATCTGATTGAACGGGCAAGTGACATGCAACGCCCTTTTCTTATTGCCTGGAGGTGTCCGGAAGAGGAACTGGCCCCTCCGGAATTAAGCAGCCGCCTTAAGGCAATAGATCGCCTTGACATGCCCCCGCCGCGATCGGATGAAGATTTACGTGCTGTACTGCGTTCTGTCGCAATATCCCGTCAGTGGCAAATTGATACCGCTGTCATTGATTTGTTAATTCTTCATCTCCCGAGGAAGTTAACTACGCTCATTGAGGCCTTACACGTCCTGGAGAGAACCTCGCTGGAGGAACGTCGCAGCCTGAACAAGACATGGGTTCGCCAGTTTCTTCGCCGCATACAGGAGGAAGGTAGTCAAACTGTCCTGTTTGAGATGGCTTGCTGTGAACGCGGCAATAAGCAAGGAGGATAGCGAGTGAACAAACAACATCCCAGGGCGGGGCAGGCATGGCTGAACAAAAAATATCCAGCTATTGCTATTTAATCATTCAAATATTGCTAACGTGGCAGGAAAAAGGTAAAAAAGGGACATGAATATTCATCTGAACGGGGAGTCGAAGGG
>CAYLYU010000034.1:0-15999 GCA_964387725.1 uncultured Zetaproteobacteria bacterium | reverse complement strand
TGATAATAGGCATCTTCATATTCGATTCGAACAGGTCTTGGCATCGGAGAAGGATACCATGAGGAAAATAGCAGCCATTATGATACTTGACCCCTTTTTTCTTGATTATTTGACAGCGGATATTTTGCTATGCAATGTGAAGCTATGAGCAGGTTGAATTATGTATTGCGTCCCCCGAATTGCGGCTGAATAAAACAATGACAATAAACACTCATCAAATGGCATTCAATGGACAAATTCTCGAAAGAGGGTTTTGGCTCTATGTGTGGGAGGTATCACAGGATAATAATAAATACGTTTATGTTGGGCGCACAGGTGATAGCTCTTCGGCTCATGCTTCATCTCCATTTAACAGAATTGGGCAGCATTTAAATTTCAGAGATAATGCTAAAGGTAATTCATTGGCCAAGCGTTTAAAAGAGGTGGGAGTAAACCCCAAAAAAAGCAATTTTCGCATGCTTGCTCTAGGCCCATTATTTCCTGAACAAGAAACATTTAAAGAGCATGCTCCATTTCGTGATCAAATGGCAACATTTGAATATGAGCTAGCCAACCATCTTAAAAATAATAAATATAACGTGCTTGGCATACACCATCAAAGTGCTAGCGTATCAGAGAAAACATTAAGTGAAATTAAAACAAAAGCTACAGAGTTTCTTAACAAATGACATCAGCTAACTGACAAAAGTGTCGCGCCTTTTGCAAAAAAATGCAAAAGCACCCAGCTACTTTTGTCAGCTGCTGATGAGGGCGTTGGGCAATTGAAAAAGGAGGAGAGATTTATGAAGACTTTGCTTTTGATCATTATGATTTCACTGACATTCACCTCTATTGTCAGCGCAGAACAAGCAACTATGAATAAAGCAGTTGCATCGTATTCTAAGACGACTACGAAAAAAGCAGACGAGAAACAAAATCAAAAGTATGACATCGAAGAGATAAACAGGAGCTTGGTAAGACTAAGTCCAAACTATTTGGGAAACGATCCAAAATCTGTTTATTCTGCAATCAAAAAAAGAACGGTCACGGAGAAGAAAGGTGAGTTCGAAACTACTAAGGCATTCGAAAAAAGGTTACAGGCTGAAAGCCAAACTCCTGTGCTGGGGAAGGTAGGATTGAACGGCACCTTTGCATTTCAGTCAGAGGATGCAGAGATAAGCTACTCGGCAGACAACAGTGAGTTTACCATCGTCATTAAGCCTTGGAAGATATCGGAGCCTTCAGATTACACTCTGGCGAAACTGAAAGATCCGTCCTTCAAGTCAACTGCTTTCAATCCAAACGCAAAGGTAATACCTCTAAATAGGGAACGTGTTGGATCAAAATCATATATAGCATCTAACAATTTCGGTGCGTCTACAGTCGTTGATGAAAGTAATTATGAAGTTTATGAGTTGGCTATAGCTAACTATTTAGAGTTTCCATTCAGAGAAACTATAACAGAGGAGGCGCAGCAGCGTATCAAAGTATGGGAGCAGATGCTTAGCAAATCTGGTAGCTATAAACATGAACCATACATAACCGAATATGATAAAGAATGGACGGTAACAGACACGGTAGCAGCGAATCCAGAAGAGGCAAAAAATATTAAAAATAATATTCGCCTATTATTCATTGGCAAACTTGATGTTCCATATATCGCAGAGAGTGTCATACACCGCAAGCCAACTATGAGTTCTCCAACAGAGTTTACTAGTATCATTCGCTACTTGTACGTGAAACTAGAGGAAATTTGGATATACAATGTATCATCTGGTCATATTTATTCCAAGATAGCTGCACTATAAAGGGGGCAAGTATCATATTAACTTATTATGATATTCACTTGCCGCAACAGCCTCGGGTCTTTTTCTAGGAAAGTAACTGGGTCTACCATTGGATTTGGCATGATAGCGGGGTTCATTCCTTCTTGTTAAAGTATTGACTTGGCGGGGGTGTGGCTCTTGGGGTCGGCAGGCTTTTTATCTCTGCTCAGCTTCTGAAATGCCGCCCCCGCCATTCATGTATCATCCGATAAAGTCTTCCGGGATGATGCCGATTCTTTTGTGTCGTCGTCATCGTGTCAGGCTTGACATTTGGTACTTTGAATGCGCTTGTAATTTGCTCCTCCTTTATTTGCAAAGGCTCGTTTTTTTCATCGACTTACGAAGTCGGCAAGAGGGTAGCGGTCTGAATTGGATATTCATAAGACCCTCCAAGCTAATTACATTGGAGTAAAGTATCTCAAAAGTCAGGAGGGCAACCTCCGCGAGAGTGAATGTGTAAAGAGACCTTTGACATATGGCGTTAAACCTATTCCAATATATTCATGTCTAGCGAGACAAGAGAATTAATTGTTGCTATCACTGGCGCTTCCGGATCCGCCTATGGCCTGCGCCTGATTCAAAAGCTTTCTCTTCAGGATGTTCAGCAGCATATTTTGATATCGCAGGCTGGAAGGATAGTGATTAAACACGAGGCAGGACTTAATCTGCCCGATGATCCCGAGAGCGCTCGAAATATTCTGACACATCATTTGGGGATATCGTCCACATATCTATCCTGCTATGGAATCAATGACTGGTTTTCACCTGCGGCCTCCGGTTCCAGTGGTATTCGCCAGATGGTGATCGCCCCCTGTTCTATGGGTTGTCTGGCCAGAATTGCCGCAGGTACATCGGATCACTTGATTGAGCGAGCGGCAGACGTTGTCCTGAAGGAGTCGGGGAAGCTGATTGTGATTCCCAGAGAAACGCCGTTATCCGCTATCCACCTGGAAAATATGCTTACCCTGACGCGACAGGGCGTAACCGTAATGCCGGCGATGCCTGCATTTTATCAGCAGCCGAAAAATATCGGGGATCTGGTTGACTTCATGGTGGACAGGATGTTGTCTCATTTGGAATTATCCGATCAAAGCCATTTTCAATGGGGAAGATAAGCCTTTATCTTTTAAGTGCTGTTGTACTTCAGGGTTGTGTGGCTATATCAGCATTGAGTTTGATTCCATCATCAGTTGTGGATGGTACAGTTTACATGTTCAGTGGCGTAAAGGTTAGTTTGGCTTTGCCAATGAAAGCAACTTTGGTGGCTGTTGATCAAGGTTTGCATGAAATAAGTCTGGATATGAATGTGTTGGAGCAAACCGATGGGGGTTATAGTATCATCATGGGAAATAGGCAGCTGGAGGGTTTCGTAGATATTGAGCGGGAAACCGAGAATCTCAGCACCTTGTATGTCAAGGTGCGTAAAGGCGCAATAAGACAAGCTTCCATCGAGCAAGCCGTCATTCGTTCGATTCGCGAACGATCAGATATACTACCCCCTGATGTGACCCTCGATTTGTCAACCTATCTGCCTTTAAGGGTAAGTCCCGATATCAGCTCCTCCATCGTTGGCTGGTATCGACAGGGGGCTTTGGCAACATTGAAACAAAGCGAACAAAAGGCATGGCTTCAGATTACATTGCCGACAGGGAAAAAGGCATATCTGCAAGGGATGCTGGGCAAGCTTAATAAAACATGAGGAGGAAATATGCATCTGGATCATGCGTTGCTGGATGAACTGGCCGATAGATTTTCTGAAGGGCTGAAACGTTTGGATGGAGTTAAGGTGGAGGCTCAATCACAAGTGCGTTCTGCCCTGGAAGCCGTATTTCAAAATATGGACGTTGTAACCCGGGAGCAAATGGAGGTACAGGAAGCCCTGCTCATCAAGACCCGTGAAAAAATAAAAGTGTTGGAAGGTCGAATCAAGAATCTGGAAGAAAAGCTGGCCAGGACAAAAGCGTAAGCGGAAATGTTAGCTCGCCTTGCCTCTGCTTCTCTCCGTGGCATGGATGCCGAGTCTGTCGATATCGAGGTTGATCTTTCGCGAGGTTTGCCTGCATGGAGTCTGGTGGGTTTGCCTGATGCTGCGGTGCGGGAAGCTCGCGACCGTGTACGTTCGGCATTATTAAATTCCGGTTTTGAATTTCCATTAAGGCGAATCACCGTCAATCTGGCACCGGCAGATCGCCGAAAGGATGGAACTCATTTTGATATCGGGGTGGCTGTAGGGCTTCTTATGGCTTCCCGGCAGATTAAAGTCGGTGAAAAGACACCCTTTATTATTGGGGAACTGGCACTTGATGGAAGATTAAATCCGGTACGCGGCGCAATCCCTCTTTGCCTGTTTGCCAAAGAGGCAGGTTTCCGGGATGTTGTGCTTCCCGTCGAAAATGCCAGGGAGGTTGCACCCCTGGGAGCGTTAAATGTCTTCGGGGCAGGAAACCTGATGGAGGTAGTCCGACATATATCGGGGCAGCATCGGCTTGACCTGGTTATTCCACCGCTTGATGCGCCTGCAAAGAGGCAAAAGAGCATTGTCGATATGGCTGATATTCGTGGTCAGCATCAAGCCAGGAGGGCATTGGAGATTGCAGCCGCCGGTGGCCACAACCTGTTGATGGTTGGTTCCCCCGGAGCAGGGAAAACCATGCTGGCAAGACGGATGAGCAGCATCCTTCCGACCTTAACAATTCAGCAGCGTTTGGAAGTAAGCCGTATCTACAGTGTGGCAGGTCTTTCTGAACGGTTGCCGATGTCGGACTCACCTCCCTTTCGGGCACCCCACCACACGGCATCCGATGTGGCTATTACAGGAGGTGGAAGTCAGCCCGGGCCCGGTGAAATAAGCCTGGCTCACCATGGGATACTTTTTCTTGATGAGTTTGCCGAATTCAACAGGCGGGTACTGGAAGTGTTGAGGCAGCCACTGGAAGACGGCTACGTATGTATATCCCGAGCTGCAGGTTCTTCGAGATTTCCTGCGTGTTTTCAGCTCCTTGCCGCTATGAATCCCTGTCCCTGTGGTTATTTGGGCCATCCGCTGCGAGCCTGTCGTTGCTCAGAGATGCAAATCAAGCGTTACCAGAGTCGTATTTCCGGCCCTCTTATGGATCGAATAGATTTGCAGGTTCAGGTTCCCCCAGTTGAACAGGAGGAGTTATCGCGAATGAAGCCCGGAGAACCATCGCAGGAGATAGGAGCCAGAGTGCTGGCTGCGAGGCAATGCCAATATCAGCGTCTACGGGATGGTGTGGTCAATGCACATATGTCGACCAGCCAGCTTGAGCAATACGCCAGGCCTGACTCAGAAGGATTGAAATTGCTGGATACAGCGATGGTTCGATTTGGCCTGTCCGCAAGGACATACCATAGAGTGTTGAAGGTGGCGCGTACCATAGCCGACCTGGAGAATTCAAAACAGGTCAGCACTAAACACATTGCCGAGGCCCTCCAATATCGATGCGAAACCGAATAAACTGACGAGAACCTGCAGGCGCAGCTGACAAAAATTGTCAGATTTGAACGATAAGGCCTGATAAATTACATTACGTTCATTGGCATGTGTCTTGACTGCTTTGATATAACTCCGCACGGCGGAGACAGGAGGAAGTATCGTGATTATTCAAAAGAAGGAAAAAGGATTTACCCTCATCGAGTTGATGATTGTTATCGCAATTATTGGCATTCTGGCTGCTATAGCCATTCCACAGTTTACCAGTTATCGCATCCGCGCCTTTAATGGTGCAGCTGAGAGCGACCTGCGTAATACCAAACTGGCTCAGGAGGCTCTGTTTACTGATTTTCAGTTCTACGGTTCATCTGTAGCCAATACAAAAATCTCTGCGGCAAAAGGCGCGGCAGGCAAGGGCAAAGAGGTTGACGGAGGCGCTGCGCTCGGGGCGGGTAATGTCAACTCTATTGCCACGACCACAGCAGGCCAGGCTACACCTATTGCTGTTAGTAATGGTGTACAACTACGGGCCGATGTAGATGCTACCAATGCAACAGCAGTTATTGTGGCTGAACATCGTCAGGGTAATCGAGCCTTTGGTACCGACATTGATGGCACGGCCATTTACTGGGTACAGAATGAGACGTGGGTTGGCGGGGCAGCTGCCAAGATCAACGCTACGGTTCCGGCCGCTAAAACATTAACCGATGACTTCAATGGTACCAGCGGCGGGGGCTCTCCAACCGCCAACTGGGCAACGCTGTAAGTCAACATGTATCCTGAAAGGGGGGGCTTGCCCCCCTTTTTTGTGGGTATGCTATGAGTCGATCCGCAGTTGTTTCATTTGACCGCGTTTATAAAACCTATGCCAGGCAACTGGGTGAGCCGGCACATGTAGCGCTTACTGCTGCATCTTTCCATCTGCAAGAAGGAGAAACGCTCGGGATGATCGGTCCCAACGGGGCTGGTAAAAGCACCTGCCTGCGTTTGATTCTCGACTTTATTCGCCCGGATCAGGGCGAAATTTTTATTTTTGGATATGCTCCCGCCAGAGCCAGTTTGCGGCAACGAATTGGATATTTGCCTGAGGCAGCGAGTTTGCCACTAAATCTTTCATGCCTGGATATGATGCGTTTTGCCGGCCAGTCGTGTCAGATGTCGTCAGAAGTGATTGCCCAGGCAGCAGAGAAGTGGCTCGTCCGTTTAGGCTTATGGGGTGACAGACACCGTTTGCTGCGTGGCTATTCCAAGGGCATGTTGCAACGCGCCAGTTTCGCCCTTGCTTTGATCCATGATCCTGATGTGCTTATCCTTGACGAACCGATGAGTGGTCTGGATCCGATTGGCAGGGCAGATATTGTTTCTCTTGTTCAGGAGCTGAAAAAAAGCGGTAAAAGCATTCTGTTTTGCTCTCACCTGCTGGAAGATGTGGAGAGACTGGTGGATCGGTTGATTATTCTCCACCATGGCAGCGTATTGTTTCACGGAACTCTGGGTGAGTTGAGTTCCGAAGGGGAAGGTTTTGAGGATCGGTTTGTCAGTCTGGTGAAGGGCAGAACCTGATGTCCTGGCAGCGGGTTCGTTCCGTCTCTCGCCTTATTTTTCTTGATGGTTTGCGCAGATATACGCTATTCGGCCTGCTTGTGTTTTCGATAGTGGCAGAGGTGTCCGGCCTGTTTTTTTTCGATTTCTTTGCCAGGGATGTCGGCAGGGCAAGCAGCGATTTTCTTTTTTCCATCATGTGGCTTGCAAGCCTGATTTATCTGTTCTCCCATGCTGTACAGGTTATCGCCTGGGGAGAAGAGAGGGGGATCATTTACACAATACTTTCCCGCCCGGTTACACGAGGGGAATATGTTGCAGGCGTTTATGTTGGACTGGCCTCCCTTCTGCTGGGGTTACAATTTCTACTAGGCATTTTTGCCTTCGGGACGCTTGAGTGGATCAGGCAAATGTTAGATCCAATCTACTTCCCTGCTTTGTCACTTTCGCACTATCTGCTTGCCTGGGCAGGACTTGTTGTCATGCAGTTGATGTTGTTGGCAGCGATCATACTGTTTTCCGGGATGGTTCGAGGTGGCTTCCCGGTGCTTATTCTTTCCCTGGCATATTATTTCATTTGTTCCGGCTTGCCTGTGGTTCGGGAATCTTTAGCACAGCAGTTGGTCCAGGGTGGTGACCCTCCTGCATTGAGTTACCTGTTGCAGGGATTAACGGCAGCTTTTCCCGATTTTCAACAGCTGGACTTCAAGGACTGGATTGTATCGATGGCTGAGATGCCGCAACTATTCGAGATTGCGACCAGCTTTGCGCTTGCGGCTGCATATATTTTAGTGCTGATCGCTCTTGCCAGTATGCTTTATGAGCGCAGGGATCTGCATTGATTGTTGTCTGGAGCACGCAGATGCGTGTCTTGGCATTGCTCATTATTTATACAGGCGTTTTTATTCTGCAGGAGTCTCAGCAGCAGTACGGCCAGCACCATCTTGGCGAAACCCTGCCGGCCAGGCTCCAGCAGATAAGTCTGGGGTACCTTCACCAACTTGGGGCGGAGATGCTCTATGTGAAGGTAATGGTTTTTCTGGGAGGGAGGGGGCAGGGTGAATCTGTGACATCGTTTGCCCCAACCCTGGACAGACACTTTCAAGTCATTTCGGATTTGCATCCGTACTTTCAGGACACCTATTATATATGTGAATCGAGCCTCTCATGGATAAGCCCGAAGTTTGCCCGCCGGGTTAATCTTGTGATGGAGAAAGGCATGGAGGCGCGTCCGGATTTATGGATGCTTCCCTTTTTTGCCGGGTTCAATTACTTCCGTTATCTTGACCAGCCTGGTGAGGCGTCAAAGTATTTATGGGAGGCATCAAAAGCAGACGAAGCTCCCGAATGGATAGGACACCTGGCTACAACTCTTGCCGCAGAAGGTGGGGATATTTACGGAGGCATGCTTTGGTTGAAGGCGATGCTTGTTGTGGAAGATAATGAAATGGCCAGCGCCAGATATCGGGCGGATATTGTAGAATTTGAAAAGGCGATAGTGGTTTTACAGGCCTTAAACCGTTATCGTAAACAATATGGTCAGGAGCCGGCCACATTAGATGATTTAAAGCCGGAATTCCTCCTGGACCTTCCGGAGATGGAGAGGGGTTATGAGCTGTGGTATGAGGCGTCAACCTTGCGTCTGCGCCGAGGACAAGCACGCTAAAGAGCTGGGTTTTACCATGATCGAACTGCTTATCATTGTTGCGATCATTGGCATTTTGGCCTCTATTGCCATTCCCCAATTCAATAGCTATCGAACCAGGGCCCTGGATGCTTCCGCCCTGTCCCACCTTAAATTTATCCTTACCGCTGAAGAGGCCTACTATGTTCAGGCGCGAACCTACATGGCTGTGCCCCCGGGTGACGGGCCGGGGCCGGTCGGTGCATTACCGGATACCACAGCACCAGCTGGTGTGGGTTATGTCATCGGTGTTTTTCCAGCGGGTTCGCTTGGCAATTATGTCGCCTTTACCGGCCATCGGTCGGGTGAGAAGGTTTATGGGGGTGATAGCAGCGGAAGAAAATTTTGGCGAAGCTGGAACTCTGCCGGCACCACAAATGCTGCTGAAGATGCAAAGGCTGAGGATGTAACAAAGATGCTGTCTTTGACCTGGGGGGCCAGGCTATAGGGAGTTCGACCTATTGAAACGACCCTTGCACAATTGAAGTGATCGACAAACCTTATAGCGCGTCTTGTTGGTCAAGTGGCCAGCGTGCCCGCGCGTCCCATGTTTGAATTTCCGATATGCCCAGGCGTTTGCGCTGAAATCCTGCATAGGCGATCATGGCAGCGTTATCCGTACAATATTTTGGTGACGGGAGAATAATGTTCAGACCTTGCTCCCCGGCGGCGATCCGTAAGGATTCCCGAATTCTGCTATTGGCAGCTACTCCTCCGGCAATAATGAGGTGCGATATTTTTTGCTGATGACAGGCGCGAACTGTCTTGCTGGTAAGAACATCTGCAACAGCTTCCTGAAAGGAGGCTGCAAGATCCTGTTTCCAGTCCTGGCTAGCCTTTTGTGCGATCAGTTTTTTTACCGTGTGCATCACTGCTGTTTTCAGGCCTGAAAAACTAAAGTTCACATCATCTCTGCGTAACAAGGGGCGAGGCAGGTTGAAACGGTCAGGGTCTCCGTTTCTGGCAAGCCTTTCTATGGCGGGGCCGCCGGGGTATCCGAGGCCGATAAGGCGGGCCGTTTTATCGAAACATTCACCGGCGGCATCATCAAGACTTTGGCCCAGGATCCGATAGCAGCCTATCGCCTCGACGCGGATCAGCATGGTATGTCCGCCGGACACCAACAGGATGATAAAGGGAAAAGATGGCAGGTCTTTTTCCAGACCTGCTGCCAGAAAGTGACCTTCCAGGTGATGAATGGGTATAAGCGGGATATTGTTTACAAGTCCGGCAGCACGGGCAAAACTTGTTCCCACAAGCAAAGCGCCCATAAGTCCCGGGCCGGCAGTTACGGCGATTGCATCAATATCGAACCAGCAAAATTTTGTTTCCTGCATCATGCTTTCCACCATGCCGGGCAGAACGGCCAGGTGCTCACGCGAGGCAATCTCAGGCACAACGCCACCGAATTGAGCGTGTATATTTACCTGCGAGCTTATCTGATCCGCTAAAATGCGGCCCTCGCCGGTTTTTGTTCCTTCATAGATTGCGACTGCAGTTTCGTCGCAGGATGTTTCAATACCAAGGATTCGAATGTTGGCCCGCATTATGGTCCTTCATTCACGGCCGGACCAAATCCGCCGCCGCCGGGCGTTTTAATCCGAAGGGTATCTCCACTGTCAAGGTCAAGTGTACATTTAGCCGGAAGGACTTTTTTATCATCCCGGGTAAGTAATATATTTTCCCCTGATAATCCCGCTTCACCCCCGGCCAGACCAAATGGCCTGCTTGATCGACGTTCGGTAAGCAGGGAGACGGCGCAGGGGGAAGTGGCTTGCCATTCCCTAATTAATCCATCACCACCACGGTGCAAGCCCCGGCCTCCGGAGCCGTGTCTTAAGGCGTAGCGGCGGATACGTATTGGATAATGCATTTCAACGACTTCAATTGATGTATTCCTGGTATTGGTCATGTGGCACTGAACCCCGGAAAGTCCCGGGTGATTATGGCTGGCACCCATGCCACCGCCTATCGTTTCGTAGTAAACCCAGTCATGTCCATCCGAGAATCTTCCGCCGAACAGAATATTATTCATTGTTCCCTGGCTGGCAGCCGGAATACGTTCGGGAAGCGCCAGCGCCAGCGCCCCAAGAATTACGTCTACGATACGCTGGCTGGTTTCCACATTCCCAGCAGCTACGGCAGCGCCGGGGCTGGCATTGACCAGACAGCCTGGGGGGGCTTCGAGTCTAATCGGTCGGAAAATAGCTGATGTTTGAGGTGTGTAAGCTGGCATCAGACAACGAAAGGCATAAAACACTGCAGCGGCTGTTACCGGCAGAGGGGAGTTTACGGGGCCGGAGCATTGTCCTGCGGTTCCGGAAAAGTTCACCCTGATTTTTTTTCCTTTAACCTCAATGGCCACCCGAATGGGAAACGGTCCCTCGCCAAGGCCATCATCTTCAAGCATGTCTTCAAAGTGATAATTTCCGTCAGGAATTCCGGCAATGGTTTCACTTCCGTAGGCTTCGGAGATGGACAGCAGATTGGCGAAATTATTGGCTACATCAATTTCGCAATGAAAGTCTTTCAATCGCTGTGTCCCGACGGCGCATGCGGCTCGTTGGGCGGCCAGGTCGCCCAGACGTTCCCCTGGATTTCGAACCAGTGATAGAAAGTTCTGCAAAAGCAGCTTGTCTTCTTTTCCGGCCCGTTTCCATAATTCCGGTGAGAGAATCACGCCTTCTTCCTGAAGTGTATGACATATGCCCATTGAACCCGGCTGTTCTCCGCCCACATCGGCATGGTGTGCACGTGTAGCCACAAAGCCGAGCAATGTGTTTTTAGCGAAAACAGGCTGGACGACGGTAATGTCCGGAAGATGTGTACCACCGAGAAACGGGTCATTGAAAACAACCTCATCACCATCCTTCCAGTTGAACCGGCTCACTACATCGTGCATAGCATAGGCCATTGATCCCAAATGTACCGGAATGTGTGCAGCCTGGGCGACAAGTTCTCCTTTTGGGTTGAACAGGGCGCAGGAGAAATCCTCCCGATCCTTGATGTTGGGGGAAAGTGCACTTCGTCTGAGGGTTGCTCCCATCTCATCGCAAATGGAGGCCAGCCGATGTGTGAAAAGACTCATCTCGACCGTGTTCATGTCGTATCCGTCTGATTGAGAAAAAGATGTCCACAGGAAGAAACTGAGCAGCGCCATCCTGAAGCCAGCCAAATTGTAGCCGTATCCTCAAGGATCAGGGCAGGGCCGAAAATTTCATGCCCGGGCAAAAGGCCTTCCCGTCGATAATGTGGAATCTCTCCGGCGAGGTATACCCCGGAGTTCCCATCCGGCTGTGCAGAATGTGTTGCCTGTTGCAATTCCGGCCAGATGACAGGCCTGATTGCGGCACTTGCTTTCAAACGCAGTGTCATGATTTCTATATCGCGATTTTCCAGAACATGTCCATAAGCCTGTTTGTGCTCCATCATAAATGCATTTGCGAGCATATCAGGCTTATTCACATAGGGAATGGTTAGCTGAAATCCCTGGCCCTCGAAACGGAGATCGGCAAAATATTCAAATTTCAACTTTATATCCGGCATGGCCGTAGCTGCCTGATCCTCCAACTCGGAATATATCTTTTTTGCGATGTCTGTTGTTTCCGCCGAGCCAATGTTTAACAGTCTGGATTGGGAGTAATCACCCTGCTGCTGGCCAACCATCATGCCAAGTGCCGAAAAGGCACCACTTGCCAGAGGGGCTATAATCTTCCTGATGCCAAGCATGCTGGCGAGAGAACAGGCGTGCAGGCCACCGGCCCCTCCAAAACAGACCAGACTGAACTGACGTGGGTCATAACCGCGTTGAATAGAAACTACCCGCAGGGCAGCGGCCATAGTTTCCTCAGCGACCTTTATAATGCCGTCAGCCATTGTTTCGAGATCAAGGCCGGCCTTTTCGGCCAGTTCAGTCATCGCCTGCAAGGATGCCGGAATATCAAGTGACATGGATCCTGCCATCCGTGCAGTGGCAGGGATTCGTCCCAGAATAAGGTTGGCATCGGTAACGGTAATTTGTTTGCCTCCAAGGCCGTAACATACCGGGCCGGGTTCTGCCCCTGCTGATTGTGGCCCGACATGGAGGATTCCCGCTTCATCAAGCCAGGCAATCGATCCACCCCCCGCGCCAATTGTGTGAATGTCGAGCATTGGTATCGCCATTGGCAGGTCGGCAATCGAGCCCTCAATGGTAATGTGAGGCTCACCATCGATGAGGGCGACATCTGTGCTGGTGCCCCCCATATCAAAGCTGATCAAACGGTTTTCCCGTAGCTGCTTTCCGACAGCTTTTGCTGCCACCATGCCACCTGCAGGGCCGGAAAGGATCATTCGAACCGCCTCTTTACTTGCCTGTTCAGTGCTCATCAGACCACCGGTCGAGTGCATGATGAACAGACTCCCGGAACCAAGTCTGGTGTTTAAATGCTGAAGATAACGTTTTGTTAGCGGTCCGACATATGCATTAAGAAAGGTGGCTGTGGCGCGCTCATATTCTCTGTATTCAGGCAGGATTTTATGAGAGAGCGACAGGAATTTCCCCTCCGGTATAGCTGAGGCGATATTCAGCTCCTGTTCCGGATTTAAAAATGAAAACAGGGTGCAGCAGGCGATTGCTTCATAGGCATCGCTTTTGTCTCCAAGCGCTTCCATTTCTCCGGGCAGGCAATCTTTGATATAGTTCCCATCCGTATCTACACGTCCGTGCAAACCAATGCAGTCCTCCGGCCCAAGCCAGGGCACAGTAGGTTCGGGAGAAAGTTCATAAATCTCTGCTCGGGTTTGCCGACCAATAAACAGAATGTCCTCAAGACCTTTGTTGGTTACGAAGAGTGTTTTAACACCTTTGCGTTCGAGAATAGCGTTGGTTGCTACTGTTGACCCATGAATCACATCAAGTTGAGCCGGATCTATTCCAAGGTGCCCGATTCCCTTCAGGATGGATTGTGAAGGGTCATCTGGCGTCGACAAGATCTTGTGAAAGCGAATTTGTTTGCCATCAAAATAGACGAAATCCGTAAATGTTCCACCCGTATCAATGCCAAGCAACATTGCCCAAGCATAGCGCTTTTCAGCTATAAGGGAGCATCTTTTAATGTCTGTTTGCGTACGGTTTGCCCACACAGGTTTGCAGCCATCAGGGAAATAAGTGGTGAATTGAATAGTTACATGATGACTGTATCGATTTCACGTCGTAGGGTGCGTCTGATGCGTTTTCTCTTTCTACCTCTGGCGGCCCTGTTTTGCCTTTCTGTCTCCGATGCCGGTGCCGAAGAGTCGGCTCCAGTTTCTGTTGCCGGAGTGGAACAGGAGGAGGTCTTGCCCGATGCCATGCAGCGCCTGCGCAAGGGCCCGAATATAGATTATG
Source organism: uncultured Zetaproteobacteria bacterium (assembly GCA_964387725.1). GTDB lineage: Bacteria > Pseudomonadota > Zetaproteobacteria > Mariprofundales > Mariprofundaceae > CAYLYU01. Next base: position 2,146 of record CAYLYU010000034.1, on the reverse strand, counting down.
AAGACCTGCGTGATCCGTTCAGCTCTTATCTTGCTGTGGCCGCTGCACGAACTAGCCAGTTGTTGATATCGCGAAAGACCGAACTCGCTTCACGTCCTCGGGAACCTCTGGAGGAATATGATATCAGCGAGATTAAACTGGTAGCCGTATTCCGGATGGGCGAAGATAGCGTGGCTATGCTGGAGGACACGACCGGAAAAGGTTTTACAGTAAGGAAAGGAAATTATGTGGGCCTGAACAGTGGCCGTATTGACCGGATTACGGCTGATAGCCTGTTGTTAATCGAGCAGGTGCTGAACCCTGCAGGAGATATTGTGGCCCGTGAAGTTGTGCTGACTTTGAAAGAGGTAAATCAGTAATTTCTCCTGCGCGGGTAAAAGAAATATTCCAACTGCTTCAACAGGCCAACCCCGAACCCGAACCTGAGCTGAATTATTCAACACCTTATGAATTGTTGGTGGCTGTGGTTCTTTCAGCTCAAAGTACGGATGTGAGTGTCAACAAGGCCACCAGCAAGTTGTTTCCTGTTGCCAACACAGCTAAAGCCATGCGGGAGCTTGGAGAGGAAGGTTTAAAGCCCTATATCTCCAGTATCGGGCTGTACAATAACAAGGCCCGCCATATTGTGATGGCCAGTAATATTCTGTTGCAAGAACATGCCGGCGAAGTGCCGGCGGATCGCAAAGCTTTGGAGGCGCTCCCCGGTGTCGGCCGCAAGACCGCCAACGTTATTCTTAATATCGCCTTTGGCCAGCCTACTATTGCAGTGGATACTCATATCTTTCGCATATCCAATCGTATCGGGCTGGCGCCTGGCAAGACGCCCCTGGAGGTGGAGCAAAAACTTCTTCAGGTTGTTCCGGAAGATATGAAACATCACGCCCATCACTGGTTGATATTGCATGGCCGCTACGTCTGTATGGCCCGGAAGCCAAAATGTTCCGTTTGTCTAATCAGGAAAGAATGTCAGTGGCCGCAGAAGGACGATTTTTCTGCCTGATTCGGCTTTGTGGCGTGTCATTTATCCACCAAAAATAAAAGTGTTGACGGGGTATGGGATGGCTCTATAGTTCGCCGCCCTGAACGACGCGAAGCGTTGTCCATGGAATCAGGAGTGTTGACGTTTCCGTAACCGGGAATAGAGTTCTCCGCCCCATTTAATAAATGGGTTTTGTTCTTTACATTTTTGTAGTTTTTGTTTGAGCTGTGGACGTGTCGAACCATCCTTGATTGACTGGGAGTTGAGTCTCGATGCGTAAACAGTATCAAGTGTACGTGAACGAGAAAATTGACTTCCGTCAATTATTAAGGGATCAAATGTTTAAAACTAACTTTCTTCGGAGAGTTTGATCCTGGCTCAGAACGAACGCTGGCGGCGTGCCTAACACATGCAAGTCGAACGGTAACAGGAACTTCGGTTCGCTGACGAGTGGCGCACGGGTGAGTAACGCGTGGATATCTGCCTTTTAGTGGGGAACAACTCCGGGAAACCGGGGCTAATACCGCATACGACCTTCGGGTGAAAGCGGGGGACCTTCGGGCCTCGTGCTAAAAGATGAGTCCGCGTCAGATTAGCTAGTTGGTAAGGTAATGGCTTACCAAGGCGATGATCTGTAACTGGTTTGAGAGGATGATCAGTCACACTGGAACTGAGACACGGTCCAGACTCCTACGGGAGGCAGCAGTGGGGAATTTTGCACAATGGGGGAAACCCTGATGCAGCGACGCCGCGTGCGGGAAGAAGGCCTTAGGGTTGTAAACCGCTTTCAGCAGGGAAGAAGCAATGAGGGCTAATATCCCTCTGCGTTGACGGTACCTGCACAAGAAGCTCCGGCTAAATTAGTGCCAGCAGCCGCGGTAATACTAATGGAGCAAGCGTTGTTCGGATTTACTGGGCGTAAAGAGCACGTAGGCGGTCTGATCAAGTCGGATGTGAAATCCCGGGGCTCAACCTCGGAACTGCATTCGATACTGATTGACTAGAGTTCGAGAGGGGGATGCGGAATTCCGAGTGTAGCAGTGAAATGCGTAGATATTCGGAGGAACACCAGAGGCGAAGGCGGCATCCTGGATCGACACTGACGCTGAGGTGCGAAAGCGTGGGTAGCAAACAGGATTAGATACCCTGGTAGTCCACGCCCTAAAC
>CAYLYU010000033.1:9642-16042 GCA_964387725.1 uncultured Zetaproteobacteria bacterium | reverse complement strand
CCGTGGTTCACCCCCTCGGTCTCCACAAACTGGCAACCAGTCTGGGTCAGCTCAACGATGCTCTGCTCCTCTCCTGCCAGTGAAACGTCGGAAGCTATAAAACTGATGGTCATCAGTGCTAACAGTCCCGGGACAATATAGCTTTTCATTTGATCTCCTTGTCCTTGTATATGCTCTTTCGCCGTTGGTCGATAAACCCTTCACTGCATTACATTTTCCGATTTAGCGGCTTGTTATCAACCAACCAATGTGCCGCCTATTATACTATCTGTTTACGATAGTATCTTCATAGGTTGGTACAGGATTTATGATCAAGGGGTTCAAATACGAGGAGACATGCAAGGTGTTTAGAGGCGAGCGTTCCCGCAAGCTTCCGTCTGAAATTCAACGGATTGCGAGGCGCAAGCTCCGACAAATTGATGCAGCCACAAACCTGAATGTGTTGCGTGTCCCTCCCACGAACCGACTTGAAGCCCTCAAGGGTAGGCCTGTTGGTCAATAATAATAGCATTCGCATCAATGACCAGTGGCGTGTGTGCTTTGTCTAGCGCGATGATGACGCCTTTGAGGTTGAGATAGTGGACTACCATAGATAGGAGACCGTTAATGGACAGGTTACCCAACATTCACCCTGGCGAAATACTACGGGAAGATTTTCTCAAACTAATGGGTATCAGCCAGTACAGGCTTGCGAAGGAGACTGGCCTTAGCCAGATGCGCGTTAGTCAGATTGTGCGCGGCAAGCGCTCCATCACGGCGGATACGGCGCTGAGGCTTGGCATGTATTTTGGCGTACCCGCGCAGTTTTGGCTCAATCTTCAATCCGCCTACGATCTTGAAGAGGCTGAACTTGCCTTAGCTGACAGGCTGAAAAAGGAGATTCAACCACTGGCTGCCTGAAAGACATTGATCTTTATGCCATTAACTCCAGAAAAACTGAATGCGGTACCACCCACTATACGAACAGAGAATTTGTGAGTTTCGGGAGGAAACTCTCTCAATAATTATTCTCAGAGAATTCAGGTGCAGCGAGAAAAGCACGGAAACAAGCGGAGTTCAAAAAAGAAAAGCCACCATCTCTGGTGCTTTAACTACCTGGCGGAGAGAGAGGGATTCGAACCCTCGGTACCCTTTTCGGGGTACACACGCTTTCCAGGCGTGCACCTTCAACCACTCGGTCACCTCTCCTGTATCCTGTATCAGGCCATAAGGGGCCTGGAACATGCAAGGGTCGGGCATGGTAAAGACCGTTCATCCAAGAAACAAGAGAAATGGCGGAGAGGGTGGGATTCGAACCCACGTGGCAGGATTAGCCGCCCAACCGATTTCGAGTCGGTGCCGTTATGACCACTTCGGTACCTCTCCAGCAGGATAAAGATTCATTAGCCTGCCTGTTCAGGATTTTTCGTTTAGCCTTCCCAAACCGCGCAGACGAGATTCCCTTTGTGTCAGCAATTCATCAACGGGAGTTTCAATCAAATCGGCAAGCGCATTTTTGAGCACTGCTGAAATTTCTTCCGCAGCCTTAGTAATATTTCGATGGGCGCAACCTACCGGCTCCGGAATAATTTCATCGATGATTTTCATATCCAGCAAATCTCTAGCGGTAATTTTCAGGGCCTCAGCAGCCTGGTTGGCAAACTTGCGATCCCGCCACAGGATGGCCGCACAACCTTCAGGAGAAATGACTGAATATGTAGTAAATTCCTGCATATAAAGGCGATCACCCACACCAATTGCCAAGGCACCTCCCGATCCTCCTTCCCCAATCACGGTACAGATAATTGGCACTCTGATATGTGCCAGTTCAATCAGATTACGGGCTATCGCTTCACTCTGACCACGTGATTCCGCATCCACTCCCGGCCAGGCACCGGCAGTATCGATGAAGGTAAAGATGGGCATAGCAAAACGTTCGGCAAGATGAAAAAGCCTGAGGGCCTTGCGATAACCCTCCGGACGCGGCATGCCAAAATTTCGTCTTATTTTCTCTTTGGTGTCACGTCCTTTCTGATGACCAACAAGCATCACGGATTGCCCCTGGAAACTGGCAGGGCCTCCAACAATGGCATGATCATCGGCATAGGCACGGTCGCCGTGCATTTCCTGAAAATCCTCGAAAATAAGGGGAATATAATCAAGAAAATACGGTCGATCCGGATGTCTGGCCAGTTGGGCAATTTCCCATCTGCCAGCGCCGGAATAAATTTCCTGAACAAGCTTGGCCCGTTTCAAAGACAGGCGCTCAACTTCCTCAGCAATATTGATTTCCGCACTTTCTCCCATCTGAGAAAGCTCATCGATTTTGGAACCGAGCTCGGCGATCGGGCGTTCAAAATCCAGATAACTAGGCGGCATATTTCACCCGCTCCTGTCCTTTATTCTGTTTAAATGACTTCATCACCGGTTGCCACTTCCGACAGTACAAATGCAAAGAGTTCGCACCAAATAATTGTTCAATACAGTTTTTCACCTCTTCATTCCAGCATAGGCTCTGCTCACAACAGATACGGGCTATACTGCCACCTCCCAGGCGAACATTGAATAGTAGCCGGGACTTGCCAGGATAACGTTTGCTGATGGCAGCAAGGGATCCGATTGCATTTTCATCCCAGGTCATGGCCGAGGTATGAATTTCGATAGACTCCACCAATTCAGGCAATATATCATCGAGCAAAACAATATCTTCCGCTAACAGAACCGGATCATCCCTTGATTTATCTACCGTAGCGGCGATCAACAATGCCTTGTCCGAAGCCAGATCCTCTCCAGCCTTGGCATACAGCTTCGGAAAGCAAACAAGTTCAGATCCTGCCGTAAGATCCTCAATCCGAACAAATGCCATCTGCCCCTTATTGCCCCGATGCAAACGAATCTGGGCTATGCCAACAGGTATAATAACGCGAGCCCCGTTTCCCCATTTATTTATATCGCTCAGGCAGCCATCACTCAGACCATGTACCTTGTCGAGGTATTCTTCCAGGGGATGACCTGTCAAATAAAATCCGAGCACCTCGCGCTCAGCTTTCAGCTGATCTCCCAAACCCCAAACGCTTACTTCGGGAAAGATGTTTTTCTCGGCAACAGATTCCGCCGACGAGAACAGTGCGGACTGCCCTGCCCTGGCTTCACGGCGTTGCCTGCTGGCATGCTCGCTGATAACGGGCAAAGCTTCCAAAGCCGTATGTCTGTGGGGAACAATGTCGTCCATGGCCCCGGCCTTGATCATCGCTTCCAGCATGCGTTTGTTGGCTGATTTGGCATCAATTCGCCTTAATAAACCCTGCATTGTGGAAAATTTACCCTTCTGCTCTCGCTCACTGATAATGTTCCGTACTGCAACCTCACCTACTCCCTTAACCGCGCCCAACCCGAACCTTATAGAATCGCCCTCCGGAATAAATTCCCATTCCGAGGCATTGATATCCGGGGAAAGTATTTCCATTCCTGTTTTCCGGCAGTCCTCGATCAACATTTGCACCTTGTCACTGTTTCCCATATCACATGATAACGTAGCAGACATAAAAGCCTTGGGGTAATGTGTTTTAAGAAAGGCTGTTTGATAAGCAATCAGCGCATAAGCTGCCGAATGTGATTTATTAAATCCGTATTCAGCAAACTTTGCCATAAGGTCAAAAATATGTTCTGCCTTGTTTTTGGAGATTTTATTCTTTTTGGCCCCCTGCAAAAATATTTCCCTTTGCCTGGCCATTTCAGACCCTATTTTCTTGCCCATGGCACGCCGCAGTAAATCCGCCTGTCCCAGACTATAACCGGCAAGCTCCTGGGCTATTTGCATCACCTGCTCCTGATACAGGATAACGCCGTAGGTCTCTCTGAGAATTTCCTCAAGTTGAGGCAACAGATAGGTGACCTTCTGCCTTCCCTGCTTGCGGGCGATAAAATCATCAACCATGCCTGACTGTAAAGGGCCCGGTCGAAAGAGAGCTACCAGGGCAATAATATCCTCAAAACTATCTGGTTTGAGTCGAACCACAAGATCACGCATGCCAGATGATTCAAGCTGAAAGACTGCTGCCGTATCGCCCTTCTGTAACAACTTAAGTGTTGCTGCGTCATCAAGAGGGATCATATCCAGATCAAATGATTGCTCTTTCTTCAACTGGCCATGCTTTCGAATAAGATCCCTGGCCAGATGGAGAACTGTCAGTGTTTTTAAACCAAGGAAATCAAACTTTACCAACCCGACTTTTTCTGCACATTTCATATCCCATTGTACAAGCACACTGCCCTCACGGGGATCCTTGTACAAAGGAACGGTTTCAACAAGATCAGCTCTGCTAATTACCACCCCTGCTGCGTGTTTTCCGGCGTGTCTGTGCAGACCTTCGAGTTTGCGTGCAACCTGGAACAACTGGCCAACTTTCTCATCGGCATCCACAAGTTTTTTCAGCCGGGGTTCAAGTTTCAGGGCCTTATCCAGGGTAATGTCCAGACTGGCCGGAATTAACTTGGCGAGCTGATCAACCTGGGCATAAGGCAGACTCATCACCCTGCCAACGTCACGAATGACAGCTCTGGCCTTCATGCTACCAAAAGTGATGATCTGTGCTACTCGTTCGGAACCATATTTGTCGGCAACGTATTCAATTACCTCATCACGCCTGCTCATACAAAAATCGATATCGAAATCCGGCATGGATATACGTTCAGGGTTCAAAAATCGTTCGAAAAGAAGCCCGTAGCGTAGAGGGTCAAGATCAGTAATGCCGAGGCTATAGGCAACCAGGGAACCCGCTCCTGAACCCCGACCCGGCCCAACCGGGATATCCTGTTTTCTGGCCCACTGAATAAAATCGGCCACAATAGAAAAGTAGCCTGGAAAGCCCATGCTTTTGATAACACCCAACTCAAATTCAAGGCGCTTCTCATAGGTCTTCCAATCTGTTTGAGGATTCCCTGATTGAATGGCTGGCTGTCGCACCTTTAGCCCCTGTAGTGCCTGTTCCCTGAAATAATCATCCAAATCAATGCCACTTTCCGGTTCAAAATCAGGAAGTTGATACTGACCAAACTGAATCTCCACATTGCAGCGTTGGGCAATATGAAGGCTATTTTCCAGAGCCTCCGGAAAATCATCAAACAACTCCGTCATTTCGTCGTATGACTTTAAATAACATTCCGGAGAATAATGATTGTCGAGGCCATCATGAAGTGTGGCATTCTTGCGTAAGCACAATGAAGCCTCAAAGGCATGGAAGTCCTTCCTGCTTAAGAAGTGTGCATTGTTGGTCGCCACCAATGGCAACTCAAACTCGAGGGCCAGTTTGGCAATTTGCTGATTTAATGCTTCCTGTCCAGCAGTACCATAGCGTTGGATTTCCAGAAAAAAACCATGCTCCGGAAAAATTTCCGAGTAAGTCTTTGCAGCCTGCCTGGCTGAGGTCTGATCCCCTCTGCGCAAATATTGCTCGATTTCCCCGTTCCAACCTGAGGAAAGTGCAATAAGACCGTCTCCGTATTGACGAAGCAGTTGTTTGTCAATCCGGGGCTTATAATAAAACCCGTTCAGATATGCTATTGAAACCAGCTTCTTTAAATTTTGCCAACCTTTATTGCTTCGGGCCAGCAACAAAACCTGAGGATACGTTGGTTGACGCGCCCCCTGCTTTAGCCGGGATTCATGATCCCCGCAAAGATACATTTCGCAACCCAGGATTGGTTTAATACCCTTCTTGATAGCTGCATCATAGAACTCAATAGCCCCAAAAAGATTTGCATGATCGGTAAGGGCAATAGCAGGTTGTTGAAGTTGAAAGGCCTGCTCAAGAATTTGTTTAACTGACATAGCGCTTCCCAGCAACGAAAAATCAGAATGTACATGCAAATGGGCAAAGGGGGCGAAACGCATGAGCAAAGGTTAGGGCCTGCTAACATAAAATCCAAGTGTAGCTATGCGGCTATTTTTAAGGAGCTACAAAGCATTTCAGGCGCAATGTGCAAAATCCACATTAGCGAGAAATAACGCTGGAGCCGGCACTGTAGCCCGGCCCTCAGAGCTGCACCGGAAAGAAAACCATGCGATGATGCCGGAAGGAGAGCCGGGTGAAGGGCCAATGGCAAAAAACTATTTCTGTCTGTAGGGTTCGGAAAACACCTGAAGACGGTACCGGCAACGGACTGAAGCGGATGGTCATATGCAAAAAGATAAACCGGTCACGGCTGCGACACTATTGCGTGCCAGCCAATGTGAAAAAAAAACCCTGTGGCTAACTGCCTCGGATGCAATATCCGCCCGAATTGCGGAAACTGCCGGGGTGGATGTGCTCCTTGTCGGCGATTCGCTTGGAATGGTGTCGCTTGGATTTGACACCACCCTTCCTGTTACCCTGAACATGATGATTCATCACACTGCCGCCGTCGTACGAGGGCGCAAAAG
>CAYLYU010000033.1:0-9542 GCA_964387725.1 uncultured Zetaproteobacteria bacterium | reverse complement strand
GGATGGAACAGAATTCAGAATGATCCTTGAGGATGCACGGGCTATTGAAGAGGCTGGTGCCGTATCCGTCGTACTGGAATGTATTCCGGAAAATCTGGCAACTGAAATTACGAAATCTTCCTCCATTCCTACAGTTGGTATTGGCGCTGGCCCCGATTGTGATGCCCAGGTTCTGGTCTGGAATGACTTGCTTGGCCTGTCGGAGGAAAATCCTCCTTTTGCACCTGCCTACGAACATTTACGCCAGCGTATTACTAGTGCTATTCGAAACTGGGGCGATGATGTGCGTGCCGGTAAACTATGAATATTATTGAATCACCGAACGAGCTACGAAGGCATCTTGGTGCCCTGCCTCAGGGCGGAAAGACTGCCCTGGTACCAACAATGGGAAGTCTGCATCCGGGCCACATGAAACTTGTTGAAACAGCAAAAAAAATGTCTGATTCTGTCGTGCTCAGTATCTATGTGAATCCTACCCAGTTCGGACCTGACGAGGATTACGCCAATTATCCTCGTTCCTTTGAACAGGATGCCTCTCTTTGCCGGAAAGCCGGGGTGGATGTGCTGTTCGCCCCTGAAAACCTGTACTCCGAGGATGGCCTCATGGTTTCCCTGCATGTCGGTGATCTAAGTGATTGTCTGTGCGGAAAATCAAGACCAACGCACTTCGATGGAGTTGCTACCATCGTATGCATTTTATTCAATCTTGTGGAGCCCGATATGGCTATATTCGGGGAAAAGGACTACCAACAACTTCTTATTATCAAACGCATGGTAGCAGATCTTCACTTACCAGTTGAAATTATTGGTGTACCAACTGCAAGGGAGGAGGATGGCCTTGCTATCAGTAGCCGAAACCGATATCTAAATAAGAATAATCGTATTACTTCTAGATCTTTATACAATTGTATTAAAGAAATGGATAAATCTATACGGCGAGGAGAGAACAATGTCTCCGCCCTTGTTAAGCACGGACTTCATTCTTTATCATCCCGGAATATCGAGGTGGAATATCTGGAAATACGCCATACTGAAACGTTGAAAGAAATCGACAGTCTTGATAACAATCCGGCCCGGGCTTTTATTGCCGCCAGAATTGGCGGCACCCGTTTAATTGATAATATTCTTCTGGAGCAACCATGAATGTAACCATGCTTAAATCAAAGCTGCATCGTGTAACTGTCACACACGCCGAACTGGATTATGAAGGCTCCTGTGCCATTGATCAGGATCTGATGGAAGCAGCAAATATACTTCCCTTCGAGCAATTGCATATTTACAACATTACCAATGGTAATCGCTTCACTACCTATGCCATTACTGCGCCCGGAGGTTCCGCTTGCATCGGCATGAACGGTGCTGCAGCCCACAAGGCCAGAGCAGGAGATACAGTGATCATCTGCACCTATTGTGAACTCACCTCAAATAAAGCTGGCACCTTTAAACCTGAACTGGTCTATGTGAATGGTAACAACCGCATTACACATCAAAACCGGGGACATCTGGCTGCTATTTAAACTGTCGACAGAACAAGAGTTTAGTTTGATATTCACCGGGATCCTTGATCTGAACCATAGTCCCGGATCTCGGGTTTAGTGCATCGTAAAGACGTGAAACCCAGAAACGTAACGCAGCCAACCTCAACAAGCCGGAAAATGCTTTAGTTTCCCCGACAGTTAACTTACGAACCGTCTCATAGCCGGCGATCAGGGCATCCACCCTTTCCTTATCTCCCGCATCCGATTTGATGGCCAGTGCATTGGCGGCAATAGCCAGGTCATATGCCAGAAAACCATGGCAGGCATAGTAGAAATCAATGACTCCGCTAACCTCGCCATTACTGAAAAGAATATTATCACAAAAGTAATCAGCATGAATGAGACCGGAAGGCAGAGACTCCGGTTCAGTTTGTTGTTGCCAGGCCATTTCATCTTCAAGCAGTAGAGCGGCACTGTTACCATAATTCTCCCCAACCTGATCCAGAAGGGGCTTCCCTGTTTCACATATCCACTCGAAGAACGTGGGGTTTGGTCGATCCTCAGGAAAATCAAGACCCTTCAGATGCAACTTCCCCAACATGTTCCCGGCAGATTCCAGTTGCCGGCAATCCAGTTCATTGAGAGTACAGCCGGGAAGACAGGTGACAATACAGCCTTTCTTGTCCTTAAAATCGAAAAGCAACGAATCATCATGCCTTAGCTGCACAGCAGGGCAGGGAAATTCATGGCCGGAAAGATGCCGCATCAGGCGCATAAAATACGGTAACTCATCAAAATTCATACGCTCAAAGATTGTCAACACATAACGACCCTGATCGGTATCCACAAAATAGTTGCTGTTTTCAATGCCTGCGGCAATGCCTGAAAACCCGTCAAGGACACCCAGATTATAACCGGACAAAATGGCATCCATATCGAATTGATTTAGTTCCGTGTAAACCGACATTTTCCCCGCCTTCTTTCATTCCATGCTACTTTTAATCGAACGATTGTGGAGTCAACACACTGACCTTGCAAGTGCCTCATTCGGCAATCTTTTTACATTGTTCGCCCAGCCTGCTTTGGTTAGCGTTCGATCACAAATGGATAACTTTATTATTCAGGGCGGAGCACCGCTTACCGGGACTATAGAGGCAAGCGGCGCAAAAAATGCAGCCCTGCCCTTGCTGGCAGCATCCATACTTGCCGAAAACACGGTTGTTTATCATCACATACCGCACTTGCGAGATGTCTCCACTATGTTGACACTGTTGGCCCGGCAAGGTGCAGATGTTGAGATGGATGACAAGGGAAGGGTTTGCGTAGATACAACATCCATGAACCAGCCAATAGCCCCATACGATCTGGTAAAAACTATGCGTGCTTCCGCGCTTGTCCTCGGCCCTTTAGTCGCAAGGTTCGGCGAGGCAACCGTCAGCCTTCCCGGCGGCTGTGCCATTGGAGCGAGACCCATTGATATGCATCTCAAAGGCCTTGAAGCGATGGGTGCTTCCATTGATGTAACCCATGGTAATGTCAGGGCCGAAGCCCCCTGTGGTTTGCATGGTGCCCGCATTGTCTTCGATCAGGTCACGGTTACAGGTACAGAGAATCTTATGATGGCTGCAAGCCTGGCAAAAGGTGAGACCATCCTTGAAAATGCCGCCAGAGAACCTGAAGTTGTTAACCTTGCTGATTCCCTGAAACGAATGGGTGCAAGTATTCATGGAGAGGGTACAGATAAAATCAGAATTAGCGGGGTTAGTCAGCTTAATGGCTGTGACCTGGAAATCATTGCTGACCGGATTGAGGTAGGCACTTACCTTACAGCAGGCCTGATTACAGGCGGAGAAATTAAGGTGACCAATGCAACCCCTGGCTCGCTGGATGCCTTTCTTGCTCGTATTCGGGAAACCGGTGCCATAGTTGAGTCAGACGATGACTGGATTAGTTGCAAGTCTGATGGAAAGCTGGATGCTGTTAACATACATACAAGTCCACATCCGGGCTTTCCAACGGATCTTCAGGCCCAGTTTATGGCTTTGATGTGCACGGCCCGAGGCAGCAGCATCGTCAGCGAGACGATTTTCGAAAACAGATTCATGCACGTGCAGGAGTTACGCCGAATGGGTGCCGATATCGATATGGATGGACATATTGCTGTAATCAAGGGAGTTGATCATCTGTTGGCTGCCCCCGTTATGGCTACTGACCTGCGTGCCTCAGCTTCTCTCGTTCTGGCCGGGCTTGCCGCTGAGGGAGAAACCCGGATCTCGCGTGTTTACCACATCGATCGGGGCTACGAACGGATTGAGGAAAAATTACGTAACCTCGGCGCCTCTATAGACAGGGTAGGAAATAGCCCCGAATTAAATAAAAAGGCGGTTTCCTTTGCCTGACAGAAGCACTAACCCGATAACGCTGGCGGTGGCTAAAGGCCGAATTCTGAATGAATTCCTGATTCTGCTTGAGCGGGCAGGCCTTAAACCTGATATCGACCTTACCAATACCAGAAAACTGATGGTGGATGGCCCGGAAGGCATCCGCTTTCTTCTTATACGCCCTGCAGATGTGTGTACCTACGTTGAACGTGGTGCTTGCGACCTCGGAATTGTAGGTCGTGATTTGCTTCTGGAGTCCCGCCCACACGTGTTTCAACCTCTGGATCTGAAGATAGGTGCCTGCCGTTTATGTGTGGCTGGTCCCCGGGAATTAATAAAAAAAGGTGGGCCTCAGAGGGGGAGCAGGATCCGGGTCGCCACAAAATATGATTACCTTGCCAGTCAATACTATCTGGCTCACGGCATTCAGGCGGACATCATTCATTTATACGGATCCATGGAACTGGCTCCCCTGGTGGGAATGGCTGATCGCATCGTTGATCTGGTCTCTACCGGAGATACACTGAAAGCCAATCACCTTGAAGTGGAAGAAACACTGTTTGAAATTTCCAGCCGACTTATCGTCAATCCGGCAAGTCTGGTCACGCGCAGAGATCGTTTGATTCATCTTATTGAAAGGCTGAGAACCGCTGTAAATGAACGAGAAACTGATGGCTGACATTCTTTGTTTATGCACCTCACAGAAAGATTTCCATCCCCGTCTTGAACACTTAATTTCTCGTGAAACCGATACAGGAGAAGATATTCAGCATCTGGTGGCTGAAATCCTTCGCTCTGTCAAACTAGATGGCGATAACGCTGTATGCCGCTATACCCGTCAATTTGATCAATGGGATTGCAGTCAGGATTCCCTGGAAATCCCAAAGGATCGAATCGAGGAGGCCTGGCATACCGTTAGCGAGCAGGATCGTGAAGCTCTGGAGCATGCAGCAAGCAGAATCCGCAGCTATCACGAGCATCAAATCCAGAAAGACTGGGAATATACCGATAGCACCGACTTGACGCTTGGGCAAAGGATCACACCTTTGGATCGGGTAGGCCTTTACGTTCCGGGTGGCAAGGCTGCTTACCCCTCCTCCGTTCTGATGAATGCTATCCCTGCCCATGTTGCCGGCGTGGAAGAAATTGTCATGGTCGTTCCAACACCCCGGGGCGAGCTAAATGAGATGGTTCTGGCGGCAGCCTTTGTAAGTGGCGTTCAACGAATCTTTGCAACAGGAGGCGCTCAGGCTGTCGCTGCTCTGGCTTATGGTACTGAAATCATTCCCGCCGTCGATAAAGTTGTCGGGCCAGGAAACAAGTATGTTGCTGAAGCCAAACGCCAGGTCTTCGGCACATGCGGCATTGACATGATTGCCGGGCCATCCGAGATAGTTGTGGTAGCTGATAGCGGCAACCCGGAGTGGCTTGCAGCCGATTTCCTTTCTCAGGCCGAACATGATGAAGCGGCACAGAGTATTTTTATATCCCGGAGCCGGGAACTTATCAACTCGGTAGCAAAAGCTGTTGATGAGCATCTGAGAATACTCCCCCGTGCCGATATTGCCACGGCCTCGATCGAACAGCACGGAGCCTTTATCGAAGTGAAGGATCTGGCGGAAGCTGCGGATATTGTAAACCGGATTGCTCCCGAGCATCTTGAACTGGCACTTGAGGATCCGGATCTTCTGCTTCCCTACATCAGACATGCGGGAGCGATATTTATCGGACATTTTGCACCCGAGGCACTGGGTGACTATATTGCGGGGCCTAATCATGTCCTGCCTACCAATCGAACAGCTCGCTTCTCCTCACCTCTTGGCGTCTATGACTTTATAAAGAGAAGCAGCATCATCCGTTCCAATGCAGAGGCCCTGAAAAAAACCGGGCCGGATGCCTCCCACCTGGCCCGTCGGGAGGGCCTCGGAGCGCATGCGCTAAGCATCGAATTGCGCCTGAAAAACTGACGATGATCCGGTCTGGCATCCGTTCACTTCCTGCATATCAGGTAGCAGAAAGTTCTGGCATGATAAAGCTGGATGCCATGGAGAATCCGTATCCACTGCCTGAAGCATTAAAGAAGGAATGGCTTAAGCAACTGGAAGATGTTCCAGTCAACCGTTACCCGGATTCCAGAACAACCGCCTTGCGAACAAAAATAGCAGCCCTTGATGGCCTCAAGGCAGAGCAGGTTTTGCTGGGCAATGGATCCGATGAAATTATTCAAATGCTTCTGATTGCTGTTGATCAGGGTGCGTGTGCCGTCGTTTCTCCAGGTTTTACAATGTACGGTCTTATCTCACACTGGCTGAACCGACCTGTTTCAACCACGCCTCTTGGCTCTGACTTTTCTCTCGATGCCGGTCAGTTCCTGAAGGGATGCGCCAGAGAAAAATCCTCAATTGCCTTCCTCGCATGTCCAAACAATCCGACGGGAAATATGTGGCCAAAGGAAACTATACGGGAAATTGCCGAAAAATTTAAAGGTATTGTGGTCATTGACGAGGCCTATGCAGCCTTTGCCGAAGAATCTCATGCCGACCTCATCGCACCGAATGTACTGATTCTTCGCACCTTCTCCAAGCTTGGCTGGGCGGCCTTGAGGCTTGGTTATATCCTTGGCCACCCGGAAACGATTGCGCACCTGGAAAGAATTCGTCTCCCTTACAATATCAATAGCCTGACACAGGCCTCGGCAAATGTCTTTCTTGATCATTATAGTGAGTTTGAGAATCAGGCTAAGGCCATATGTGAGGAGCGTTCCCGCATATATAAGGCCTTGCAGAGGATAAACCGGGTGGAAGTCTTTCCGTCTCAGGCCAATTTTCTGCTGTTTCGCATTGCCGGAGCAGACAAAATTTTCAAAAAGCTTTGTGCACGAAAAATCCTGATCAAGAATCTCCACTCCCCGAATGGATTGCTGAAAAACTGTCTGCGGCTCACTATAGGCCTCCCGGAAGAAAACAACCTTTTCCTGAACGTACTTGAGGAGATACTGGCATGAACAGAAAAGCAACAATTGAGCGTAAAACCCAGGAAACAGAGATCAGGTTAAAGCTTGATCTTGATGGCACAGGAAAAGCAAAAATTAATACCAGCATACCTTTTATGGATCATATGCTTGAACAGGTTGCCCGGCATGGCCTGCTTGATCTTGATATTGAGGCTGTCGGTGACCGCGAGGTAGATGACCATCACACAGTTGAAGATATAGGCATCTGCTTTGGCGAAGCCCTGCGCGATGCATTGGGGGATAAATCGGGAATTGTCCGCTATGGCCATGCCCATGTTCCTCTCGATGAAGCACTTTCAAGAGTGGTTCTGGACTTATCCGGACGCCCGGGCCTTGAATACCATATCGAGTTTCCTAAGGAGCGGGTTGGTGAGTTTGATGTCGATCTGTTCAGGGAGTTTTTTCAGGCTATATGCAATCATGGACGAATTACTCTGCATATTGATGCTTTGCGCGGTGGTAATAATCATCACCTTTGTGAAACCGCATTCAAGGCCTTTGGCCGATCATTGCGTATAGCTGTAGAGAAAGACCCGCGAATATCTGACATTCCCTCAACCAAAGGGACTTTGTGAACCCGAAAAGCAAGGGGTTCAAAGTAAATTATTTCTGCCGGAGACCGCACCGGCTATGATTGCACTCGTTGATTACGGCATGGGTAACCTGCATTCCGTGGCCAAGGCGCTGGAGGCTGCGGGCGGCAAGGTTCGCCTTGTACGCAATGTCTCCGATATGAAAAACACGTCACGCATTGTCCTGCCGGGCGTGGGTGCGTTTCGTGATTGTATCGGTACACTCCGACGACAGGATCTTGACTCGATACTGCTTGAGAAGATCGGGCAGGGAGTTCCCTATCTAGGCATCTGTCTGGGCATGCAAGTGCTTATGGATGCTTCTCTGGAGTTCGGCAGGTACAGTGGTCTTGGACTGATCTCCGGTACGGTCGGTCCGTTTCCGGCAACACATCCCGGCCACGGCTACAAAATACCCCATATGGGATGGAATGATGTCGTGCTCTCATCCAAAACCGAGCCGCACCCGGTGCTCAGACCTTTGCACGGAGCCCAAACCTATTTTGTTCATTCCTTTGTGTGCCAGCCAAAGAACCCCAAACATATTCTGGCTGCAGGCAGTTATGGAAATTACCCATTTTCTGCCGCGATAGGTCGAGACAACTTTATCGGTGTACAGTTTCACCCTGAAAAGAGTCAGGCAGCGGGAATACGTTTACTGGAGGGCTTTATAAAATGGAATCCTTAATATTCGGCAGGGCATCTAATGAATCATAATTCCTTTGAAGTCATCCCCGCCATTGATCTGAAGGAAGGTCGCTGCGTTCGCCTTTCACAGGGAAAGATGGATGATGCCACCGTCTACGGTGATGATCCGGCGGCCATGGCTGAACACTGGCAGTCTCTGGGGGCCAGGCGTCTGCATGTGGTCGATCTTGACGGGGCTTTTGCGGGAAACCCCGAAAACCTCGAGGCCATTCAGGCTATATGCAAATGCATTTCCATTCCCGTTCAGCTTGGTGGTGGACTGAGAAACCTAACGACCATCAAAGCAGCCTTCGCACTGGGTGTTGACCGGGTGATCCTGGGTTCGGCTGCTGCATCCAATCCTGTACTGGTAAGCGATGCATGCCATTTCTTTCCGGGTAAGGTATGCGTGGGTATCGATGCCAAACAGGGAAAGGTTGCTGTTCAGGGCTGGGGCGCCTTAACCGACAGCAAGGCTGTAGATCTCGCTCATCGCTTTGAAGATATAGGGGTGGCTGCAATCATTTACACGGACATTCAACGGGATGGCATGCTTACCGGTCCCAATGTAGAAGAAACCGTAAGCCTGGCCCGGGCTGTAAATATCCCGATCATTGCCTCCGGCGGCATTGCAAATCTGGAAGATTTACAGGTACTTGCCACACATGTTTCAGCTGGCATTTGCGGTGCTATTACCGGTCGCGCCATTTACGAAGGCAAACTGGACTTTGCTACCGCCATCTCTCAGATAATATGAAAACAACATTGCCATTGTGCTAAGCAAACGCATTATTCCATGTCTGGATGTAGCCCATGGGCGGGTAGTTAAGGGCATCAGGTTTGTGGATATCGTGGATGCCGGCGATCCCGTGGAGGCAGCTATCCGTTACAACGAGGAAGGTGCAGACGAGCTCTGTTTCCTGGATATTCGTGCCTCCCATGAGAATCGTTCCACCCTGTACCATATGGTAACGGAAGTTGCAGAGAATGTGTTTATGCCTCTTACTGTTGGCGGTGGAGTCAAGGAATTAACGGATATTGAAAATTTGTTGCAGGCAGGTGCTGACAAGGTCTCCATCAACACGGCTGCTCTGAATGATCCGGAATTTGTCCGTCAGGCTGCTGAACGTTTTGGCGCTTCAACCATCGTCGTAGCCGTGGATGCAAAATGGATAAAAGACCATTGGGAATGCTTCACGCATGGAGGCAGAAACCCGACCGGTATCGATGCCGTGGAATGGGCCAGACGCATGGCCGACTACGGGGCCGGTGAGATACTGCTTACCAGTATGGACTGTGACGGTACCAAAGCAGGCTATGATATAAAACTGACCTGTGCTGTAGCAGAAGCTGTTTCCTCTCCTGTTGTTGCATCAGGAGGAGTCGGCACCCTGGAACATCTGGCGGAGGG
>CAYLYU010000032.1:0-16155 GCA_964387725.1 uncultured Zetaproteobacteria bacterium | reverse complement strand
CTTGAGGTGCCCGTAAGGGTCTTTGCAACCTTGTTAGATCAGGCGCTCGATCCTCCACAGGAGCTGCTGCGTCTGCCGGCAACCAGTCAGCAACCGAAAGAAGCAAAGGTCTGGGTTTCTCTGCTGGTTCGGCCCATGGTGCAACCCGAGATCGCAGGCATTGTGCCAGCCAAGAGCCTTGAGGTGCGTCTGTTTGCACCCGGCAGCCTGATCTCCAACCTTGATTTTATTGAGTCAATTTTCGGAAATGCCGGCGACCCATACATGCCTGAAAATGATGCTGCTCTCGATATAGAACACTGGACCGGTCAGAGCGGTTGCATCATTCTGGCACCGCATCTACTCGGCCTGAATAAAAAGGCGCTTGGCCTGCCGCATTACGATGATGCCAGCCAGAGGCAGCGCCATGATGGCATGTGCTGGCAAAGTGAAGATGAGAGCTACAACGATGGCGAGGCCTTTAAGCTGGTATGCCGTGATAAGCGCGGCGTTATCGTAACCATCATCGCCGATAACTATTTCGGCTACAGCAAGAAAGAGATCAAATCCCAGATTAGTTATTCAGCCAACCTCTTTGGTGGTTGCGAGGAGGAGCATGCGGGTGGAGCATTGGCTTTTCCGCGCTTCAACCTGGGTGAGGTTTACATTCCGCACCCCAGCTACATGGACGACAATCATACCTTTCAAGATCTTTGCCGGCGCCTGCCCGACAATATAGAGATCAAAAAAGAAGGCTATGCCATTGATCGGTACTATGCTGACATCATTTACCTGCCCGAAAATGCACGTATTGATATTCGACAAATGCAAATATGCTGGCAAGGGCCAAAAGGCCAGGCACAGATCAAACTGTCACCAGCGCTTACATTTATGTATCCAAGTGGTTTCAGGGTGTTCATGGAAAGGCACCCGCATGCGCCAAGCTGGCGACTGGTCGGCACGCTGGGTGAGGGTACATTCTGCCATAAACCCAGCACAGTTTCGGGTGGGGGAAAGTCGGAGATATCCAAATCTATCGCAGGCGCTGTGATTTCAGGTCCCGTATACGTTGACAACTTTGAACAGGATATTGAACAGGTCAGGGCCATTTTTGATCGCGATTATTCTGAACGTTTCCGAAACTCCAGAGCACAGGAGCCGGACAGGCGCGCATTGCTCAGTTCAGATCGCAGCCTGGGCTCGGTCATTAAGCTACTGACGCCCTCTGACAACGACTATTCGGATGCCTATAACCAGTGGTTGAATGCTATACCAAGTCATATTCTTGCTTTGGTCTTTATGATCAAACGATTTTACCTGACAAGCTGGGGCGATAACTGGCACGAGCATTTTTCTGTCGACATGGTGAATGGTAGTCCCGGCCATGAATTGCGTCATCATGGCCGAAAATTAATGGCAAGTTATCTACGAGTTGGCTTTAGAAATGATGGAAGCTGGCGTCTGTTCAAGCTGCGTCAGGATTATATTGCAGCAGAAAAAATACAGATGGAGGATGATATTACCGCTTCGACTGTGATTGCCGCTGATCGCCTGAGCGGACTCAATCCTGAATTCAGACACTTAGGTGTCAAGCTGGTGGATAATTGTGAACAGCATCTGTTCCAGCGCCCTGATGAAGCCATCAATCGTGGTTCGGACTTGCAGACTGAGGCCGACCTGTCGGAGGGCAATAGTTTTATTTCAAATTTTCAACCCATGCAAAGTAAAGACGCCCGCGAACTTACTGAAGATGTCGTCAATTTCGAGAAATTCAGCCTTCCGATGCAGCGACTGATCAGAAATGCCGCAGACATGGATGATGCATTATTTTTTGTTTCTTCGGCACATCCCCGTCTGGTAGACGGCAACCCCAGCCTCAATATGCGTTACCTGCAAAACCGACCGGATCTGGCCAATCCCCGCGCCCTGTACCTGGCTGAAACCGGCACCCGCCTTAAGCGCGGCATTGAATCCGATCAACCGGTATATTATCCGGTTAATGCAGTTCTTTCCGGGCGGAGAAACAATCCATCGGCACCCGGGATCAGGCCGTTGGCGGTTTATAACCCCATCCACTATCAGGAACTGCCAGAACTATTTATGGATTTCATCTGTAGCCTGACTGGTAAGTCACCGTCCACTACAGGCGCTGGCGTGGAGGGTGCGCTAACCAAGGGGCCGTTTAACTCACTGTCCGCAACTGCCGATCTTAATACGGCACTGGTATCATTCATACTCTGCGGCTATGACGGCTTTTCTACCGCAGCAGGTCATATCGGCGCACGACGTCGCATCGACCACGATGTCAGCATGCTGATTCCGGAGATATGGTGTCGCCTCCCGGCAAAATGTCAAAATCCCGCTTACATGATTAAGCATGGTTATCTGGAAAAAATGAAAGATTTTGAGTACAAGGGGAGAACAATCTTTGCCAGTCGTCTGGGATATCGAATAACTGACAGGATCATGCACAATCACTTTGGCAAACTATTTGATACGCCCATGGAGGTATTCGATGAAGCCATGCTACGACCGGAAAGTCAGGATATGGATGCCTTTGTCGATGGCATTGAGAATATCTGTGAGGCCCAGAAGCACGTTGCCGACAGCTATTTTAATGATGGCTGCGTTGATGATGCCTGTCCTCCATTAAAGGCATTGCTGCATATTATGGTGCATGGCAATTATGAGGGGAAAAATCTGGATAATCCGGCAATCCGCATTATGTTCAGCCGCGATTACCTGTTGCGGAGCGACTGGTACAAAGAACGCCTTGAGATTAAACATGAGCGTGACAAGCAGCTCTGGCTCAAACACCGGAAGCATCTTGGCAACCTGCTGAAACATCTCGACGCAGATGAAGACACCATGCGCAAGCAACTGGCAGAGCAGATTGCCAAGGCTGATCAGATGACCAAGGTTGTATCAGACGAGACCTACCTGGAACATCTGCAGGGTTCGCTGGGCGCTGACTGGATCCATCGCGAAAGTTAGCTCAAAAGGCTATAGTGGGCACATCGGAGGTTTGTATGTTTCACGGAGTGATCACGGCGCTTGTTACGCCCCTTGAAAAGGGAAAAATTGATGAAGAAGCACTAAGAAACCATCTGGATCGACAGATTGAAGCCGGCGTTGATGCTGTAGTTCCAGCTGGCACTACGGGTGAGTCAGCCACTCTGAGTCACGACGAACATAAGAAACTGATCCACACCGTGGTGGAGCATGTTCGTGGACGTGTCCCTGTCATCGCAGGAGCGGGCAGCAATTCAACTGCTGAAACCATCGAATTGACCCGAGCTGCCAGAGATGCCGGTGCCGATGCGGCACTGCTGATTTCTCCATATTACAACAAACCTGACCAGGAGGGTATTTACCAACATTACCGTACCGTGGCTGAGACTGTGCATATTCCGGTCATTCTCTATAACGTACCGGGACGAACAGCCTCCAATATGCTTCCCGAAACCGTCGGACGACTGGCTGAACTTGCCAACATTATTGGCATCAAGGATGCCACCGCAGACATGGCACAGCTTGCTCGCACAATGAATACAGGCAACAGGCGCATTGAGTTTTACTCTGGCGATGATGCCACGGTGATGCCATTTATGGCCATGGGCGGAGCTGGCGTAATCTCAGTAGTATCCAACATTACCCCGCAGGCTATGAATCGGCTCGTACAGGCCATGCGCAGAAACGACATTGCAGAAGCCCGCCAGCAGCAACTGGATATGCAGGAGCTTAACGATGCGCTGTTCATTCAAAGCAATCCAATTCCGATTAAAGCGGCCTGCGCCATGATGGGGTGGATGGGTTGGGATATCCGGCTTCCACTCACTATATTGCCGGAAGCAGAACGTATTCGCCTGCATGCAGCTCTTAAGACATTCGGGCTTGAACCGAGAAGCGTCCATCCCTAGTCAGCATTCCAGGCATCGTCTGGAAATTTCACCGCGACGCCTGCTGCACACCCTTGCCTATGTACTTGCCACCATTCTTGTATTGGGAGTCTTCTTCGTTGCCCTGTTGGTGGCAGAGTCCTCCCTGTACGCTATCACCGGACGCCCGGTATCCACGCTTGCAATCGTTATTGCCGCCCTTACCGCCGTTTCTCTGTATGCGCCACTCATACGCTTCTTTGAACGAGGCCTTGACTGGTTGTTTTTTCGGCGCCATCTGAATATCGTAACAGCTATTCAGCAGCTAGGTGCCGGGGATCTGGCTGATATGCCCATGCAGGATGTGGAACAGGCCCTGCTCAGCAGAATCTGTACTTTAACCAGGCGCATCTCTGCCTCACTGGATGAACGACTCGCAGAAGGCAGACAGGTACACTGCTATCCGCAAGGATACCCTTCGCCACCCCATATTACACATCCACCACAGCGCCTTTCCAAAAATGAAGACTATGAACTGTGTATTCAACTCCCCCAACGCAGAGGAGAGGCCTATCTTTTCCTGGGCCCGCATATGGATCACTGGCGGACGATGGATGATGAAATCAGATCTATTGAGAGCCTTGCCGGATTTGCGGCCATGAGCCTTGAACACGCCAGGCTTTCGCAAATGCATGCCAACAATGCCAGACTCGATTCTATTCACCGCGTTGTCAGCCAGCTGCATTCGCACGATTTGAAGAACCGTCTGCACGATCTTTCCTTTCTAGCCCATAACCTGCAATCCACGAAGCTCAGGAAAAATGATGTTCAGGGCCTGGTGACAGCCGTTCGCAAAGTTGTTGATCGTATGCAAATTTTAATGAATCGGCTTTCCGACCCAAGTGCTCCTCTGCACCCTGAATTAAAGCCTATGAATGCTTCACTCTTTATTAAAGCCTGCACAGAAGAGCGCTTGTGGCCCGAAGAAGTGAACATTCATATGCGTACACTGGAATCTTCTCTGATCAAAGCCGATGCCGAAATGCTCCATAGTGTCCTGGATACCCTGTTCGACAACGCCGTTCAGGCCATGCAGGGAAGGGGGGATTTATATATCGAGGTAAGTTCGACCGAACACCAGCTTCGTATTGAAGTTAAGGATAGCGGCTGCGGAATGAGTCCGGATTTCATTGAAAGGCAGCTGTTTCACCTGTTTACATCAAGCAAAGAAAACGGATTGGGAATTGGCTTATTCCTGAGCAGGCGAATCATCGAAACACATGGTGGAACAATCGGGGCTGAAAGCGAAGGAGAGGGTAAAGGTTGCACCTTCTGGATTATGCTGCCCTTGTGGCAGTCTTAGTCCGGGTGGGAACGATGACAGGAGAGAAATGATGAGACGTACCGTCCTGGTGGTGGACGATAATGACATTAACCGGCTGAACCTGAAGCTTTTGCTCAAGGATACTTACCAGGTGATTGAGGCCGGCAATGTGGAGACTTCCGAGAAAATGCTCTCTGAGCATCGCACGGATCTGATGGTTTTGGATCTGGCCCTGCCTCCTGAACCGGATAACCCGGAAATCGGCATGGCCTACCTCAAACGTTTGAGGTCGGAAACCTCTGATATTCCCGTGGTCGTCATCACCGGTCACGATGAACGCAATCTGGCAAAGCGTGCCCGTCAGCTTGGTGCGCTGGATTTTTTCACCAAACCGTTTCATCCGGATGAAGTCCGCGACACCATCGACCGATCCATGGCGACAACCTTGCAAAGGGTACGCGAACAGGAACTTGAGCGTTTGCTGGAAACGCATATGGGCACAAAGATTCTTGGGACATCGCCTGTAATGTGCGCATTGAAAGAGTTGATAGAACGGGTTGCGCCGACGCCATCATCTGTGTTGATCCGTGGAGAAACGGGGAGTGGGAAGGAATTGGTAGCAAGGCAATTACATTCGCAAAGCCAACGGGCTGAAGGTCCTTTCATCGCCCTTAATTGTGCATCCATGGATGCCGGGCACCTTGAATCAGAACTTTTCGGGCATGAAAAAGGTGCTTATGCCGGCGCTGCAAAAAGGAAGCTTGGCTGGTTTGAACGTGCTTCGGGGGGGATTCTCTTTCTGGATGAAATCTCAGGCCTTCCGCCTGCTGTACAGGCAAAATTGTTGCGCGTTCTGGAAAATGGGGAATTTTCCCGGCTGGGCGGTGAGGCTTTGCTCAAAAGTGATGTCCGTCTGATATGTTCCACCAAACAGAATCTGGAAACGCTGGTAAGAAAGGGAGATTTTCGTGAAGATTTGTATTATCGAATTCACGTTGTAGATATCGAGGCTCCACCCTTACGCGAACATGTTGAAGATGTGCCCTTGCTGGCCAGATATTTTCTTGAACGGAAAACCCTGTTGTGCAACAAGCAGATTGATGATTTTTCTGCCCATGCCATGCAGGAGTTGATAACCTACACCTGGCCGGGAAACGTACGGGAACTGGAAAATGTCGTGGAACGAACTGTGGTTCTGGCAAAAGGCCCTGTTGTTGATCGACTTCCTTTTACCCTTACAGGGCCTCGAATTATTCAGGAGGGTCAGGATCTGTTAAATGAGTGGTTTGCCAAACTTCCCAATACCGGCATTGATGCAGAATCAATGCTGGCAGATTTTGAAAAAAGCCTGCTGTTACTGGCGCTGAAGCATACGGACGGGGTGAAGGCTAAAGCAGGTCGCTGGCTGGGATTTGGTGAACGCTCCAAAGACAAGATGCGATATTTGTGTGACAAGTACCAGGTTGACCCTCAGGAGGAACTTCAGGATTGAGGTGCTTTATTCTGAGCATGGTGTTTTTTCTTGTTCCGGTGCAAATCGGGGCTGAGGAACAGAACTATCTTTATTACCGCGATGTGAACGTTCCCGCCTACCAGACTCTGCGTGAATTTTTTGACCTCCCGAACCGAGCAGGTGACTATGAAGTAACCCTGGTGTCCGATGCCATTGGCCCCCTGACCTTCATCATTCATCGGGCCCATGATGAAAAGGAAACCCTCCTGAAACGTTCCCGCAGTTACAGTATTGGCAATCATGAGTTCCAGACACCCTTTCCAAATCCACTGGGCAGACATGATCTGATTGTTGAAATAGCCAACTCCAACCCGGCCAAAGCAGCAAAGGTCTCCGTATACGTAGTTGAGCACCCTTGAAATCTTTCTGACCTGGCCCGATATAAACCCTAAGCCGGGTTAGTTACTGAAAATAAGGAGGTCAGTGCTTGGATTTCAGCCGAATGACACAAAAGGCGCGTGAAGCCATGACCGAGGCACAACATCTGGCCATGCGCATGAATCATCAGGAGGTGGATGGGGAACATCTTCTTGCTGCATTGTTACATGATAATCAGGGCCTGGCCCCTCGTCTGTTTGAACATATGGATGTCTCCCCGGAAGAAATGAAAAATCTGGTTGACCTGGAGCTGGATAAACATCCCAGGGTTCAGGCTGGTGCGACAGAAGCTGGAAAGGTATACATCACTCAACGGTTAAATAAGCTTTTACTTAAGGCCCAGGATGAGGCCAGCCATCTGAAAGATGAGTACATTTCTGTCGAACATCTGTTACTGGCCTTTATTGAAGAAGGCGCAACAACAGCAGGCGGACGCATTCTCAGGAAACATGGCATCGCGCGAAACAATTTCCTCGTCGCGCTCTCGGATATTCGCGGCCACCAACGTGTCACATCTGATCAACCTGAGGACAGTTACGAAGCACTAAAGAAATATGGTGTGGATCTTGTTGAGGTAGCGCGTACCGGAAAGCTTGACCCGGTGATTGGCCGGGATGCAGAAATCCGGAGCGTCATCCGTATCCTCTCCCGTAAAACCAAGAATAATCCTGTGATGATCGGAGAGGCAGGTGTGGGTAAAACGGCTGTTGCCGAGGGTCTGGCCCAACGTATTCTCAAGGGTGATGTACCGGATGGCCTAAAAAATCGCACAATATTCGCCTTGGATATGACTTCATTAATGGCAGGGGCCAAGTATCGAGGCGAATTCGAGGAAAGGCTCAAGGCCATTCTTAAGGAAATCAAAGCATCTGATGGACGCATCCTCCTATTTATCGATGAGTTGCATACCATTGTCGGGGCCGGCAAGGTCGAGGGTTCCACTGATGCCGGAAATATGCTTAAACCTATGCTGGCCCGCGGTGATCTGCACTGCATTGGTGCCACAACTCTGGATGAGTACCGTCAATATATTGAGAAAGACAAGGCTCTGGAGCGCCGTTTTCAGCCTGTTTTGATCGAGGCCCCGAATGTGGAAGATACCATCTCCATTCTCAGGGGACTTAAGGAACGTTTCGAGATCCACCACGGCGTACACATTCAGGATGCTGCGCTGGTAGCTGCAGCCACACAGTCCGATCGTTACATCTCTGACCGGTATCTTCCGGACAAGGCTATTGATCTAATAGATGAAGCATGCGCCTCCATCCGCACCGAAATTGATTCCATGCCTGCTGAGCTTGATCAAATCGATCGCCGTGTGATGCGCCTGCAAATCGAGGAAGCCGCCCTGAAAAAGGAAAAAGACCGGGCAAGTCAGGAACGTTTGAAGAGCCTGGGGAAAGAGTTGGCCGATCTGAAGATGCGACTTGGCACCATGCGGGCTCAGTGGGAAGGTGAAAAAAAAGCAATTGCCAATGTGCAGGATCTGCGTGAAAAAATCGAACAAGCCCGTCATGATATTGAGGAGGCCGAGCGGGCCTACAAGCTTAACAGAGTTGCAGAACTGAGATATGGAACCTTGCCTCAACTGGAGAGCCAGCTTGAAGAAAAACAAAAAATCATAGCGGAGAATCATAGCGGAGAATCACTGCTGCGTGAGGAGGTGACTGAAGAGGAGATTGCCGAAGTCGTCTCTCGCTGGAGCAATATTCCCGTTACCCGATTGATGGAAGGTGAGCGTCAGAAACTGCTCAAACTGGATGAAATACTACATAAACGGGTTGTCGGTCAGGATGAAGCCATCCAGGCTACCAGCAACGCCATCCTGCGCGCCCGGGCCGGCATCAAGGACCCAAACAGGCCCATCGGCTCATTTATCTTTCTGGGGCCAACGGGCGTTGGAAAAACGGAACTGGCAAGGACACTGGCATCCACCCTGTTTGATAGCGAACACAATATGGTTCGCATCGATATGAGCGAGTATATGGAAAAGCACACGGTCAGCCGCCTGCTCGGTTCTCCACCGGGCTATATTGGCTATGAAGAGGGTGGCCAACTTACCGAGGCTGTGCGTCGAAAACCCTATTGTGTTGTTTTATTTGATGAAATTGAGAAGGCGCACCCGGAAGTATTCAGCATTTTATTGCAATTGCTGGATGATGGACGATTAACCGATGCCCATGGTCGGACGGTAAATTTCAAAAATACGATTGTCATCATGACCAGCAATATCGGCAGCCCCTGCCTTTTGGATGGCATCGATGATCAGGGCCATATCCGTGAAGATGTGCGCCAGAAAGTTATGGTTGAACTGCGGGGCCAGTTCCGGCCAGAATTTCTCAATCGCGTCGATGACATTATTCTGTTCAAACCGCTTACCCTTGATGAAATTGGCCGGATTGTTGAGCTGTTGATCCATGAACTTGGAAAACGTCTGACTGAAAGGAATATAGGACTGGAACTTACCGCTAACGCTAAAAAACATATCGCTCAGGCTGGTTTTGACCCTGTCTATGGCGTCAGACCATTACAGCGTTTTATCCAGCACGAACTGGAGACAGCTCTGGCCCGCCTGATCATTGCAGGAGAAATCCCGGACAAGGCGACCGTTGTTGTGGATGAAGAAAGCGGTGAACTGAAAATGACGGTAAAAGCGTCTGAAAACGGTTGAAGAACGTGTTAATTCCCCCTGGGGCGCATTTCTTACGACTGTTAGCGGCATGCAAATCAACTTAGGGTTGACAACTGAGGCGGACTTCCGATAGAAAGTCGCCTCTCAAATAATCCACTGGAGGAGGTTACATGAAAAAAACTTTATTGATCGCTGCTGCAGCTGCCTTTGTTATGGGCGGATTTACTGCTACGAATGCATTCGCTGCACCCCAAAGCAAGTGCAAGGCCTGCCATACCTTTGATCAGGGCGGAAAAAACAAAACCGGCCCGAATTTGTTTGGTATTGTTGGTGCCAAACAGGGTGATGAGTCAAGAGCCGGCTATAAGAAATATGGCTCTTACCTGAAAGCTCAGAATGCTGCTGGCGGAGTCTGGGATGAGGCAGCCCTGCGTGCCTGGATTGAAAGTTCCAAAGGCGTAGCCAAGGCAGCTGGTAAAAAAACCAAGATGCCAAAACAGAAAGTGAAGGGTAAAAAGGCCGATGCACTCATAGCCTTCCTGAATGGCCTAAAATAGGACTATTCATTCTTGATCAAGAGGCGGCCCAGGTGGCCGCTTCTTTTTTTGTTACTGAACTTGGCCCCATATATCCATAGTATCCACCCATGAGCATTACCAATCGCCGGGCCCGGCACGATTACCATATCCTGGAAACATTTGAGGCAGGTATCATGCTTGTCGGGCCTGAGGTGAAATCCATCCGCGCCGGTCAGGCCAACCTGGCCGAAGCGCACTGCATTGTTCGTAAGGAGAAGGTAATCCTGATCGGCTGCAACATCAGTCCTTATAAACCGGCAGCCATGCAAAACCCTCCTGATCCGGCCAGGAGCAGGCAACTCTTGCTTCATAATGCTGAAATCAGACGTCTGACTGGAAAACTGAAAGAGAAAGGTCTGACCCTTGTGCCTCTCAAACTGTATTTTAACGAGAGAGGGTTCGCCAAGCTCAAGATTGGGCTGGCTCAGGGAAAAAAACACTACGACAAACGGCAGACCATCAAGGAACGGGATGTGAAGCGTTATCTGGATCGTCAGTACAAACAGGGATAATCCCTCCAAGTTTATCCAATAAAGCCTGGAAAGGATTTTGTAACATAAGTCACAATGATTACATATCCCTTGCTTTACTCTTTATCTTGGATGAAGGCAGGAATTTACGTTATCAGCGTGTCCTATCGCTGACCAAAAGGAGATCTACAATTATGCGAATATTGTCTTTACTGGCGGCAGGGATCCTACTCACCGCCTGTGCAAGTTCTGGGGAAAATACTAAAAAGGGAGCTGCCGGAGGTGCAGCTTTGGGTGCGATTGCCGGAGCCGTTATCGGCCATCAGATGGATCGATCCGGAGGTGCGCTTAAAGGAGCGCTTATCGGGGGAGCAGCTGGCGGAGCTCTGGGTGCCGGCGTTGGTTCCTATATGGATAAACAACAATCCGAATTCGACCAGCAGCTGGCATCTGAAAAACAAGCCCATCAGGTTGAGGTCGAACGGCTTAAAAATGAAAATCTGAAAATTACCATGACCAGCGAGGCTTCATTTGATTTTAACTCGTCGGGTATCAAGCCAGCCTTTGCGCCAACCCTGGATAAAGTCGCTGGAATACTTAATCGGTACAACAGAAGCAATATCCGAATCATTGGGCATACAGATAGTGTTGGCTCAGAAGCCTATAATCAGAAACTATCCGTAGCGCGGGCCGAATCAGTTGCCAGGCACCTTGAGCGACAAGGTGTTAATCCGGTACGTGTTCGTATTCAGGGCAAAGGGGAAACGGAACCTCGGGCCAGCAATAACAGTGAGGCGGGACGGCAACTTAATCGTCGGGTAGAGATGCTTATCATCCCCGATCAAAATATCTGATCGCTCTGATACTTTGATCCACTGAGAACATAAAAAAACGGGAGACAATTATTAGCCTCCCGTTTTTTTATGGTTTGATCTACCCCTAGTTTTTAGAGTGATCCACAATTTTGGATTTGCCGATCCAGGACATCATGCCGCGTAATTGCTCTCCAACACGCTCGATTTCATGTTCGGAGGCCAGACGGCGTTTGGCATTCATGGAAATCTTGCCGGAGTTGCACTCTTCAACAAATTCTCGAGCAAACTCCCCGCTCTGAATCTCCCTTAATATCCGTTTCATTTCGGCCTTGCTCTCCTCGTTAACAACACGTGAACCACGGGTCAGATCACCATACTCGGCTGTATTGGAAATGGAGTAACGCATATTGGCTATGCCGCCTTCGTAGATGAGATCCACGATCAGTTTCACCTCATGCAGGCATTCAAAATAGGCCATTTCGGGTGGGTAGCCAGCCTCGGTAAGGGTTTCAAAGCCGGCTGTAATCAGGGAGGTTAGCCCACCACAGAGCACGGCTTGTTCACCGAACAGATCGGTTTCACACTCATCACGGAAGGTGGTTTCAATCACACCGGCGCGTGTACCTCCATTGGCTCTGGCATAGGATAACGCCAGCGCTTTTGCTGTTCCGGAGGCATCCTGATCTATGGCAATCAGACTGGGAACACCGCCGCCCTCTGTGAATGTATGGCGCACCAGATGACCGGGGCCCTTTGGCGCAATCATCATCACATCCAGATCATCACGAGGTTTGATGGTAGAAAAATGAATATTAAACCCGTGTGCAAAGGCCAGGGCAGCTCCCTGCTTGATATTCGGCTCGATGGCCTCACGGTAGATTTGAGCCTGATTTTCATCAGGCAGCAGCACCATAACAACATCCGCGTCTTTTACAGCATCAGCAATTTCGGCCACTTTTAACCCGGCATTCTCAGCCTTGAGGCAGGATGATGACCCATTGCGCAGCCCTACGGTGATATCCACTCCGGACTCTTGCAGGTTCAAGGCATGGGCGTGACCCTGTGAACCGTAGCCAAGAATAGCTACCTTTTTACTTTGAATAATGGATAAATCAGCATCAGAATCATAATAAACGGTTATAGCCATAGGTATTCCCCTTAATAGTTAACTGTACGCATCTGTCGCGAAAGATCGCGCAGGATAATATGATTTTCCCCGCACTGCATCTACTTAACCGTAACCTTATGCAACTTCGGGTTAAGGAATGAGATTGGTGGGCCCACCAGGACTCGAACCTGGAACCAACCGGTTATGAGCCGGTAGCGCTAACCAATTGCGCCATGGGCCCCGCAGATCCGCAAGCTAATGCTCCTCGAGTATTGATACAATCGCTACAAAACAACCCATGGCTGGGAAATTCAGTTATGCTTTGGCCCTGCTGATCGAACCTCATCACTGACACCATCTTCAAACTGGCGGAAATTAGCGTGAAAATGAGAAGCCAACTCCCTGACCTTGGCATCGTAGGCAGATTTATCAGCCCATGTATTTTCGGGATTTAACACTTCTTCCGGTACTCCGGGGCATTGTCGGGGAACTTCAATTTGAAATACTGGATGTGAAGTGTAGGGAACACTGTCCAATTTCCCGTCCAGGGCATTGTTTAACATCTTCCGAGTATGCGTGATATCCATTCGACTGCCGATACCATACGGGCCGCCGGTCCAGCCGGTATTTACCAGCCAGCAGTTGGTCTGATGCCGCTTTATCTTTTCTCCCAGAAGTTTCGCATAAACACCGGGATGCAAGGGCAAGAAGGGCAACCCGAAACAGGCGCTGAAGGTCGCCTCCGGCTCGGTAAGGCCAGCCTCGGTTCCAGCCACCTTGGCCGTATAGCCCGAAAGGAAGTGATACATCGCCTGTTCAGGTGATAATCTCGAAATCGGTGGTAGTACACCGAAGGCATCGGCTGTAAGAAATACGACATTCTTTGGGTGCCCCGCCAAACCGGGATAGATTGCGCCCTCAACATGAGTAACCGGATAGGCCGCCCGAGTATTTTCGGTCAGGGATTCGTCATCAAGATCAAGCCGACGATCTTTCATATGAAGGCGAACATTTTCCATGACCGTTCCAAAATGTTGGGTCATGTTGTAGATGCCGGGTTCTTTTTCTTCCGACAGGTGGATCACCTTGGCATAACAACCGCCTTCTATATTAAAGATGCCATTATCTGTCCAGCCGTGTTCATCGTCGCCGATGAAACTCCGGGCAGAATCTGTCGACAGGGTTGTCTTGCCTGTACCTGAAAGCCCGAAAAAGAGCGCTACATCACCTTTTTTACCTACATTGGCCGAGGCATGCATCGAAAGCACTCCCCGCTGTGGTAAAACGTAGTTCATCAGTGTAAAAATGGATTTCTTGATTTCACCTGCATAGGAGGTGCCGCCAATTAATACCAGACGCCGGCCAAAGTGAATGATGATAAAAGCTTCGGAGTTGGTGCCATCCTTCGAAGGCAAGGCATGATAGTGCGGTGCATGTACAACTGTAAACTGAGGCTCATCGACGCCGATCGTACGGTCAAAATCAACCGGTCGGATAAACATCGTACGAGCGAACAAGGCATGCCATGCATCCTGAGTAATGACCCTGACAGGAACTTCATATTCCTGATCCGCGCCGGCAAGGCAGTCCTGAACAAAGACTTCTCGGCCCTCAAGGTAATTGCAGATATGTGCAAACAGAGAGTTGAAAAACTCTTCTGAAATCGACCTGTTTACACTGCCCCAGTTGATATGATCGTGGCTGTTTGGTTCATCAACAATCAACTTATCCCTGGCAGCACGCCCGGTAAAATAACCCGTCTGCACGACCAGCGGCCCCATGTGCGAAATGTGCCCCTCTCGGCGTCGCACTGCCTCCTCGTATAAGGCCGGACTGGGAGTATTCCAGTAAACCCTCTCCAGATTGGTGATTCCTAATTCTGCCAGGCTTTTTTCTATCCTTGATGCACTCACCCTGACCCTCCTTTTTATAACCAGCTTAGTGCTTGCCAAGCATTTCCCTGAATACACTCTCGGCATGGAATGAAGAGCGAACCAATGGACCGGAAGCCACCATTTTAAAGCCTCTGGCCTCGGCCAGATATTTAATGTCATCAAATTCATCTGGAGTCCAGTAGCGATGAACCGGATGATGCCGGGGACCGGGGCGCAGATACTGGCCTACGGTCAAAATATCGACATCCGCCTCGCGCAGATCGTCCAATACCTGAAGGACTTCGTCCCGATCTTCGCCAAGACCGAGCATAATACCAGATTTAGTCACCATTTTCCCATCTCTTTCCTTGGCACGTTGCAATAGGCGCAGGCTTGTAAAATAACGGGCTGCTGGCCGGACACTGCGGTAGAGCCTCGGCACGGTTTCCAGGTTATGGTTAAAAATATCCGGGCCGGCCTCAATTACTACATCCAGACAATTGTCAGGCTTGCGCTGAAAGTCCGGTGTCAACACCTCGATGGTAATATGCGGCACTCTCTCTCGAATAGAGCGAATCGTCGCTGCATAATGGCCAGCACCGCCATCCGTCAGGTCGTCCCGGTCAACCGATGTGATGACCACGTGTTTGAGTCCTAATGTTTCAACAGCTTCGACAATATGAGCAGGTTCATTCGCATCCACAGGGTCAGGTCTGCCGGTCTCCACATTGCAAAAGGCACAGGTGCGAGTGCATACACGTCCCAAAATCATGAAGGTGGCAGAACCATGCATCCAGCATTCGCCAATATTGGGACAGGAAGCTTCTTCACACACCGTATTCAGGTTCAAATTTCGCATTAGCTTTTGAAGCCTGCGATATTCAGGCGATAAAGGTGCCCGGACTTTCAACCATTTTGGCTTGGGTGCCGACAGTGTTGGCTCAGATTGAATCGGGATCACTTTGCGCATGGGGCAAGCCTAATCTCCCTTGCCGGCATGTCACAACCTCGGCGAAGCATGAGATGTCTTGATTGCTCGATCTGGAATGTTGTTACTGTGAATAGGTTGAGAAATATCTGGTTAAAACAGGGAGTTAAATGAAAATTTGGCTATGCCCTTTCTATTGAACCATAACTACGACAGCTAGGGTGTACATTCCGGCAAGGGAATACCACATTGATGTTCTGCCGATATTTTTCCAGTGAACTTTCATAGCAACTCCATAATACCCAACCATCTCAGTAAAATCCGTTGAGTAGCCTATTCCTCACAACGCGGTCTATTTACCAGGAAGGGCATGCCACTATAGGTGTGAACTATTAAGGAATAATAAATTCAACCTTAGAGAACCAAAATGTTCGTAAATTTGTTATATTCATCAAATCGAAGTTCGGGCTAACAGGATAGAATGTCTATGGCATCACAAAATAACAGAAGCACCTCGATTGTTTACTCCACGGAGCAAGGACGATTTTGCCCTGCCTGCGGTAAACCAGTAGCCCGGTGTGTGTGTAAGAAAAAGGTGTTGTCTCCGGCGAGTGATGGCATTGTACGCGTGCGGCGCGAAGTCAAAGGGCGTCGCGGTAAAACAGTTACGACCATTAG
>CAYLYU010000031.1:0-16411 GCA_964387725.1 uncultured Zetaproteobacteria bacterium | reverse complement strand
TCTGGCCGCCGGGGCCGCATCTGACCCTCGTAAAACAGGCCGTATATGGAGGTTGCACCATCAGTAAATCTCTCTCGGCGGTATTTTCTCCCCAGAAGTATACTCCCGCATTCATTGACTCCGGCGAAACGGATTGTGAAAAGTTGTGGCAGAAGAATCATGTCTGGTTTCTGTCAAACATGGCACATATAGCCTATTTCGAAGAGGAAACAATTAAAACGTTTATGGCCCCACTCAGCGCCACTACTTTCTTCCATAACATTGATGGAGCGCAGGCCCTTCTGGCTGTTTGGGAGGATAGGGCAATCCTGTCATTCCGTGGCTCCCAGCCACTGGAGAATGCTGCCGACGACTCGGGAGGCCTGGGATTTTTCAGCAGGTTCCGCATATCCTGTTTTCATAGAATTCAGCTTGATCCGCATTCCCTGCGCTTTCTAAGCAATGATGTTATAGCGGATTTAAGTTTCAGGAAGATCGGCTTTAACGGTATGGAAAATGTAAAAGTCCACTCCGGGTTTCTCGGAGAATTCAATAAAATATGGGGATCTGTTTCTGCGAATATCAACGAGTATGCCAGGAATATACCTGTATGGGTAACGGGACATAGTCTGGGTGGTGCTTTGGCAACTCTGGCTGGAATGAGCTACGCCTTTGAAAACGTGATAACTTTTGGTGAGCCCAGGGTTGGATACCATATTGACAAGGCGTTCAAGGCCAAAAACCATATCCGTTATGTGAACGGAGATGATCCGGTGACCAAGGTTCCACCCGAGCTTTTATTCGGTTATGACCACCATGGTGAGGTAGCCAGAATTGAAGATAAAGATGGCCAAACCGATTTCCGATACGACCACTCAATCGTGTATTATTCGAAAAACCTTTCCTGACCCGGTCGACTCATATCTTGTCCAGATGGATATCCATTTGCGGGTAGGGGATAGATATATTACTTTCATCAAAAGCAAGCTTGATGCGTTCGTTTAGATCACATTTTACAGACCAGAAATCAGTGCTCTTCACCCAGGGTCGAACGTAGAAGTTGACACTGCTGTCAGCCAGTTCTGCCAGGGCCACTGAAGCAGCCGGATCCTTTAAAATGCGTTCGTCGGCATTCATGATGTCCTCAATGATTTTTCTGGCCTTGCGAATGTCATCGCCATAGCCGATACCAAATACCATATCGATGCGCCGCGTATCTCTGGCTGAAAAATTTGTGATCGTGCCTCCGTAAATGTTGCCGTTGGGTACAATTACTTCCCTGTTGTCCGGCGTGCGCAGGGTGGTGCTGAAAATCTGAATATGTTCAATAACCCCGCTTGTGCCCCCGGCCTCCACAAAATCTCCGGTTTTGAATGGCCGAAAAATGATCAACATGACTCCTGCGGCAAAGTTTTGCAGTGAACTCTTCAGAGCCAGACCGACCGCAAGTCCCGCCGCGCCCAATATGGCAATAAGAGATGTTGTATCCACACCGAGCTGATCAAGGGCTGCAATAATGATAAACAGCAACAGCAGGGACCGGACAATATTTCTGATAAAATTGACCAGAATTGGATCCATGCCTGTCCGGATTAACAATTTCTCAAGCAGTTGTACGAGAACTTTGGCTACAGCACGGCCAACGATAAATATAGCGAGGGCAAAAATGATATTGATGCCCCATGGCACCAGATAACTTGAAACCATATTGTTCATATCAATGTTTTTTAACAAAATCTCTCCTTTGCGTTGACTTGCCCAGCCGGAGGCTTAGGCAAAAGTGTTTTAAGCACGAAATAAATCAGGAACTTTATCTGCTGTCAAAGGCTTGCTAAATAAATAGCCCTGACCAATATCGCAGTTATGCTTACTCAGAAAGGCAAGTTGTTCCTCGGTTTCTACTCCTTCAGCAATAACTTTAAGGCCCAGACTATGGGCCAATTCGATAATTGTGGTAACAATTGCAGAATCTTTTTCGTCATTCGTAACACCGGCAATAAATGTCTTGTCAATTTTCAAGGCTGTAATCGGGAAGCTCTTCAGGTAACCGAGAGAAGAAAATCCTGTGCCAAAATCATCAATAGCAACCTTTACCCCCAGTTTCTTCAGTTCGTGCAGGACATCCTGGCTTACCTCAATATTTTCCATGGCACTGCTTTCGGTTATTTCGACTTCCAGACATTCACGGGGAAGTCCGCTATCGTCAAGCGTGCCCGCGACCATTTCCACCAGGCCCTCATCGGCAAATTGTCGTGGAGTAAAATTAACCGCAAGCTGCAAAGCAGGTAGGCCTGCATCCAGCCAGGCCTTTCCCTGTTCGCATGTAGTACGCAATACATGCTCTCCCAATGGCAAAATAAGACCGGTTTCCTCTGCAAAGCTTATAAACTCATCGGGTAATATGGTTCCCATTTCCGGGTGCTGCCAGCGCACAAGGCTTTCAAGACCCACAAATTTTCTGTTACCTATATTTACCTGCGGCTGGTAGAGAATATTCAACTCGTCTCTTTCCAGGGCATGGCGCATAGCCCGTTCCATCTTCATCCGCTTGAGGACAAATTTACTCATATCAGCTTCGTAATATTTGAAGCCATTTTTGCCCGCTGCCTTGGCACGGTACATGGCGATATCAGCGTGTTTTTCAAGAGTTTCCAGCGTGTCACCATCTCGGGGAAATATGCTGATGCCAATACTTGCGCCAACAAAACATTCGTGGTTGTGAATATAAAAGGACTTATGCATGGAATTCAGAATACGCCCACAAATATGGCTTGGTTCGTCATCACTGTGAAGATTGGGAAGAATAAATACAAACTCATCACCGCCAAGACGGGCAATGGTATCCGAATCACGGATGCAATCCTGAAGACGTTTTGCGGTTTCTCGAAGCAGTTGATCACCGGCATCATGTCCTATTGAATCATTAACAGCCTTGAAATGATCCAGATCGAGGAACATAACAGCCAGCTTCTGTTGATGGTGACGGGCAATCCCTATTTCCTGCAAAAGAAGCGAGTTGAAGCTTTGACGATTGGGCAGGCCTGTGAGCACATCAGTATGTGCTAACTGTTTTAACCTGTCCTCGGCCAGTCTTCGTTCGCTGATATCGCGAGCAAAGCCACTGAAGATGAACGAATCTCCCATAAGCAAGGGAACAATTGATATTTCCGCCGGGAATTCATAGCTCTCGCGATGCCATAATGAGGTCTCCCTCTGGAGATTCAGGAACTTTGTCTGCTCCGACTCAGAAAAGTCTCCAAGTTCATCTGAGAATGCCTGACGATGTTCGGGAGAAATGATGGTCTGGGTGATGTCCCGCCCGAGAACCTCTTCCCTCGGCCAGCCAAACATGCTCTCGGCAGCTGGATTCCAGTCGATAATCTTTCCTGTCGCATTGATAGAAAAGAAAGCATCGTGAGCGTTATCTACAACCAGGCGAAGCAAATGACTGCTCCTTTCAAGCTGGGCATAAGCCTGCTTCTGGCGAATCAGCATAAGCTGCGCATAAAGACCAAACAACAAAAGCAGGGCAACAATTGCTGTTCGCAATTGAACCTGTTCCTGATCCGGCTGTAACCAATGTTTGATAAACTCTCCATCTGGCATCACAAAGGAGTAGGCAACTGGTTCAAAAAACCAGAAAATAGCGGCAAGTATGATGGCAATCCAGACCATACTCAGGCCGGTTCCCGGGTTGTCAGGGGACAAGGAAGAAGCCCCGGATGGAACATGTCCAATTTGAGTCTGCACTTGCGTATTCACGATTTTATCCTCCACCTCTCCAGACATAGATGCCAAACTATACGGAAATACTGTAATCGTGAACTGTGCGTTGCCTCACTCTGAGCCCTTCAATCGCATTATCTCCGTCAGCATACCCTTGCCAGAAATGAACGCTGCTTATACAGTCCGTATCGTTTTGGGTGCCCCGCGCGTTATTTTTGCGTCAGGGGTGAAACGGGAAGTCTGGTGAAAAGCTGGCTAAAGCCATTGGCTTATAGCAATCAACTTTAAATCCGACGCTGCCCCCGCAACTGTAAGCCCGACGAATTCACCGGAATGCCACTGTGTTCACGCATGGGAAGGTAAGGTGAAGGAGATTGAGGGTAAGCCAGGAGACCGGCCCGAAGCAGGGAACGTACGCGTTCCAAACGGGATCAAGCCTCGGTGGGAGGCACATCGTCTGACCTTGCCCTTTTGCAAGCATGCGAACCTCTCTCCTGCCGAAGTGCCATTCCGCACTACATTATATGCGCGGCGGGCGCGGGAGGAAAACCATGAAGCATCCACTACAGTTGAGCTGTCTTTTTACTTTAATTTTCATATTTTTAACATTTGCCATCTTTGACACTGCTACAGCCCGGGCCGGGACAAAGGATCTGGGCGACATTGAGGTTTCAGCAGCACATCATGAAACCACTTCTCAAACATCTTCCAGGTCAATAACTATTATCGGACGTGAAGCCATCGAAACCCTGCATGCAGAAAACGTTGTTGATTTACTAAAAGGTGAAGCCAACATCATTGTGCGCGACAACTCCGGAACCGGAGCAAAAGCACAGGTGGACGTGGGAGGATTTGGCGAATCTTCTTCGGCAAACATGGTGTTGCTGATTGACGGCAGAAGGGTCAACAGCCCCGACCTTTCCGGAGTTGACTGGACACAGATTCCTGTTGAGCAGATCGAGCGGATTGAAATCACACACGGGGCATCCGCTGTGCTTTATGGAGATGGTGCAGTCGGTGGCGCCATTAATATTGTTACACGTATCCCCGAAAGCGGAGGAAAGCTTGGCCTGAACGGGGGAAGCTTTGGCACCCTCTCCGGCCAGGGTCGAATTGGCGCAGATGCCGGCAAGGCACGTGTGGAGGCTAATTTCTCCGGCCTGAGCACGGATGGCTACCGGGATAACAGCACTTTTGAGCGCTTTGATGGTGGTGCCCGGGCCGAAGCCGATCTTAACACCAATCTCAGTTTAAGGATCAGCGGCAACCATCATCAGGATCGGGTCGGTTTGCCCGGATCGCTTACCGCAGATCAGATGGCGGTCAACCGCAAGCAGTCAACCAGCTCTCAGGATTTCAGTCGCACATCGGACAGCTTTGTGGATGGAGGTTTAAACTGGTTTGCAGACTTTGGTCTGGAACTCGATCTGGCCGGTGGAATACGAAAACGTGATGTCCATTCGGAGTTTGTAAGCTTTGGTTCCAAAAGCGATTTTATACAGCGCACACGATCATTCCGACCCAAATTAAGCCTGAATCCTGGCACGGATTTTCCTGTTCGGATTACTGCCGGAGCCGATATTGACCGGAGCGACGGCAGCTTCGATTTCGGAGGAGCGACAGCAACCACCCTGTTCGACCGGAATCGCGATGGCTTTTATGGCCTGATACAGGCTGGGCCTGAGGATCAGTGGTGGAGCGTCTCGGGTGGTGTCCGTTCGGAAAAGGTGGAGGATACCTTCTCACAGCTTGGCCTTGAGTCTGTTTCACACAGCAGTACGGCCTGGGAGGCAGGCGCCTCACTCGGTCTGATTGAAAACCTGCGTCTGCGCTTCAATGTTTCACGTTCCTTACGTTTCCCCCTGCTGGATGAACGTTTCAACTTCTTCACCGGCGCGGTGGATACCGGGCTGCAACCCCAGACAGGTCGTCACTACAGCACTGCCCTTCGGTATTCTATGAGCAAGGCGTGGGCGGAAATATCCATGAGTAGAGCTGATATTGATCAGGAGATATTTTTCAATCCGCTTACCTTTGCAAATGAGAATTACGGTAACAAAACACGCCATGATGTCATCGCTATCAGTACTTTCTGGCACGCACATGACTGGCTGCAACTTTCCGGAAATTACACATATTCACTGGCTGAATTCCGGGGAGGCGCATTTGATAGCAAGAATATTCCAGCCGTACCGAAAAATCGTTTCGGTGCAAACTGGAGAGCTAGCTGGAGTGAATCCCTGAGCACAGTTCTCAAGCTCAACTATATCGGCGATTCGTTTCTGATCAGCGATCAGGCCAATATACGCGCTCCTCTTGCCTCGTATTTTGTGATGGATGTTGTAGCAAATTACCATTGGCAGGATGTTGAAGTGTTTGTTCGCGCGGATAATCTGACAAACGAGAAATACAGTTCGTATGGGGTATTCTCTCCGGGATTCCCCCCATTTTCACCACCGTCGGATAATTTCTTTCCTTCTCCCGGTATCTCCTTCCGGACAGGAGTGGGCTATTCTTTCTAAACTACACGATTCAGTGAATAATGCTGCCTAAACGGGGGAGATTCTGGCTCTGGTTCGGGACAAGTATCGCCCTGCATGGCTTCATTGTCCTCCTGTTCTGGCAGGTATCCGATACTCCGGTGGAAAATGACAGAACTGCTTTTGTGCGTATCGAGCTGCTTCCTCTCTCCGGAGAGAGGAAGCAGGAAAAACCCCGACAGCTGAAAGAAAGCATTGCCAGCAAGGCAACAGCGACCCGAAAACCTGTCAAGTCTGAAGCAAAAAGAACACTTGCTGATTCAGGCAGGAAAACCGTATCCAAAGCAGATTTTCCTGATCCGGAAGGCCATGATAAAACCAGGAAAAATCCGGTTCAGGTATCAAAGACTCCGTCATCTGCGGTAAGTATGCCACTGCACAAGGACTCCTTTTCCAGCAATAAAACTCCGGACCCTGAGCGGACACATATTCTGGTGCGCAACCATCTGGAAGCGCACAAATTTTATCCTGCAAGTGCGCGCCGCCGTGGCATCGAAGGGGAGGTGGAGATTTCCTTTGCCCTGAACGGACAGGGCAACACGGACAAAATAGAGATTCTAGCCGGTTCAGGTTATGCACTTCTGGATCAGGCCGCCATGCAAACGGTAGAGCGATCCCAGCCATTCCCCATTCAAGGTGGGCAATACCGGTTTCGCCTGCTCTTTCATCGATTGTGAAGCGATTTTTTCTTCTGCTCTGCATGCTTCTGGCTACACCGGCCGGAGCTGCAGAACGCATTATTGCCCTGACACCACATGCCTGCGAAATGCTTTTTGCCATTGGGGCTGGCGAGGATGTGGTTGGTGTAGCAGAGTACTGTGACTTTCCAGCTGAAGCTGAAAGGCTCCCCAGGGTAGCCGATGCCAGACGAATTTACCTTGAAGCCGCCCTGAAACTGAAACCGACATTGGCTGTGTCCGGCTCACATTCGATTAGCGGCATCGACAGGTTAAAAAAAACAGGGGTACGTATCGTGGAAACTCATCCACGCAGGGTTCGGGATATTTTTGTTGATATGCGAAGGCTGGGGGAGCTAACCGGACATCAGAAAAAGGCAGAGGAGATTGTCAGGGGGTTGGAAAAACGATTACAGGTTCTGGGCAGCCATTTATCCAGGCCGGTGCGCGCCTTCTATGAGGTCTGGCCCGATCCCCTGATGAGTGAGGGTGGCCCGAGCTTTATCACCGATATGCTGAAACATGCCGGCGCGGAAAATATTTTTGCAGACAGCCCTCTCGAAAGCATACGAGTCAACATTGAATCTGTTATTCGCGCCGCGCCGGATGTTATTATTATTCCGGACGGAGGCGTAGGCAGGAAAAAACGTACGGCATTCTGGCAACACTGGCTGGGAAATAATGTTCCTGTCATCCCCGTCGATTCCGACCTGCTGCACAGGCCAGGTCCCAGACTAATCGACGGCATTGAGCAACTGCATGCCAAAATTTACCGACTTCAGGTTTCACCATGAGACTGGCCATTCTGTTTGCAGTCTTACTGGCATCTTTTTTTATTGCACTTGGTTCCGGTGCCGACTGGATGAACCCCCTGTCTCCGTCAAGGGATATAGAGGAAACCATACTCTGGCAACTGCGCTGGCCGAGGGTGTTAACGGCCTTTTTTGTAGGGGGGCTATTGGCACTGGCCGGTGCATGGTTTCAGGTTTTGCTCGGTAACGCCCTGGCCGAGCCCTATGTTCTGGGGGTATCCGGCAGTGCGGCAACGGGCGCTATTCTGGCATTGCTGCTACCGGCTTCAGCCTTATCGATGCCAATGGGGGCATTCTGCGGTGCCTGGCTGGGAATTGCGCTGGTTCTCCTGTTTGCACGTTTGGGACCAAGTCGACTTCTTCTTGCAGGCGTCGTCATGGCCGCCTTCTGGGGAGCATTTGTCTCCCTGCTTCTGGCTCTGCTGCCAGGCCGGAAACTTGGTACAGCCTTTGCCTGGATGATGGGTGATTTATCATCTCAGACCGTACACCCGGCTATCCTGATGATGTCCTGGATAATCGCCCTGATCGCTGGATTCCTGCTGTCACGAGCGCTGGATGCCCTGCTGTTGGGCGACAGGCATGCCCTGGCACTTGGCATTCAGGTTTCCCGAATACGCTGGATATTGCTATTTCTTGCTTCAACAGTAACCGCCGTTGCCGTAACCGCTGCCGGCACGA
Organism: uncultured Zetaproteobacteria bacterium; assembly: GCA_964387725.1. Taxonomy (GTDB): domain Bacteria; phylum Pseudomonadota; class Zetaproteobacteria; order Mariprofundales; family Mariprofundaceae; genus CAYLYU01. The sequence goes on along the minus strand of CAYLYU010000031.1, from coordinate 7,996 downwards.
TCGGATTTGTTGGTCTGGTCATTCCCCATGCCATGCGCCTGGTATTCGACCCTTCTCACCGGATGCTACTACCGGCTTCAGCCATGGCTGGAGGCGTTCTGCTCATGCTGGCTGATGCCGCCTCCCGTTCCGTCATCTCGCCGGCTGAACTGCCGGTGGGTGTGTTGACAGCCATGATTGGCGTACCTGTATTTCTATGGCTGTTGTTGAGGCGAACATGAGTCTCGCCCGGGTAGAAAACCTCTCTTTGAGCCGTGGCCATCGCCGATTGATCCGGCAGTTAAGCTTTTCTCTGCATCCGGGCCGAATCACCGTCGTTCTGGGCCCCAACGGTGCCGGCAAATCAAGCCTTCTTCTGGCTCTGGCCGGTTTGCTGCCGTATCACTCAGGTTCCGTACTTCTGAAGAATCGGTCCCTTGAGCAGATGAACCGGCGCGAGATTGCCGGTTTGATTGCCTGGCAGGGTGATATGCCTTCGGTTGAGTTCGGGCTAACGGTTGCACAACGTCTGCAGTTGGCCCGGGATCACACTTTAGACAAGTCATTGAACAGTGAAATGGATGAAATTTGTACATTGCTGGAGATTGATCCCCTGTTGCAGCGCAAACTGGGTGATCTGTCGGCCGGAGAGCTCCAGCGAACCGAACTGGCGGCTACGGTTGTGCGTGATACACCATTATGGTTGCTGGACGAACCGGTAGTGCATCTCGATTTAAAGCACCAAAAGATCTGGTTTACCTTGATGCAACGTTATGCCGGGGCGGGCAAAGCCATATTAACAGTCTTGCATGATGTACAGCAGGCCTGCAACGTTGCCGATGAAGCGATTTTGATCTTTGCTAACGGGCATACCCGTTTTGGTTCGGTCAATGATATGCTTACTGCTGAAATGCTGGAGGAACTTTATCAAACACCACTTTGTCAGTTTGCCGATGCAAGTGGCCGGAAGATACTGATTCCGTCCTTTGGAGACTAGAGCCTGTTCACACTAATTCTGATCGAAGCACTGCGCCCTGAATGAAGCAGCGTGAAAAACGCAGAGGCGTGGTGCTTGTACATACCGGCGACGGCAAGGGGAAATCCTCGTCTGCCTTCGGCATGGCTTTCCGGGCAGCCGGCTGGGGTATGAAGGTATGCGTTATTCAGTTCATCAAGGGGAAGTGGAAGACAGGCGAACAAAAAGCAGCCGATCACTTTGACACTATCGAGTGGCACGCCCCGGGGGATGGCTTCACCTGGGATACGAAGAATCCCGAACAGGATATGAAGACCAGCCGTGATATATGGGAGTTGTGTAAATCAAAAGTGCGTTCACAAAGGTTCGACTTGGTTGTCTTCGACGAGATCAACTATTGCTCAAGCTATGGTTGGATTTCAGGAAAAGAGATCAGCGAGTTTGTTCGGGACGAAAAGCCTGCATGGATGCATTTGATTCTTACCGGCAGAAATGCACCGGCGGAGATCATCGAACTTGCTGATACCGTAACCGAGATGTGCAAGGTCAAGCACGCCTTCGATCAAGGAATCAAGGCAGAACAGGGTGTTGAATTTTGAATATTTTGCTAGCTCACGGCTCGCCGGATGAAGTCTACAAACAGGCTGCTAAGGAACTGGTTTCAGATGTCACTAAAGAGTTGAACGAACCGGTATGCATACATTTTCTGGATGAAAAGAAAGTCATGAAGGGAGGGCGCGTGCTGCCCTTGTTCCTGGGAGAGGGAAAACATGTCACCCAAGATGTTCAAACCATGGCTGAGCACGCCAACTGGCAGCTTCTTCCCTCCCTGTCTGCATGCGCCGATGAACTTGCTGTGATGCTTACAACTGCCGCTCGTGAATTGGATGCCAGGGCAAAGGCAGTGCTGCTGGCCCCTTACCGCTTTACCGGCATGCAGGAATTTGTTGCCGCCCTCTACAAGCACAGCCGACGGCTGCCTCTGCCTGCCATTGCCTCCGTGTACGGATCACCAAATGTTCAGGATGTGCTGAATCTCTGGCAGCGGGAAGAGGTTGGCCCTGTGGCTTTGCAGCCGGCACTGGTTTTTCCGGGAAAAAGTTATTCCTATCTGATCGACATCGCAGAAAAATATCGCGCCGAAGGGATCAAGCTCGCGATGGGTAAGCCGCTATCGGCACAATCCAGATTTATTGACCTGCTGGTTCGTCTCTTCCGGGAGAGTTAGGCCGAAATACGGTCTAATGCCAGATACGATCTGCCAGACTGGCCAGAGGTTCGTAAACCGGATAAATCAAATAATTACCGGGTAGAATATCCAGCAAGGGGCTTGCCGCCAGAAGTGTAAAGAGCCAAACCTCATGTTTCTCCCACCAGAGTGGAAGATGTTTACCAAACCTCGAGGAGCGCAGACACTCTCCGACCAGCATTCCGGGCATCGGAAGCAGGTGCATAGCCAGCATGCAAAGGTTGAAAAACATCAGAACCTTGGCCCACCAGAAGTGCAGGGGAGGCAAACCTGCAGGCTGCTGGAACCCAAGCGCCCAGAGGTACAACATCCAGCCGACAACGGTAAGAAGGAAGTGACTGCATAGTCTTATCAGGGCAGGTCGTATGCCCGGCGATATGGGTTTGGGCAGGGCGATGATGACTGCGCGGTGCATGCCTATGGAGGCAATAAGGGGCCACCAGACCCCTCCCCATCTGAGCGGATAAAAGAATTGTCCGGGACGCCTCTTTTGCGGCATTGTCGCGGCTTCGATAGCGCCGACAAGCGAAAGGGAAATGACAACAGGAAGACTGTAGAGAATGGCCTGGCGGACAACGATCTGCAGCCAGGCCTCCATCATTCTTCCTTCAGGCGAAGTGTCAGATCCTGCCCGAATTTCCGGTGTTGCAGGTTGATGTAGATACTACCATCCGCTGTCGACTCAACGCCGGTAATTTCTGCCCACTCATGGCGTGCAATTTCATGCAGGTTCTCACCATCCCATGACCAGAGCAGGGATGGTTCGCTATCATCCGTAATCCATAGTTTTGAGCGACCATTATCCCATTCAAGATTATCAGGATGGTGAAGGCGTGAGTCTTTCAGATATAAGCCTATCTCCGGGCCGGTTGAATCATCTTTCAACACCAGAATTTTGCCGGGATTTTTTTCATCGCCGGTTTCTGCCATCAGGATACGTCCGTCTGGCAGGGTTTCCATATCCTCTATTCGCAAAAACATTCGCCCGTGCAGTCTTTCGGCCTCCACTCTGGCTGATTCCGGTCTTTTAATGAGCAGCCAGCCCCGCTTTTTGTGCAATACCTGCAACTCCGAAGTAGCCAACTTAAAACGGAACAGGCATCCCTCCTTCCACTCATCAGCAAGGTAGAGATAGCGGCCGTCTTTTGAAAAAGCCATGCCTTCGTGTGCAAATCTGCCTGCAGCCAGTACAGCCCGGATATCGGGGTGACTGCTTCTCAATTGTTGCCGATCAACCCGTTGTCCGGGAGGAATTGATTCGGGCGAGTTGATGCGCCAAATCAGGCCATCTTTGCGTTCTTCGCCCAACCATAAACTTCCATCTGTCGCCAACTTGAGACCGTCCGCTCGTGCCAGGCCGTAGATCAGGATATCCTGCTTACCGGAACGAAGATCGAGCCGAGCAAGAGAAGGACTGAGAAGATTCTCCCGGGTTTCCAGACTCTGGAACATATAATGTTCATCCGGGGAAAGAACCAGCATATCCGGGTAGTGGTCGCCATGTTCGGATACGGTTTCAGCTACCCAGCAATTTGCAAGTGACAATCCGGAATCGTTCGGACTACATGCCTGCACGGAAAGGAGAATGATAACGACAGAGCAGGCTCTTACCTGACGGAAGAAGGAACTAACGGGCTTCGCCTCTCAAGACAATGGAAAGATTACTCTCAGGTATCTTTTTTTTCTTTGCCCTCTTCTTCCCCTGATGTTTCAGGTTCACTGATTTTACCTGATTCGGGTTTTGTTTCTTCAACAGGCGCTTCCGCCTCTGCCGGCTCAGCCACGGGCTCTTCGGCAGACTTATCCTCAGCCTTGGCTGAAGGCCAGTCTGAAAATGGATAGGGGCGTTCTTCAGTGTTAAAGGTCAGGAAATTTAGCATCTGGTAGACAAAGGTGGAAAGTTGTCCGCCCAGGCTCAGGGCACGATCATTGGTGTTGCCGGAAAATAGTTTGAACAGAAATTGAAAGAGAATCACCGCGATCAGAATAATCTCGACCACCCAGTAGATAATTCCGAACAACAGCATAAATGGCAGCCGCATCCAGGTTTGCATATCCTTTACATGCGTTTTGACATCATCACTCATGTGCACCTCCGGATCTGATTGATCCAATGCCCGAATCATAATACCCCGGTTCCCCCGATGGCAATCTATCTATGGGCTCCGGAATTGGCGGGCAGACCTGATACTTGTATATCTCAAAGTCATCCCTAAGCTGCGCCACTCTTTAAAACCAGTCTCATTTATCCTTTCTCACGGGGAACAACACATGATTTCTACGTCCGGCATTACCATGCAATTCGGGGAAAAGCCCCTGTTTGAAAATATCTCGGTTAAATTCGGTGATGGCAACCGTTATGGTCTGATTGGTGCAAATGGGTGCGGTAAGTCCACATTGATGAAAATTCTGGGTGGTGATCTGGAACCGACTGCAGGGCATGTGAGCATCGGCCGACATCAACGTGTGGGAAAACTGCGTCAGGATCACTTTGCCTTTGAAGATCATTCGGTTCTGGATACAGTGATGATGGGGTATGAAAAGCTGTGGAAGATCAAGGAAGAACGCGACCTTATTTACAGCCAGAGTGAATTGAACGAAGAAGACGGCATGCGTGCCGGAGACCTTGAAAGTCAATTCGCCGAGCTGGATGGCTACAGTGCGGAAGCAAGCGCCGGGGAACTTCTGCTCAGTATGGATATCCCGCAGTCATGTCACGAAGGCCTGATGAAATCCATTGCTCCCGGCTGGAAGTTGCGTGTTCTGCTGGCACAAGCATTGTTTGCAGATCCCGATATTGTCCTGCTGGATGAACCGACCAATAATCTCGATATCAATGCGATTCGCTGGGTTGAAGGTGTCATCAACGAGCACGAATGCACCATGATCATCATCTCACATGATCGGCACTTCCTGAACATGGTATGTACCCATATGGCGGATTTGGATTATGGCGAGCTGCGTATTTACCCGGGTAATTATGATGAATACATGACGGCTGCATCGCAGGCACGGCAACAGTTGTTGTCTGCAAATGCCAGGAAGAAAGCCAAGATTGCCGAGCTTCAGACCTTTGTCAGCCGCTTCTCGGCCAATGCATCCAAATCCAGTCAGGCAACTTCCCGTGCCAGACAGATTGAAAAGATCAAGCTGGAAGAGGTAAAGCCTTCGAGCCGTGTAAATCCCTATATCCGCTTCGAGCAGGACAAGAAGCTTTTCCGCATTGCGCTGGAGCTTAAGGGCATGAGCAAGGGTTTTGATGAGCAGCCATTGTTTGAAAATTTTGATTTGATGGTGCCTGTAGGCGAACGTGTGGCAGTAATCGGCCCCAACGGCATTGGCAAAACTACATTGTTGCGTTGCCTGGCAGGTGATCTGAAAGAAGACGGTGGTCTGATCAAGTGGTCGGAAAATGTGAATATCGGCTACTATGCGCAGGATCATTCAGCCGATTTTGCAAAGGAGATGAGCCTCTTTGACTGGATGAATCAGTGGAAAAAAGAGGAGCATGGTGATCAGGAAGTACGTGGCAACCTGGGGCGCATGCTTTTTTCCCAGAATGAGATCAAGAAATCGGTGAGGGCCTTATCCGGTGGTGAACAGGGACGCATGCTGTTTGGCAAGTTCATGTTTCAAAACCCCAATGTGTTGTTGCTGGATGAACCCACCAATCACATGGATATGGAGTTCATTGAATCGCTGAATACGGCTCTGGAGAACTACCCGGGAACTCTGATTTTTGTCAGTCACGATCGTGAGTTTGTATCGTCAATTGCTACACGTATCGTTGAATTAACTCCCGAGGGCATAGTTGATTATCACGGGACTTATGAGGAATATCTTAGAAGCCAGGGTGTCGCTTAATGCGCGACAGGTATAAAACTATCCGCATATCGGAACTGATGGAGCATAGCGGCGTCAGGTTCGGCACCAGTGGTGCTCGTGGCCTTGCCGCCGATATGAGTGATTATATCTGTTATGCCTATACCCTGGCTTTCCTGCAACATCTCAAAACGTCCGGTGACCTTGTAACGGGAAGCCCCGTTGCCATAGCCGGTGATTACCGCTCCAGCACTCCGCGTATCATGGCGTCGGTGGCTATGGCCATTGCAGATGCCGGTTGCAATCCTGTCTGTTGTGGACTCATCCCTACGCCTGCACTTGCCCTTTACGCCATGTCGCAAAATGCACCCGGTATTATGGTCACCGGCAGCCATATCCCTGATGATCGGAACGGTATTAAATTTTACAAGCCCGGCGGAGAAATTCTGAAAGAGGATGAGCAGAGGATATGCTCACAGCAAGTAAGCATTGCCTTTGAGCTGTTTGATGAGCATGGAAAGGCGATTGAGCCATATCCATTGCCCGAAGAAGCCCCTGCCGCCCGTCAGATGTTTATCCGGCGTTACCTCGACTTTTTTCCAGCCAACTGCTTGCAGGGTAAAACCATCGCTGTTTATGAACAATCGACAGTAGCTCGGGATATTCTGGCAGAAATCATGGAAGGTTTGGGTGCCAGGGTTATCCACCTGGGACGTTCCGAAACATTTCTGCCCGTTGATACCGAGGCCATTCGCCCTGAAGATGTGACTCTGGCCCGAAAGTGGGCAGGTGAATATGATGTAGACTGCATTGTTTCTGCTGACGGAGATGGTGACCGGCCATTGATCAGTGATGAAGAGGGGAACTGGATGCGTGGTGATGTTGCCGGCTTTCTGTGTGCCCGTTACCTGTCTGCCGGATACATTGCGACACCGATCAGTTGTAACAGCGCAGTGGAAAAATGCGGCTGGTTCAGGTGTGTAGAGCGCACACGTATCGGTTCACCCTTTGTGATCACAGCCATGAATTCGGCAGTTGAACGGGGAATGACCGGTGTCGTCGGTTATGAAGCCAATGGTGGCTTTTTAACTGCAACAGATATCACCCTTGAAAACCGGACACTTGCAGCACTGCAGACCCGTGATGCCATCATTGTCCCGTTGACCATTTTGCTACTTGCGGCTCAGTCTGACATATCCATCTCATCACTGCTCAGGACTTTACCTCAACGCTTCACATGCAGTGGACGCCTCAAGGCATTTCCGACTGATCTTAGTCAACGTAAATTATCAGCCTTGAAAAGCGGTGTTGTGGATCAGGATATCGCTGCTGCTGAAGTCCTGCTCGGTGAAGCGTTCGGTAATGTATCGGCTATTGATTCCACGGACGGAATTCGAATCACCTTTCAATCCGGAGAAGTGGTACACCTGCGTCCATCGGGCAATGCCCCCGAATTGCGTTGCTACAATGAAGCTGACAGTGAAGACAGGGTCAGAGAAATGAACAAGCTCTGCCTGTCTATCCTTGAAACCTGGCGCTTTTAAATTGTTGTAACCATCAATATCCGTCTTTCCCGAATGCCGCTCATTTATCAAGGTTTATTCCGGGAATCGACAACATGAATTTCCGGTCGGAGGTTAATGCATCAGCGACTGAAGCCGCTGCCTGTCTGCTGAAGACGGGTGATGGGTCAGACCGAGCAAAACTTCCGCCAGTGTTTTTTCCTGTTTGCTGGCATGATCGTCAGCCGTCAGATCATGCAATATTCGGGCATCACTGCCGCCTACACTATGCTTCATATTCATCAGAGCCTCAGCCAGCATCTTTTCGCCGTCAGTTGCACTGCTACTGCGGGTAATGCCGGCCAGTGTTTCCTTCTCGCTGTCTGACGGGTAATGGTTCAGATGTACCACGATACCCGCCATGGTGCTAATGGCAGAATCAGCAGCTATAGCTAGCGATGACATGGC
>CAYLYU010000030.1:10778-16745 GCA_964387725.1 uncultured Zetaproteobacteria bacterium | reverse complement strand
TTTAATCGAATGCAATTCTTTTAACTTGTCGGGTGAATATCCTGATTGGCAGTAGTGTTGTGCTTGGAACTGCTGCTGGTCGGTCCAGTTTCAAACACATCCTGATACCGTTTGGATGTCCAATAGATAAATATCAGAATTTCAGCTATGACGGTATGAACCTCTGATGGAATCTCTTCGCCAGTATCAAGCCATGAAAGGATCTGAACAAGATCCTTGTCCTCACGAACGGGGATGTTATTGGCTTTAGCTATGGCAATGATCTTCTCGGCCATGTCTCCGGCACCCTTGGCCATTAATCTGGGTGCAGGTTCCTGTTCCGGTAACCAACGCAGGGCTACAGCCTGAAGATGTTGAGAGGTCTGTCTGATTACCTTTCTTCTGCTCATGCCCGGGTATCCAGCAGATTAACATTTTGAGGAATTCCGGTCGTCAGGCTTTCAAAGTCCCGATTTTTCTCCGGGCTTATCTCTGATAGCATTTTAACGTTCATTGATACCGTATCGAAACCAAGCCCCTCCATGCGGCTTTGTAGCGAAACTATCGATGTTCTGAAAAAGTTTGTGGCTGCTGATTGTTCCAGATAAATAGTGGATTGAAGTGTTTTGGCCTGAATGTAAGCATCTACACGAATCTGTCCTGTCTTCTCAAGGTCAAGCAGAAAAAGAACACCAAAACCCTGCTTCTCGTATGTGTTTTCAGATGGATGCTGCTCGGATTTGATTGAGATATGGACGGTTGCCAACTGTTGCCCCAAAACGAACGGGACTTCAAAGCGCAGTCCATCGCCATGTAACTGCGATAATAAACTCGATGCCTGTGCTGACTCGATACCGGTTAGTGTTCGATTCAGCGTAGAAGTTAGCCTTTCGATCTCAGCCCCGGCAGGGACTTGTCTGATATGGCTAAGCAGCCTCAATAACAGGGCCTTGAGATCGTGTTCGGCAAGACGCGGCATTGCATTGGGCTGATCGCCGCTTGTGGAGGCTGCCAGCCTTGATTCGTAATGTTGACCACCATCCAGGATCATTCTTCTTACCCGGTCGGGATCAGGGGGTTTACTGCCATCCAGTACCGGTTTAAGCCAGTCCGATAACATTTTGAAGTCTGAATAGAGCTTGCTTTCCGGTGTGGCAAGTCCTGAATTGACTACGGTATTCAGAGCCTGCTGAAGGTTCGCCATATTGGTGCCCGTTGGGGTACGGTTTGCAAGCAGGTTGCGCAACTGATGAACCACCTTCGTCTTCATATCAGGCTTTGTATCGAGTATCGCGAACTCGGTCTGAGGTTGAACCCTGTTTACGCGCAGCAATATATGATCCCCTGTCAGGATGCCTGGCGGCGTTTTTAATTCCATCTGTTGCCCCTGCATTTCAATAATAGCCTTTCCTGCGGGAAGCTTTTGCAACACATGAGCCATAAGTTGCTGCCCTTTTTTCAGCACGGGTTGAGTTGATGTTTGCTTGTTTCCAGCACCCGATGATATGTCAACGCCGGGTGCAGGGAGATCTCCTGTACCTGTGGAAGGGAGTGTTATCCTTTGAGCTGATTTGGGAGATTTATCCGGTTTTTGAAGCATGTTGGCAACGAGTAGTTTCCCCTGTTTGATCAGAGGAAGGGGTGTTGTTATTTTGTTCTCTTTAGCCGCTCTTATTTCGATAAAAGCAGATGTGGATCCTGATTTTTCCGTCGAGCGCAGGAGAACCTTTTGACCGGGCATAAGTCCGGGAGCCCCATCCAGTTTCAGCATCCCACCCTGCTCAAGCCTGATAAGCGTTTTTCCCGTCGTGGCCGTCTCGACCTTGCCATGATATATCATTCCTGGCTGAATTTTCTCTCCACCCGTAATGATGCGTTTGATCATACCTTTCCATGCCGGGCTGTCCTGATTCAGAGTAATTCTGCTTTGCGGTTGCCCTGATTTTAGATGTTGCAATGGAGCTTGTTTTCCGGGGAAGATGACCGGGGCCTGCATCAACTTTGGTGGCTGCTTCAATAACTCTAATTGTGTCGGTTTCTGCTGCTGGCTTGCCTCTTTTAGCCAAACCTGTTCTCCAGGCCTCATGCCGGGCCGGGTTTCGACAGTGATATGGCCGGATGGGAGCCTGATAACTGCTTTTTCTGCTGAAAGTTGAACGACTTTTCCCTGCAGTACTTCACCTTTGCGTAAAACGGGTATTCTTCCGGAAAGCAGGCGAACCAGTATCAATTCCTGGGATGCCTTGATGTGTTCGACTTTGACTACAGATTCAACTTTCATGACTTTCTGTCAACTACCATCCCTGTTTTATCGGTTCAGATGCCGCACCCTTGAGATATTACTAATAACTACATCAACAAAACGAACTTGAGCGGGTTACGGCAGAGATGTTTACAGTGAGAGCGAAAATAGCAAGCGCACGATTGATCAGGTCCTGAACTTCTGCAGGGAAGCCGTCTGACTCCCCTTCTTTTTGAATGGCAAAACACTTTGGTGTTCATTACGCTATAGCGGGTCGGGTAGTGAAGAAACAAGAGAGAGAAATATAGGGTTACAGGAACCCCTGTTTTCGGGAGATGGCATGAACGATTTAAAGCAGGGCGTCGAACAAGCAAATCCTTTGCAGCGTGAAAATCAGCGTTTACACAGGGCGCTGGAAGTGAACGAGTTGATCGCCGGTGAGTTGCATCTCGGGCCATTGCTGCGCCGGATCATGGAAATTACTAAATCTCTTATGGATGCCGAAAGCTGTTCACTTTTCCTTATCGAGGAAAAAAGTGGTGCCCTGGTTTTCCATGCAACAACCGGTGAAGATGAGGCACAACTTAGAGAGGTGTGCCGACTGAAAATGGGTTCTGGAATTGCCGGCTGGTGCGCTGAGCATGTTGAAACGGTTCGCCTGTCTGATGTCTATGCTGATGCGCGCTTCAATGCCGAATATGACAGGCTCACCAGGTTTACCACGCGTAATATGATCTGTGTGCCTCTGCTTGTGCATGGAAAATTGATAGGCGTTTCCCAAGTAATCAACCGTTTGCAGGGTACTTTTAGCGAAGCGGATGAAGAATTGATGGAAGCGATGATGCAGATGGTTTCAATTGCTATCGACAATGCCCGCACCCACGAACGACTGCTTCATCAGCAAATGCTTCAGCGTGATCTGGAGTTGGCAAAATCCATCCAGGATTCATTCCTGCCTTCAACATTTCCAATCACGCCGGGATATTCTGCCGCATCTCATATTAGCCCGGCCTTTGAGATAGGTGGTGACTTTTTCGATGTGATTGAACTGTCTGAGCAGCGCATTGCCTATGTGCTGGGAGATATTTCTGGAAAGGGCGTTTCAGCTGCCATGCTCATGTCCAGTATATTACTCGAATTGCGAAAAGAACTCGGCAACGGTGGTAATGCCGGAGAAATTCTCAGTCGCTTCAATACATCGCTGTGCAGAACAGTCAGCAATGGCATGTTTGCCACTATGGTACTGCTTATACTGGAGCCGGAGAATGGCCGACTGCAATCTGCCAATGCGGGCCACCTGCCACCCATTCATTTGCACCATCAGCGCATCTGGCAGCAAAATAAAGCCTCAGGTCCTCCAGCCGGTATCATCAGTGGCATCCCTTATGATTGCAATATCATGACACTGGAGCCCGGAGAAATGGTATTGCTCTACAGTGATGGTGTACCCGATGCCTGCAACGAAAATGAGGAAATGCTGGATATAAGTCGGTTATTGGCCTGGATGAAAAATGCGCCGGATAGCTCGGATGCCTGCATTGATTATCTTAGCAGTTCAATCAGCCGATTTGTTGGCGATGCACCTCAAAGTGATGATGTAACCATGCTGGCCCTGACCCGTAAATGTTAAACCCGGACTGATGTTTAGCGGCCATATAAGCGGTTTAAATCGCTGACCCTTGTCCAGGCATTCTGATCAAGCTGTGTTTCCTCGAGTCGCCAGGCCCAGTTTCCATCCAGTGTTGAAGGTTTGTTTAGCCGAGCTTCGCTGCCAAGGCTTAGCAAATCCTGCATTGGAATAATTGCTAGTCGGGATACCGAAGCGAGCGCAGTCCGAATCAGTGACCATGGCATATCATCTGCCGAGTGTGGCAGGTAGGCAATAAGGTGGTCACGGACATGTTCAGGAGCACTATTGAACCAGCCAAGGGTGGTATCGTTGTCATGCGTACCTGTATAGGCAACGCTGTCCGGTTCATGATGATGTGGCAGGTAGGGATTTCCTGCATCACCGCCAAAGGCAAATTGCAGTACTTTCATGCCGGGCAGGCCAAATTTTTGTCGAAGATCATGAACTTCGTCTGTGATTAACCCAAGATCCTCGGCTACAAAGGGGAGGTGACCCAGTTGTACCTGCAGTGTCTTCAGAAGCTCTGCACCGGGTGCCAGCCGCCATTCTCCGATACGCCCATCCTCTTTCTCTCCGGGGATGGCCCAGTAAGCCTCCAGGCCACGGAAATGATCGATTCGCATCAGATGCATATGTTCAAGCTGAGCCTGAACCCGACTGGACCACCAGGAAAAGTTGTCCTTCTTTAACACATCCCATCGGTAGAGCGGGTTGCCCCAGCGCTGCCCGCTTTCAGAGAAATAATCCGGTGGGACCCCGGCAACTTCTTCACATAAACAGTTATCGTTGAGGGTAAAGAACTGGCGGTAAGACCAGACATCAGCACTATCGTGGGCCACATAGATGGGAAGGTCACCGAACAGGAGAATGCCGCGTGATTCAGCATGCTTCTTCAACTCCTGCCATTGTATCTTGAATATGTATTGCTCAAATACTGTTTGCCGTACAAGCTTCCCATGTTTTTCTCTGGCCTTTTCCAGAGCCTTTGGCGTCCTTTTGCGCAAACGTATTGGCCACTCCCACCAGGGCTTATCCCCGTGAACCTGCTTTAGTGCCGAAAAAAGGGCGTAATCATCAAGCCATTCGGTCTGATCTTTCTGGAATTGTTGCACTTCCCCGGCCAGTGAAGAATCATGTTCCACTTGCGCCCAGAACCCGCTTGCGGCCATGGTTCGGGCTGAGGCAAGCGAACATCTGCCTGCAATGACTTCCTGATAGCTTAATTCGGCCAGCCATCCTCTGCATACGCATTGGCGCAGATCAAGGAGGTCAGGGTTTCCGGCAAAGGAAGACAGGGTTTCATAAGGTGAGCCGTGGCTATGGGTTGGTCCTAGTGGCAGGAATTGCCAAACTGTAAATCCGGCCTCGCCCAGCGCATCAATAAACTGGCGGGCTTCCTCTCCCAATACTCCCGTTGGCATGGGGCCGGGCAGGGAGGTGATATGCAATAAAACGCCGGAACGCCGGCGATCGACCCGATAGCTCACGTCTCGGAGGTTCCACGGCGCATAGTGCCGGAAATTTCCGCATCTCCTCCTCCAGTCGATATCGGCTTGCCAAGAGATTTCGGAATGTTTTCTCCGATCAGTTCGTACAATCTACTCAAATGCTGACGATAAAGCCGGTCAAAGTCCTGAACCGCATCGGCAGGATTGTAATCCCCGAACCACCAGAACCAGTCTGAGCCTTCACATATTCGGAGCTGCTCAAAGGCGGCTTCAAGCTGCTCGGGGTCGAGGGATTCCTCAGCCAGCTTCTGATCCATACATTCCTTGGCTGCGATCAACATTTCCCAGGCGCGATTTTTATCCCGATCCCCAATCCAGGTGGCCAGATTTCCATATACCCAGGAACCGGCACAGACCTCGGGCAATTCTGCCTGCCTGGGATGCCTGCCAATGTATTCACTGAAGGTTGTCAGTTCATATTCGGGGTGTTCCGCAATTGCCTTATAGAGCCCGCTCAGGAAGGGGAGGCCATTTTCATGGTAGTATTCCCAGGCATTTTCCCCATCCAGAATAACAGATACTACGGGTGCTTCCATCCCTTGTGTATGGTGTCGAATCCCTGCTAACTCATGCATAAAGTTAGCGATGGCATCATCCGTGTGCCAACG
>CAYLYU010000030.1:8810-10678 GCA_964387725.1 uncultured Zetaproteobacteria bacterium | reverse complement strand
GGTATTTTATTCATCAGACGTGCAATCAGGCTCAGGAGGTCGCGTCGATCTTGCAGGTTGAAGTGGCGGCCCTTGGCTATCAGACGTCGGACAAGGAAATCATCAATTCTCAGTGTTTCACCAATCCAGGCCAGGTGATACCAGGTGACAAGATCGAGAAAATAGGATGGGCCAAGATAGTCCACGGCCTGATGTTGTCTGGCCTGTTCGCAGAAGTGCCACAAAGCGGCATAATGCGGATAGCGGTGCAGGTTACGCTCATGGTTGAGTCGGAAGCAGCTGTCAATGATGAATGTTTTCTCTTTTTTCCTGAATCGACCACTTGGATGAACCAGAGCTTCCAACAGAGGGTCTGGAAGTTCACCTTCACCATCCAGCCAGTCACGAATTCGTTTGCCATAATCGGCTATCTGAATAGTCAGTGATGGTACAAAGTTGACAACTGCGCGGGCACCATCTACTTCGGCAAGGATTTGACCCATGTCGGTATAATCCTTGATGGCATGTAAATAGGCCCAGGGTAACGCATAACGCTGGTTTACTTCTTCCCTGTAAAAGGGTTGATGCATATGCCAGCAAAAGATGACGGACAGCTGTCGCACTGGAAATTAAACCTCGTGGATATTCTGTCCGAGCATCTCCGGTGTAACCAGTACAACACCGCCTTCAGAGCGATAAAAGCGCTTTGCATCTTCTTCGGGATCTTCGCCGATCACCGTGTTTTCCGGTATGCAGACTCCCTTATCGATGACACAACGTTTCAGGCGCGATCCTCTCCTGATTTCCACTTCAGGAAGCACCACACTATCCTCCACCTGGGCGTATGAATGTACACGAACGCTTGAAAAAAGCAGCGAGCGACTTATCTGACTCCCAGTTATCAGGCACCCGCCTGAAATCAGTGAATCAACGGCCATGCCGCGTCTGCCTTCATCGTCAAAAGCAAATTTAGCTGGGGGTAACTGTTCCTGCTGAGTCCAAATCGGCCATTTGCGGTCGTAAAGATTCAGTTCCGGTTCCAGGCTGGTCAGATCCATATTGGCTTCCCAGTAGGCATCAACGGTTCCTACATCCCGCCAGTAACCGGGGGCTCCGGTATTTGCATCAACAAAGGGGAAGGCATAAATACGATCCTTGCCAATGGCTTTGGGAATAATGTCTTTACCAAAATCGTGGCTTGTAGATGAATCTGAGGCGTCTTCAAGCAACCTCTTACGCAGGTATTCGGTGGAGAATACATAAATACCCATGGATGCCAGTGCCAGGTCATCATAGCCGGGTGCGGGTTTCGGATTATCCGGCTTCTCGGCAAACTCTTTAATTTCGTAATCATCTTCTACTGCCATTACGCCGAAGGCCTTTGCTTCTTCCAGCGGGACTTTGATGCAGCCGACAGTCATATCCGCGTTGTTCTCCACATGAGCTGCAAGCATCTTGCCGTAATCCATCTTATAAATGTGGTCACCGGCCAGAATAACAACATATTTTGAGTCATACGTTCTCAGGATATCAAGGTTCTGATAAACGGCATCGGCGGTTCCGGCGTACCATCCTTCCCCCATGCGTTGCTGGGCGGAAAGAACTTCTACGAACTCTCCGAACTGACCGGACAGGGAGCTCCAGCCACGTTGCAAGTGGCGTTGCAGGGAATGGGACTTGTACTGGGTCAAAACGGAAATACGCCGAATGCCGGCATTGATGCAATTGGAAAGTGGAAAATCAATGATGCGAAACTTACCGGCAAAAGGCACCGCGGGTTTGGCCCTCCAGTCAGTTAATGCCTTGAGTCTTGAGCCTCTGCCGCCGGCTAAAACCAGCGCGATAGTCTGACTTGTCAGCAGACTGATATGCCGGCCTGAATTTGTCAT
>CAYLYU010000030.1:5683-8710 GCA_964387725.1 uncultured Zetaproteobacteria bacterium | reverse complement strand
GGAACATCGGGCCTGCGCAAGAAGGTTAAAGTTTTCCAGGAACTAAATTACCTGGAAAATTTTGTGCAGTCCATTTTTGACGCACTTGAAGGGTTTGAAGGAAAAACTTTGGTGCTGGGAGGCGATGGACGTTTCTATAATCGGCAGGCTATCCAGATCATTCTGAAAATGGCGGCAGCCAACGGATTTGGCCGGGCTCTTGTGGGGCAGGGCGGTATCCTTTCTACTCCTGCCGTTTCATGCGTGATTCGTAAACACAATGCCTTTGGCGGCATCATTCTTTCTGCAAGCCATAACCCCGGTGGGCCTGATGATGATTTTGGTATTAAATACAATACCGGTAACGGCGGGCCTGCCCCTGAGGCCATTACTGAAGCCATTTTTGAACACAGCAGAACGATCAGTTCCTATAAAATGATCGAAGCCGATGATGTTTCCCTTGATCAGCTTGGGGTGTCCCCGCTGGGCAGTATGCAGGTCGAGATCATTGATGCGGTATCAGACTACGCCGAGCTGATGGAGTCCCTGTTTGACTTTGGCGCCATTCGTACATTGCTGCAAAGTGATTTCAGCATGCGCTTTGATGCCATGCATGCGGTCACAGGCCCATACGCCAGAGATATCCTGGAAAAACGCCTGGGTGCGGCTGCCGGTTCGCTAATAAATGAGGTGCCGCTGGAAGATTTCGGAGGCGGCCACCCTGATCCGAATTTAACCTATGCTCCGGAACTGGTGGCTATGTTGTTTGGTGATGAATCGCCGGATTTTGGAGCAGCATCCGATGGTGATGGAGATCGCAATATGATTCTGGGAAAACGATTTTTCGTAACGCCCAGCGATTCTCTGGCAGTAATTGCTGCCAATGCCCACCTTGTTCCCGGTTATCGGAAAGGTCTGGCCGGTATCGCCCGTTCCATGCCTACCAGTGAAGCTGCGGACCGGGTGGCCGAACGTTTGGGTATGGACTGTTATGAAACGCCAACCGGCTGGAAATTTTTCGGAAATCTCATGGATGCCGGCAAGGTGAGTCTGTGCGGCGAGGAGAGTTTTGGTACTGGCTCGAGCCATGTGCGCGAAAAGGATGGCCTTTGGGCTGTGCTGTTCTGGCTTAATATTCTGGCAGTCCGTCAGGAAAGTGTTGAGCAGATTGTACGCGAACACTGGGCTACGTACGGGCGTAATTTTTATTCCCGCCATGATTACGAGGGTGTTGACGCAGAAGCTGCCAGCCAGTTGATGGATCACCTTCGCGACCAGTTTTCTGCTTTATCAGGAGAAACATTCGGAGAACGGACAGTAAAAAACTGCGATGATTTTTCCTACACGGATACTGTTGATGGCAGCGTCAGCACGGGACAGGGCATTCGTATTATGTTCGAGGATGGTTCCCGCATCGTCTTTCGCTTATCGGGGACAGGGACTCAGGGTGCAACTATTCGCATCTACCTGGAATCGTATGAACCCGATATTTCCAGACACGATCAGGATGCGCAACTGGTTTTAGCTGACCTTATTTCTATTGCTTCTGAGCTTTCGGGTATTGCTGAACGAACCGACAGGGACAAGCCTACCGTTATTACGTAACGGGATGATCACTCAGACCTAACAAGTCGAGGGTCTGATCGAGACCTCCATGTGATATAGAGTAGGGGGCCACTTCGCGAACTTTTGGCTTGGCGTGAAAGGCGATACCAAGAGCTGCGACCTTCAGCATAGGAATGTCATTAGCACCGTCACCAATGGCGACGGTTTGAGACAAGGGGATATTCCAATCCTTAGCCTTTTGAATCAGAGACCGACGTTTTGTTCTTGCGTCTACAACGGGGCCCAGTATCCGGCCTGTAAGTACACCATTGCTAATCTCAAGCTTGTTGCCGGCAGCGAAGTTCAGATGAAGTCGGTTTTTCAGCCGCTCGGTAAAGAAAGTAAAACCACCGGAGACAAGTCCTGTTTTCCATCCATGTCGGGACAATGACGAGATAAGATTTTCGGCACCTTCAGTCAAACGGATACGTTCCTCATATACACGATGTAACACCTCAGCCTTAAGACCCCGTAGCAATTGAACCCGTTCAAGAAGGGAGGCGGAAAAATCGAGTTCACCTTCCATCGTGCGTAGTGTGATAGAGGATATTTTCTCTCTGATGCCAAGAAAATCTGCAATCTCGTCAATGCACTCGCATTTAATCAGTGTTGAATCCATATCCATAAACAGGCATCCGGGCTCGGAAATACATGGGGCGGGCGGAAGTCTCATGATAGCAATATCAACACCCAGACGTTCCGATAAGGGACGCAGCTGCATGGTCATATATTTTGGGTCTGTATCCGGACCCGACAAATTCATGCTGCAAATTCCACCATGATTATCAAAGCTTACAGTGGTATGATCTTCCACAGCCAGCACCGTGCAGATTTCCTTCAATGAGGAAAAATCTGGACAAGCAGACAACCGGGCCCGCAAACACGGAGTTTGTGCAGGTCTTTGCCATACCTCAAGGTTCGGATCAGCATGCCATTGATCGATGACATCAAAAGGAGTCATCCTGTCCCACAGAAGAAGTTTACCCCCTCCAGAAGTGAGAAAACTTATTTCAGCCTCTCTCTCCGAAATGGGATGGT
Organism: uncultured Zetaproteobacteria bacterium; assembly: GCA_964387725.1. Classification (GTDB taxonomy): domain Bacteria; phylum Pseudomonadota; class Zetaproteobacteria; order Mariprofundales; family Mariprofundaceae; genus CAYLYU01. Next base: position 6,088 of record CAYLYU010000030.1, on the reverse strand, counting down.
TTGGGGGTGCCAGGACGACAACAGACATTTGATCTCCTTGTATACGGATCATTCGGTAGCGATATGATGCTAAAGCATGATTGGGAAGGCAAATCAAAGAGTTTTAAGTGTTTGTACTTAGCTGATTGACAACTTCCAGGAACAATTAGGATTTGACAGCAAGGCCGGAATGTTGAAACTTCCGCGTCTTTCAGGGCCGGTAGCTCAGTTGGTAGAGCAGCAGACTTTTAATCTGCGGGTCGGCGGTTCGAGACCGCCCCGGCTCACCAGTCAGGAATAACGAGGTCCCCATCGTCTAGTGGCCTAGGACACCGCCCTTTCACGGCGGCAACACCGGTTCGAACCCGGTTGGGGACGCCAGTTAATCAATAGCTTGCGTATATACTGACCCTGCGTAATCTATTT
>CAYLYU010000030.1:0-5583 GCA_964387725.1 uncultured Zetaproteobacteria bacterium | reverse complement strand
TATGTCTGGCCAAGTGCTCTGGCGACAGCCTCATGTCTGATGCAGCCGTCATGGACATTTACACCACGTTGCAGCACCGGATTGGAGCGCAGAACAGTTGGCAAATCGCCGGAAGCGAGTTTACAGATGTACGGCAGCGTGACATTTGTAAGGGCATAAGTGCTCGTTACCGGCACAGATCCCGGGATATTGGGCACGCAATAATGAATCACGCTATCCTCGATATAAGTTGGTTCAGCATGTGAAGTCGGCCTGCTGCTTTCGCTGATACCCCCCTGATCAATCGCTGCATCCACAAACACACTGCCCTTCTTCATCGATCTCATCATGTCGTGAGTAAGCAGGCGCGGAGCTCTGGCTCCGGGAATGAGCACTGCCCCGACCAACATATCACAGTTGGACATTGATTCAGATATATTGCGGTGGGTAGACATCAGGGTTATAACCTTCCCATCAAAAATATCATCGATATAACTGAGACGGGCGTGATTGGTGTCGATGATGGTTACCTGCGCTCCGAGACCATAAGCTACCTTGGCTGCATTCAGGCCGACATTACCGGCACCAATAATGACAATTCGGCCATGTTTGGTGCCGGGCACACCTCCCAGCAGAATACCCATCCCTCCTCTCTCTCTTTGCAGGAAGGCCGCCCCCAGTTGAGCTGCCATCTTTCCCGCCACCTGGCTCATGGGCGCCAGAACAGGAAGACTGCCATCGCTTAGCTGGATGGTTTCATAACCAATTGCGCATAATCCCTTTTCAAGAAGAACCCTGGTCAGGCTCGGTGCGGCTGCCAAATGAAGAAATGTAAAGAGAATCATCTCCCGATACAGAAAATCATACTCCACGGGGAGTGGCTCCTTAACCTTTAAAACCAGACCGGCACTCCAGGCATCAGCCGCCCGGGTAACAATTTCTGCCCCGGCCTTAACATATTCCTCATCGCTAACACCACTGCCAACACCGGCGGATACCTCTACCCGAACCCGGTGGCCTGAGCGAACAAGTTCTTCTACTCCGGCCGGAACCAGAGCAACCCGATACTCCTTGTTTTTAATCTCTTTCGGAACACCAATGATCATGTTGACCCGACATATCCGGCTGAAGCTGTCATTCCATACGGTGACGCAGGAAATGATTAATCAAACCGTTGGTTGAGCTATCGTGACTCTCGACAGTTTCACCAAGCATTAACTCCGGCTGAATCTTGCGGGCAAGTTGTTTGCCAAGCTCCACACCCCACTGGTCAAAGGCATTGACATCCCAGATGATGCTCTGCACAAATATTTTGTGCTCATACATTGCAATCAGCGCACCCAGTGTTTCCGGCATGAGTTTCTGAAACAGGATAGAATTGGATGGCCTGTTACCCGGAAAAACCCTGTGCGGCAGGGCCTCCTCCAGCAACTCATCGCTCATGCCCTCCTTTTCAAGCTCTGCCCTAACTTCAGCTTCAGTTTTACCCCGCATCAACGCTTCGGTCTGGGCAAAGAAGTTCGAAAGTAGAATCATATGATGCTGGCCGATAGGATTTTTGGTATCGACAGGAGCCAGAAAATCAGTTGGAACCAGTTTGGTACCCTGATGAATGAGCTGGTAGAAAGCATGCTGACCATTGGTGCCGGGCTCTCCCCAGATAACCGGCCCCGTAGAGTAGTCCACGGCATCTCCGTCTCGCGTCACTCGCTTTCCATTGCTTTCCATGTCTCCCTGCTGAAAATAAGCCGGAAAACGATGCATATACTGATCGTATGGCAGGATGGCATGGGAATCTGCACTCCAGAAGTTGTTATACCACATACCAAGCAGAGCCAGGATAACCGGCATGTTTTCCTCAAATGGTGTTGTGCGAAAATGCTCGTCGATTTCATGCGCGCCGGATAATAGTTTCTCAAAATTATCCATACCAAGATAGAGCGCAATGGAAAGCCCGACTGCGCTCCACAGCGAATAACGACCCCCTACCCAGTCCCAGAATTCAAACATATGATCGGTGTCAATACCAAAATTAGCTACGGCTTTTGCATTCGTTGAAACAGCAACAAAATGTTTGGCGACAGCAGCTTTGGTACCACCACGCGTCAGAAACCAGTCACGAGCCGTTTTTGCATTGGTAATTGTCTCCTGTGTGGTAAACGTTTTGGAAACAATCACAAACAGTGTTGTTTCGCGACTCAGCCCTCGCAGCGTTTCAACAACCTGAGTCCCATCCACATTTGAAACAAAATGTACGTTTAGTCCTTCCTTCGCAAAGGGCCTGAGAGCCTCGCAAACCATTACAGGGCCGAGGTCGGAGCCGCCAATGCCAATATTCACAATATCGGTAATCCGTTTGCCTGTACAACCAAGCCAGCGCCCTTCACGCACATCCTCTGTAAAGGTACGCATACGGGCCAGAACACTGTTGATGCCCGGCATGATATCCTCTCCATCTAATTTGATTGATCGCCCCGAACGGTTGCGCAGAGCAATGTGCAGAACGGCACGATCTTCAGTGATGTTGATTTTATCACCGGAAAACATGTACCCGATCCAGTCTTTCACCTGAGCCTGTTCGGCAAGGTCAAACAGCAGGCGCATGGTTTCTTTGGTGATAATGTTTTTGGAATAGTCGAGAAGGATATCCCCGAACTGAGCAGAAAAATCTTCGAAGCGATTGGCATCCTGCGCGAATAAATCCCGCATGTGAATATCGGAAAGTTTTTTCTTATGTGCCTGCAAAGCCCGCCATGCGGGTGACTCGATGAGTTCTGACATGCCTTCCTCCCTGCTAGTGCTATGTCCGCAACAAGCCTTATGTTTCAGCATGCCTGTCCGGGAGATGCGCCAAGGCACGCGAACGCAGGACTGGCCATGCCAATTCAAGCGAGCGTAACGACGGCGAAGCCCCGTCCAGGCATGCCCTGCGGGAGAGTCTCTCATAAAACATGGCAACGTTGCATTCCTTATCAATGGAACAACCATTGCCTGCGGAACGCGCCTTACCCTGTCTTACGAGAGACTCTCTGAAGCGAAAAGTTTGTTGCGAACGTAGCACTAGCTTAGCAGTCTAGCTCGAGTAGGCATCAGGCTCCAGCATCAAAAGATCAAAAAATCCCCCGTCTATCGACGAGGGATCATTGACCAGCAGCAATTAGCCAGAATCACACTTCAGGCAATACATTCGCTCCGAAACATGCATGGTGAGACTACACAATCAGGGATGCGCTGAAAACATGGATTGTTTCCTTCAGACGCCTGAATCTCATGAATCAAATCTGTTTTACGTAACTTCTGTACATTCTTCAGCCCAAGCACACGGGCCTGATCAAGCAAATTTTTCTTGGTGATCTTCGTGTTCTTGCTCATATCAATATCCTCCGGAAAACAAAATTTGGCGCAACATACAAATCAATGCATGAAAATCAAGTGAAATCATGACACTACCGCACACCTGCCCCTTTTTTCGCCGGATGTGATTGGCTTTGACCATATTCGTGATAAAGTGCAACGTTCTTTCTTGAGATAAAAAGGAATGCTGCTATGCATATTATTTTTGTTGCCTCAGAGGCAACTCCCCTGGCCAAAACCGGCGGTCTGGCTGACGTTGTCGGCTCACTTCCGCACGCATTAAAAGAATGCGGACATGATGTCTGGGTTATCCTGCCCTACTACCGCAAACAGATAACTGCAAGCGGCGTAAAGGTTAAGCCGCTAAGACAAAACGTTGCCATGTTCCTTGATGGAGTACCACGCATTATCCCGTTGCATGAGGCAAGGGTGGCAGGTTTGCGTTTCGTGCTCGTGGAACAGGATGATTTGTTTGATCGTGAGGGCATCTATGGCCCTGCCGGTGGTGATTACACAGATAATCTCCTGCGATATACCCTCTTGTGTCGAGCGGCCCTGGAGACGGCCTGCCTTGACGGCAGGAAAGTTGATATTTTTCATTGCCACGACTGGCAAACCGGACTCCTGCCGCTGTTGCTTAATACTCAGTATCGTCACCGGCCTGAAATTGCTGCAACACGATGCAGCTTCACCATCCACAACCTTGCCTACCAAGGCGTGTTCCCCGCCGACTGGCTTGGCCGCCTCGGCCTGCCGGCAAGTTCTTTTCATCCCGGCGAAATGGAGTTTTATGGTCAGATCAACTGCATAAAGGCGGGTATCGCATCGGCTGACCAGGTTACGACAGTCAGTCCGTCGTATGCTGAAGAAATCCTCACCGCCGAATATGGCTGCAACCTGGATGGATTTCTTCAGGAACATGCGCACAAACTGAGCGGCATTGTCAATGGCCTGGATATGGAAGGCTGGAACCCGGCCACCGATAAAATGATTGCCAGCCAGTTCGGGCCGGGAAATATCAAAGGTAAACGCAACTGTAAGGCGGAACTGCAACACGAGCTCGGACTGAAAAATGATGAGAAAGTCCCCCTTCTGGCTATGGTTTCCCGACTGGCCGAGCAAAAGGGAGTGGACCTGGTTGTAGACAATGTACTTTCCTGGATCGGCTCAGGTTATCAATTGGCTATCCTTGGTTCGGGAGATCCCTATTTTGAGCGGCGCATACTTGAACTGGCCAAAGCCTATCCGGATCAGATGGCATTTTTTGCGGGGTTCAACGAGAAACTTGCCCGGAGTATTTATGCCGGCGCTGACATGTTTCTGATGCCATCCCGATTTGAGCCATGTGGACTGAGCCAGTTGATTGCCATGCGCTATGGCTGCATCCCGATAGTCCGTGAAACAGGAGGCCTGAAAGACACAGTGGTTGATTACGGACAATTCCCCGATAAGGCCACAGGTTTTTCCTTCATGGAAGATGCGCCCTCGCCTTTCCACGGGGCGGTTCAGAGCGCAGTCGAAGTATTCCGTAAACCCAGAACCTGGGCACGTATTCGGACAAGGGCGATGCGGCGTGATTCATCCTGGAAGGTATCCGCAAAGCTTTATGCGGATATCTATAAAAAAGGCGTATGACAAGAACTGTACTGGCTGCCGATGTCGGCGGCACAAATATTCGCTTTGCTGTCGTGGACAGGGCAGGGCGCATCCTTGGTCGGGAAAGGAAAAGGGCCTTTTTCTCGGGCATTCGTCATTCCAGTCCGAAGGATGCCGAAACATGGATTCTGGATAGCTTGTCGACCCCCCTGAAAAAAATGCAGGCCCGGTTTCCGGAAGTTGAAGCTGCCGGAATCGGTTTTCCGGGATTCTTTGAAGGATCGTCCGGGCTGCTTGCCGCTTCCCCGAACCTGCCCATGCTTGAAAATGTTGATATTTCCTCCGGCCTTTCCGACCGGCTGGGATTGCCGGTTCTTGTTCAGAATGATGCCCTGACTGCTGCCATTGGCGAGTTCCATTTCGGCAGCGGCGAAGAACATGAAAGCCTTATCCATCTAACCCTGGGCACAGGCGTAGGGGGTGGATTAATCATCGGAAACAGTCCTTATCCAGGCGATGGTGGAATGGCCATGGAAATAGGACATCTGCAAGTGGAAAAAAGCGGACGTCTGTGCGGATGTGGCGGCAGAGGATGCCTTGAAACATATGCATCTGCCAGTGCCGTAGCCGCCCGTTATGCTGAGGCCAGCAACA
>CAYLYU010000029.1:15428-17051 GCA_964387725.1 uncultured Zetaproteobacteria bacterium | reverse complement strand
ACGACCTTCGGGTTATGAGCCCGACGAGCTACCACTGCTCCACCCCGCGTCAAGGTGGCGAAGATTAGCGTCTAATTTCAGGAAGAGCAACGCAGTGTGTGCAGCTCTTATTCAGGGCTATATGATGGCCTCTAACAGGCATTCCAGGGCCTGCATATCGATGCGAACCTGTCTTTGGCCGGGAACCTGGGAAATGATCTGCTCTTTCTTCAGAGAGCTGACCGCCCGGGAGATGGTTTCACGGCTGGTGGATAACTGGTCGGCCATTAACTGATGGGTTGGCAGTTTAATGATATATTGACCTTCCCTGTTCACTTTTCCGGAGGTGCGACAGAAGTCACGCAGGAAATCATATAAACGATGAGGTACATCCATTGTGCTAATACGCTCGAGAATATAACTTGTGCGGCGCAATCTTTTTACGACTTCTGACAGCATTTCCAGGGCCAGCTTTGAATTCTCGACCAATAAACGTTCAAAGTCTGAACGGCGGATGTAGGCAAGCTCGGAATCCTCCAGTGTCATTACTGTGGCTGAACGAGGTTCACTGTCCAGCAAGGCCATTTCACCGAAGAATTCACCATCACCAAGTATTGAGAGAACAACCTCACGACCTTCAGGGGTGTAATAAACAATCTTTACCGAGCCGTTGAGGATGATATACATGGCATCACCGGTCTCACCCTCCTGTACAACAATATGTTTCTTTGGTGTTCGGGTAACGACGGTAAGTCTGGCGATGGCTTCAAGCTCATCGTCTGAAAGCCCTGAGAGCAGGGGTATGCGTTTAAGGTACTCTCTCATGAATTGCTACCTTCATCAGTGCGCATCATGGATACGGGCCAGGTTGCCAGAGTACGGTGACCTAGGTGGGGGCGAATAAGTTCGGTTGCAGCTTTAATCATGGCAGGAGTGTCGATGGCTTCGACGATCAGGGGAAGATCACTGGCCAGTGAGAGAAAGGCAGTGCTGTGTACGCCATGTTCTCCAAGGCCTTCAATGCCTCGCGTAACGGTGACACCTTTCAGGCCGGCTTCTTTGCACAGGGCAAGTATTGCATCCATTGCCGGGTTACCGTCGACCCGATCTGATTCGGTAAGATAAATACGTAAAAGCATCCCCTTTTTCATCATCGCCCTCCCGGCTGTATTCTTACAAGTGGAGGTGTATATTGTAAAGTGTAATATAAAACCCCGCATCGGATACTACGGGATAGAATACTAGCCAGAGGCCCGGCAAGCAGTATAATAACTAAATGTTATCTGTTTGCCCTGCCCAGTCACTTGCTTTCTCGTGAATAATATGAATCTGGATCATTTGCGTGGCACAAGGGTCGTGATGGCGATGAGCGGGGGTGTTGACTCATCCCTGGCCGCAGCAATGCTTAAACAGGCAGGTGTAGATGTGATCGGTGTATTCATGCATGTCTGGGATTATTCAGGTTTGGAAGCATCCAGCCCAGGCTCGTGCTGTTCTACCGAGGATGCCTATGATGCGCGAAAGGTAGCCGGCAAGCTGGGGATTCCATTCTATTCCGTAGATATGCGGGATACTTTCCGTCGGGATGTCATTGATCCGTTCATTGGCGCCTATGAGGCTGGCCGAACTCCAAACCCTTGTGCA
>CAYLYU010000029.1:0-15328 GCA_964387725.1 uncultured Zetaproteobacteria bacterium | reverse complement strand
AGTCAGGATATCTGTTTTATTCCAGCCGGGGACCGGGTTGCATTTCTTCACAGGCAGGGTTCGACTGCCGGGTTTCGTTCAGGTGATATTGTTGACAGATCAGGAAGAGTGGTCGGACAGCATAAGGGTATAGCTCACTTCACTATCGGGCAGCGTAAAGGTTTGGGCTTGTCTGACGGACCCTGGAATGTTGTGTCCATAGATAGCAAAAAGGCCAGAGTTGTGGTGGATCGACCTTCCCTGGCTCTGGTTAGTGGTGTTCATATAGAACAATTCAACTGGATTCATCAGCCTGACGATGCGTCAGATATTTCAATCAAGTTGCGCTATCGAGCGCCATCGGCTGCTTGCAAGTTAAAATTTAAGTCCGGACAAATCACCGCTATATTTGACGAGCAGCAGTCCACAACTGCCCCGGGGCAAGTTGCAGCCTTTTATGCCGGAGAGGAATTGCTTGGCGGAGGTGAGATCAAAGGCCTGTTTTGAAATGCGGCTGGATGATATTTGATTTCTTGGCTCGAACTCATAGCTGGACTATAGTGCGCGCCGCCGGGGAAGCCGGCCAACAAAAAAATGAAGGTGGGGATAAACAATGGCCGTGCAACGTACATTATCAATAATTAAGCCCGATGCTGTCGCGAAGAGTGTGATTGGGGATATCATCCGACGATTTGAGGAGAACAGTCTGGAAATTGTTGCTGCCCGGATGGTGCATCTGACTGAGAAACAGGGCGGCCAGTTTTATGCCGTTCATGCAGAGCGTCCTTTTTATCGTGACCTGTGTGCATATATCAGTTCAGGCCCCATACTGGCCCTTGTCCTGGAAGGGCAGAATGCGGTCAGTCTTAACCGACAGTTAATGGGGGCTACGAACCCCAAGGAAGCCGAACCAGGAACCATTCGTGCTGATCATGCTGAATCTATCGAAGCAAATTCAGTACACGGATCTGATTCGCCGGAAAATGCAGCTATTGAGATCTCGTTCTTTTTTGGAGATCTGGATATGAACAGTCGACGTTAAGTCCGGATGAACGATATTCCTATTCCGGAAAATGAGCAGGTTCAAGTTCGTCGTCAGAAGCTGGCTTCGCTGCGTGAAAACGGGTTTCAGTATCCGAATAATTTCAGACCGGATAGCAAAGCTGCGAGTCTACACCAGACCTATGATAACTGGACTCTGGAGCAATTAACCGAAAAGAATATCAAGGTACATATTGCCGGGCGCTTGATGGCACACCGTGTCATGGGCAAATCAAGTTTTGCCCATGTTCACGATGCTAGCGGACGTTTGCAGACCTTTCTCGCCCGTGATGTTCTGGGCCAGGAAGTTTATGCTGAAAGCAAGCGACTGGATTTGGGCGATATCGTTGGCATAAGCGGTACACTGTTTCGAACAAAAACTGGTGAGCTGACAGTGAAGGCCAGCTCGCTTTCCCTGATCAGCAAATGTCTGCATCCCCTGCCTGAGAAATGGCATGGCTTGCATGATAAGGAAACCCGGTATCGGCAACGCTATCTGGATTTGATCGTCAACTCCGAGGCGAAAGAAGTTTTTCGGGCACGTTCGCAAGTTGTTTCTCTGTTGCGAAGGCAACTTGAAGATGATGGCTTTATCGAGGTTGAGACGCCCATGTTACAGCCAAAGCCCGGAGGGGCGGCAGCCAAGCCATTTGTGACGCATCACAATGCTCTGGATATGGATTTACACCTTCGCATAGCCCCTGAACTATATCTGAAACGTCTGTTGGTTGGTGGATTCGATCGCGTTTTTGAAATCAATCGTAATTTCAGAAATGAGGGTCTGGATGCTACCCATAATCCTGAGTTTACCATGGTAGAGTTTTATCAGAGCTATGCCGATTATCAGGATGCAATGGATACCACCGAGAGAATTATCCGCGGCATTGGCAAGTTTTTAGGCAGGGAAAAACTTGAATGGGATGGGGTTCAGATTGATTTGAGTAAACCCTTTCAACGCCTTCGCCTGGATGAGGCAGTTTTTGAAAAGCGACCGGATCTTAGGGGGCATGCCAATAACAAAGGCTTGCTGGCCACTGTTTGTTTGCAGGAAATCGAAAAATTTAAGCCACATATCTCCTGGAAGGCTGGACATTATCTGAATGCTCTGTTTGAGGAGTTGGTTGAGCCAAATATTGAATCACCTTGTTTTATAACCCATTATCCTGTTGATGTGTCCCCTTTAGCGCGGCGAAATATTGGGGAGCCAACGGTTGTGGATCGATTTGAACTTTTTGTTGCCGGTAAGGAACTTGCCAATGGTTTCTCTGAATTAAATGATCCGGATGACCAACGAGGGCGGTTTGTAGAGCAAGCTCTGGCCAGAAAAGCAGGAGACCTGGAAGCACCGCCTCTGGATGAAGATTATCTATGCGCTCTGGAGTATGGCATGGCACCGGCGGCTGGTGTCGGCATTGGCGTGGATCGTCTGGTCATGATGTTCACCGGTATGCATTCTATTCGGGATGTACTTTTTTTTCCGCACATGCGCCCTGTGTAGGAATCCTGACCAGAAGCCTGCCGGACTTATGAAAGACCTACTGCGAGGCAGGAGAAAAAGGGCTGGCAATGCCTGATCATGCCTCTGGACTGATCCTGGGATTTGAACCTGCCTGGGTCGCCATCCTCATCCTGTTGGTGGTGTATGCCACCATTATGATGGAAAAATTTAACCGGGCAGTCCTTTCATTGCTTGGTGCAGGCCTGATGATTCTTTGCGGTGTATTGACGCAGGAACGGGCCGTAGCCGGCATTGATTTTAACACCATTGGTTTGCTCACAGGCATGATGGTTATCGTCGCTATCAGTCAAAAAACAGGAATGTTTCAATATGTAGCCATTCGTGCGGCCAAGGCAGCGAAAGGGGATCCCTGGTGGATTCTGGTAACACTTTCACTGGTGACAGCAATCTTTTCAGCTTTTCTGGATAATGTTACAACTGTATTGCTTATAGCGCCTGTTACGCTGCTGATTACCGATGTCCTGAGTCTTAAGCCATATCCATTTTTGTTTGCACAAATCCTGGCTTCAAATATTGGTGGCACCGCCACCTTAATTGGCGACCCTCCAAATATTATGATTGGTTCCCAGGCGCATCTAAGCTTCATGGACTTTCTGCTTAACCTGGCACCGATTATCCCCCTGATTTTGCTGATTACCCTGATCCCGATCTGGTTTTTATTCGGCAAGGGAATGAAAGCAGATGTTGAAGCCCGCGCCATGATCATGAAATTTAACGAGAAAGAAGCAATTAAAGACATTTCCCTGTTGAAAAAGTCATTGCTGGTCCTTTTTATGGTTATTGGCGGGTTTACGCTTTCTCATAGCTTCCATTTGGAGCCGGCCACTATTGCTTTGTTCGGTGCTGCACTGTTATTGCTTCTCCAGACCTGGGGAGAGGATATGGGCACAAAGGACAGAAGCTTTCATAGCGTGATGGGGGATGTTGAATGGACGACAATTTTCTTTTTTGTCGGTCTGTTTATTATCGTGACCGGGGTTGAACATACCGGAATTATCGCCTGGATGGCAGAAAAGACCCTGGAGATGACCGGCGGTGATTTTCATGCAACCGTTGGCGCTATACTATGGATATCGGCAATCGCTTCTGCGCTCATCGATAATATACCCTTTGTTGCCACAATGATCCCCTTGATTGAAAATATGGGCCCCTCTTTTGGAGGTGGCGATGCACTTCAGCCTCTCTGGTGGGCTTTGGCTCTGGGGGCCTGCCTGGGAGGCAACGGATCTCTGATCGGCGCCTCAGCCAATTTAATTGTAGCCGGTTTTGCCCAGCGAGCCGGACACCCCATTGGTTTTATTCAATTTACAAAGCACGCCTTCCTGTTGATGTTGCTCAGCGTTTTGATTGCCCATGCCTACATCTACCTGCGTTATCTGAATTGATCGATGATGCTGATTTATTGAGTGGATTTTTTGACTTTGCCGGGGAATAGTCCATCTATGGTATTTACGGATTTAATCTATGTCGTATGAGTTTATGTTGGCTGCCCGTTATTTGCGTTCACGGCGGCATGAGAACTTTGTTTCCCTGATTGGCTGGAGTTCAGGTATTGGTATAGCTATCGGTGTTGCCACTCTTATTGTCGTTTTGTCAGTCATGATTGGTGCCGGAGTCGAACTGCGGGATCGCATTCTGGGCCTTTCTCCGCATGTGGATATTCAGGGTGCGGGCGACAAATTAAAACCATGGCGTGAATGGGTCAGCAAGACCGAGCTGTTGCAGGGAGTAGATGTAGCACTGCCTTATGTGACAACTCAGGTGATGATAACGCATGGACAATCTGTCTCCGGAGCTATCCTGAAAGGCGTGGATGTGACAAAAGAGGACGTGCTCGCCAGCTATGTGGTTTCTGGTAATTTTAATGACCTGGCAACAGGGGAAAATCCGTTCAGGATCGTAGTTGGCAAGAAGCTGGCCCGAAAACTCGGAGTAATAGCTGGCAGCAGGGTCAATCTTCTTTCCCCCTCCACGGGAATCGGCCCCTCCGGCATGATGCCGAGATTAAGGAGCTTTGAGGTTTCGGGGATATTTGATTCAGGGTTCTTTGAATACGATACCGGCTTTGTTTTTGCGCCTCTGGAAGCGGTTCAGGCATTACAGCGCATGGGTAGCGATGTGAGTGGTATCGAATTACGTCTTCAGGATCGCGATGCGGCAGCAAAGGTTGCCAGAGCTGTTCGTGCTGTTCTTCCACCGGAAGCCTGGGTAACGGACTGGATGCAGAGGCACCATTCTTTTTTTCAGGCGCTGAAGCAGGAGCGCATAGCCATGGGCGTGATTTTATCCTTAATCATTTTAGTTGCTGTTTTTAACATGGTTGCTTCCCTGGTCATGGTGGTTATGGAGCGAAAAAAGGAAATTGCCATTCTGAAAACAGTGGGGGCCAGCAATGCAGCTGTGATGCGTATATTCTTCTACATGGGAGGTATGATTTCTGGAGTTGGTACCCTGGCCGGTTTGGGTTTGGGTTTATTGATGTCCTGGAAACTGGATGAGTTTCTTGTCTGGATTGAGCAGATTAGTGGCATTGAATTCATGTCAGGCGATGTGTATTTCATTGATCACATTCCCTCCATTATTGACCCTGTAGCCATTGGCATCATTGTGGCTGTAAGCTTTTGCATGGGGGTCATGGCAACTTTTTACCCTGCCTGGCGAGCTTCGAAGGTTCCTCCGGCTGATGCGCTGCGCTATGAGTAATACAATGAAGGATCAGGTTGACAAACCTCTGCTGCAGGTGCGGTCGATCTATAAACATTTCGAATCTCCAGCTGGTCGCCTCGAAGTTCTGAGAGGGGTCGAGTTTGAATTATCCCGTGGGGAACTCCTTGCTATTATGGGTGAATCAGGTTCCGGCAAGAGTACCCTGCTGCATGTTCTTGGTGCCCTGGAACTTCCCGATAGTGGCTCGGCTATCCTTGATGGGCTCTCCCTGTTTGAGCTTTCAGCCGCAAAAATATCTGCTGTCCACAACTCCGGCATTGGTTTTATTTATCAAGCCCATCACCTGATCCCTGAGTTGGATGCTTGTGAAAACGTTATGCTTCCCCTGATGGTCGGCGGTAAAAGCCGGCAGCAGGCTTTGCCTGTAGCGCAGCGCATGCTCAAGCGCCTGGGTCTGGAACACCGTGTCAGTCACAGACCAGCCAAGCTTTCCGGAGGTGAGGCGCAGCGTGTTTCTGTAGCCAGAGCAATGATAAACAGTCCCAAACTTCTGCTTGCTGACGAGCCTACGGGCAATCTTGACGAACAGACTGCTATGGAGGTGTTTTCTGTCATAAAGCAGTTGTGCCACGAAGAAAATGCCTCAGTTGTTATGGTTACACATAGCCTGGCACTGGCACAACACTGTGACAGAATCCTGCAATTACATGCCGGTTTATTACAGGACTATCAATCAAAATAACTTTGACAAAACAATATGTTCTGCTATCTTTGACACGTAAATTCTAGGAAAACTTTGATAGTTGGGGAAACAAGTGACAAAAGCAGAGATAGCCGAACTCGTACATGAACATGTTGGTTTGCCAAAAAAAGAATCCGGTCTCATTGTAGAAGGTATTCTTGATATGATTCGCTCCACTCTGGAGAGCGGGGAAGATGTGAAGATATCTGGCTTTGGTCATTTTACCTTACGCGATAAAACCCCTCGTCGCGGGCGCAACCCTAAAACCGGCGAGGAGATCATGATCTCTGCCAGACGAGTTGTTACATTCCGTCCCAGCAATTTACTTATTGAGCAGATGAACAAGGGCTCCTGAATATGAATAAGTATGGACAGACTTTGCGTCAAGCCGGTGTAAGTGTTCCCGATCTGCCCAACAAGCTGTTTTTTTCGATTCGGGAGGTAAGTGAGATTTGCGAGGTGGAACCGCATGTTTTACGCTACTGGGAGACGGAATTTCATCATATCAAGCCGGTAAAAAAGAGTGGCAATCGTCGTTTTTATCGCCAGAAAGACGTGCACGTTATTTTGCAGATCAAGCATCTTTTGTACAATCTGAATTTTACGATCAAAGGTGCGAAAAAACGCTTGATGAGAAATGGATTTTCTAATATTTCAGAACCAAAAAATGTTAAGAATGTTTTGAGTTCAATTCGGGAAGAACTGGATTCGGTTATCAAACTTCTGGACGACTGATTTTCTGTTGTGTATGGATGTGTCATTACCATGTGTGGTGGCGCATCATTTTTTTCGGGGCGTAGCGCAGCCTGGTAGCGCACCAGTCTGGGGGACTGGTGGTCGGAGGTTCAAATCCTCTCGCCCCGACCACTTTTCTGTGAGCTATTGTGCCCCGATAAATGATAGCCTTTGGCAATAAGCGATCTTGAAAGGCTCTTTTGCCCTTCATGCATCATTGATCCCGATTAAGGATAGGCATGAAATCTAGCCCAACTCTGGAACGTCCAAGATTACGAATGGTCGAACAACAGTTGATGCCCCGTGGCATTACAGATCACCGCGTGCTCGATGCAATGTGTACGGTCCCCCGTCACCTGTTTGTTGAACCCGCCATGGCGGGTTACGCTTATCAGGATTCAGCCCTTCCTATTGGCGAGGGACAAACTATTTCTCAGCCCTACATGGTGGCCAGAATGAGTCAGCTCCTTGAGCTCAAGGGGCATGAGCGCACTCTGGAAATTGGTACCGGTTGTGGTTACCAAACCGCAATTCTTTCCCGTTTGTGTAGACGTGTGTACAGCATCGAGCGAATTCCGGCACTGTATGATTTAGCCAGGCGTAATTTACGGGCTGCAAGGCAAGCTAATGTCATGCTTAAATGCGGTGATGGCACGCTGGGATGGGAAGAATATGCTCCGTTTGATGCCATCCTTGCAGCAGCTGGCGGAGCAAGGGTTCCCGAAATCTGGATGCGGCAACTGCGCACCGGCGGACTATTGATCATGCCGGTAAGTATGAACGGGAACCACATCCTTGTCCGGCGCCGTAAATGTGGTGATGGATTCACCGAAGAGCGTTTTGATACCTGCTCATTCGTGCCCCTGATTGATGAGGCCGAACATCACTGAGCCTGTTGTAAAGCAACCCAGGCGTTCTTCGTTGTTACGCCGCTGCTACGATTGGACAATGGCCTGGGCCGGGCATCCCAATGCTCAGCTGGCCCTGTTCTTTATTGCAATTATTGAAGCCAGCGTTTTTCCTGTTCCGCCGGATGTTCTCCTTCTTGCCCTTGCCCTTGGCCGCCCCGACCTCAGTCTTCGTTTTGCCTTCATTGCTACTGCGGGGTCGACGATCGGTGCAGTACTTGGCTTCGGTATCGGTATGTTTCTCTTTTCAGGGCTGGCTGAGCCCATGCTGGAATTCTATGGTGTCATGGCGGAATTTGATCGTGTGCAAGCCCTCTTTACCGAGTATGGACTGTGGCTGGTGCTTATCGCCGGATTTTCTCCGATTCCCTTCAAGGTTATCACCATCACAGCGGGTTTTCTTGCCATGCCGATATGGGGTTTCATTGGCGCCTGCATATTATCCAGGGGTCTGCGTTTTGGTCTTGAGGGGGCCGTGATGCGCTGGGGGGGAGAAAAATTACGCGGCTTTGTTGAGAAACATCTCGATATACTCTCCGTCATGGTCGTCATTCTTGTAGGAGCTGGTTTTATAGGGTTGTGGCTTTGGCAAAAGTAAAGCTTTGTTTCATTTTGTTGCTTTTGTGTTTGACATCCTGTTACAAAACACAAGCCCCGGACTATTCATCTGCTATAAAACACCCGCAGAGGCATGTGTATATTGTCCACAAAGGTGACACCCTCTACAGCATTGGCAAAAACTATGGAGTTGACTATCACTTATTGGCTCGCCGTAATCGTGTGCGTCATCCCTATACCATTTATGTAGGTCAAAGAATTTATCTAAGAAGCACAGCTCCACAACCAAGTTATATTCCAATTGCTAAAGAGAAGAAACGGAGTTACAGAAAAACTTCTTCCGCCAAACCATCCCGGAAGAAAAAAACAAAGGCTAAGGCACGTTATTCCAGAGTGAATTTACGCTGGCCGGTTCATGGCAAGGTGACCAGTAATTTTGGCAAGAGGAATCGCCGCATGCATGATGGCATTGATATTAGTGCGAAATCGGGAACTCCCATACGTGCGGCTGCTTCAGGAGAGGTGGTATACTCGGATCAAAGAATATCCGGCTACGGAAAGCTCATTATTGTTCGCCACAGCCGGGATATGTTTACTGCTTACGCGCACAATCAGCGCAATCTGGTACGAAAAGGTGATCGGGTTCAATCGGGTGACATGATCGCCCGTGTTGGTCGATCGGGAAGGGCTACTGCTCCTCATCTACACTTTGAGATCAGACGTGGCAAGACACCGGTTAACCCTCTTGCCTATCTTCCGAAGAAAAGGCGGCATTGAGCTGCATCCATGAATAATGCAGATTGGGTTTTTATGGAAATATGGTGAAGTCACACAGTATTAATCCCATGACCATCTATATGCGGGAGATTTCTCGCTATGCGTTGCTAACTGCGGAGCAGGAAGGAGAACTGGCAAGGGCCATTGCCACAGGGGATGAGTCTGCCCGAAGGCAGATGATAGAAGCCAACTTGCGCCTCGTTGTGAAAATTGCGCGGCGTTATATGCATCGCGGTTTAGCATTGGGCGATCTGATAGAGGAAGGAAATATCGGGCTTATGAGGGCTGTTGAGAAGTTTGACGGTGCCAGAGGTTTCCGGTTTTCAACTTATGCTACCTGGTGGATACGTCAGTCTGTTGAGCGTGCAATCATGAATCAGGCCCGAACGATCCGCTTGCCTGTGCATATCAGCAAGGAATACAACGCCATGCGCCGTGCCGGTGACAGGTTGCGCATCGAATTAGGAAGAGAGCCGGAAGCGGTTGAAATTGCCGAACACATGGGGAAAACCCCCCAGAGAATCATGACTCTTCTGGAAACGAATTTCCGAACGGAGAGTGCTGATATCCTGCTGAATAACGAGGGAGACTATACCCTGCATGATGTGATCGAAGACGAGCGGGCTGAAATGCCGGATGACCGCTTTAGCCGTTCGGTATGCAATAATCTTCTCAAGTCATGGTTGAATGGCCTGAGCGAGAAAGAAGAAGAGGTGGTACGGCTGCGTTTTGGTATAGATACGAATGAAGAGCCCCGGACTCTGGAGTCCGTTGGCAAGCATGTGGGGCTTACCCGAGAGCGTATTCGTCAAATTCAGGTGACCTCATTGCTAAAGCTTCGCCTGCTTGTTGACCGACAGCATATCAGTATGGAGGAGATTCTTTGAACACTGTTGAACCTATTAACCTTAGAGACTATGTGCGTGATATCCCTGACTTTCCAAAGCCCGGTATTGTTTTCAAGGACATCACACCACTGTTGGCAGATGGTGATGCCTTTTCTGCCTCAGTTTCCGAAATGGCATGTTTAGTTCCTCCGGATACCGATGTTATTGTAGGTATCGAATCCCGAGGATTTATTTTTGGAGCTGCTTTGGCCCAGCAAACTGGCCTGGGCCTTGTGCTGGTACGAAAACCGGGAAAATTGCCCGCAGATGTTTACGGTATGGATTATGAACTGGAGTATGGCATGGATCGCCTTGAGATTCATCGAGACTCTTTGTCGGCCGGTCACAAGGTCATCATTGTAGATGATTTGCTGGCAACGGGAGGTACGGCCAGAGCAACGGTGGACCTGATTCGGGGGCTGGGAGCTGAGGTTTTGAGCAGTCTGTTTGTCGTTGAGCTTGCTTCTTTGGAGGGGAGGAAACGCTTTGAAGAAGTCGAAATTTCCAGTTTGATCCGCTATGATTAGTGCTGTCTGAACGAATCACCTTTCGAATATAACTGATTTTATGCCCTCGTAGCTCAGCAGGATAGAGCGACTGCCTCCTAAGCAGTAGGCCACAGGTTCGAATCCTGTCGAGGGCACCACGTTTTGAGGTGGTATGGAGCACCTTTTCCCTTTATCATTACATATCCTTTAGGAGCGGAGGTCGCCTTTCATGGAACATTTGAATACTTCGGTTCCAGTGCTGATCGAAGAGGAGATGCAACGCTCCTACCTGGATTACGCCATGAGTGTAATTGTGGGCAGAGCACTGCCTGATGCTCGTGATGGCCTGAAACCTGTACATCGTCGAATTTTATATGCGATGAGAGAGCTTGGCTGCACACATGACAAACCCTACAAGAAATCCGCGCGTGTTGTAGGCGATGTGATCGGCAAATACCACCCACATGGTGATACGGCTGTATATGATGCCCTGGTGCGCATGGCCCAGCCCTGGAATATGCGCCATGTCCTCGTGGACGGGCAGGGGAACTTCGGTTCCATCGATGGTGATTCTCCGGCAGCCATGCGCTATACCGAAGCCCGTATGAGCAAGCTTAGCTCCGAGCTTCTTGCTGATATCGACAAGAACACTGTTGATTTTCAGACCAATTACGATGATTCACTTACAGAGCCGAAAGTTTTGCCATCTCGTTTCCCCAATCTTCTCGTTAATGGTTCTACTGGTATTGCAGTGGGGATGGCTACAAATATTCCACCCCACAATCTTGGCGAAGCCATTACTGCCACTATTGCTCTGATTCAAACCCCCGGCATCAACGATGACCAGCTTATGGGCATTATGCCGGGTCCGGATTTCCCCACCGGCGGATTTATTTACGGTAAGAATGGCATCAGGGATGCTTTTTGTAAGGGCAGGGGATCGGTCACCATGCGGGCCCGTATCATGGTGGAACGTCAGGCCAGAACAGGCCGGGAATCCATTATTGTTGCGGAACTTCCTTATCAGGTAAACAAGGCAACCCTTGTCGAAAATATTGCCAAGCTGGTTCGTGACAAGAAGATTGAAGGGATTTCCGACCTTCGTGATGAATCTGACAGAGATGGTATGCGGATCGTCATTGAACTGAAAAAGAATGAGATCCCCGAGGTTATTCTCAATAACCTTTACAAACATACCCAGTTACAGTGCAATTTTGGTTGCAATATGCTGGCCTTGATCGATGGTCAACCCAAGCGCTGTGGTGTTCGCGAGTTGCTGCTCCACTTTATTGATCACAGACGACAGGTCGTTACACACAGGTGTTTGTTTGAGCTGGCCAAGGCCGAAGCAAGGGCTCACATTCTCGAAGGGCTCCTTATTGCACTGGATCACATTGATGAGGTCATCCGCCTGATCAAGGCAAGCCAGACTCCTGTTGAGGCGAAAAGCGGTCTTATGGAACACTTTTCCTTAAGCGAGAAACAATCCCAGGCAATTCTGGAAATGCGCTTACAACGCCTGACTGGCCTGGAGCGGGATAAGATCGAATCTGAATTTCAGGATCTTCAGCTTACGATTCAGCGCCTCAAAGCCATTCTTGCAGATGAAACTCTGTTGATGCAGGTGATTGTGGAAGAACTGGAAGCTATCCGTGATACCTATGCAGAACCCCGGTTCACCCAGATTCTTGATGATATCGCCGACCTTTCGATTGAGGACCTGATCACGGAAGAGGATATGGTGGTAACGATCTCGCATGAGGGATATATCAAGCGTAATGCTGTGACCCTTTATCGTGCTCAGCATCGTGGTGGAAAGGGCAAGACTGCCATGACCACCAAGGAAGAAGATTTTGTAGATCAGCTTATCGTAGCTTCCACCCACGATTTTCTTTTATTTTTCAGTGATCGCGGTCGGGTGTTCAGAAAGAAGATTTACGAGATACCACAGGCGGGCAGGGCGGCTCGCGGCAAGGCCATGATCAATTTACTGCCGTTGGAAAAAAATGAGAAAATTTCTGCTACCTTGTCAGTACGTAACTTTGACGAAAAAACCTACATTGCGATGGCAACAAAAAAGGGCATTGTAAAGAAATCCAGTCTTGATCTTTTTAAACACATTCGGGCAAATGGTATTATTTCCATCAATCTTGATGTGGATGATGGTTTGATTGCAGTGGTTCGAACTGATGGCGAACAGGATATTCTGCTTGCATCCAGTGGCGGCAAGTCAATTCGCTTTTCCGAGACTGATGTGCGACCCATGGGACGGGGAACCAGGGGTGTAACTGGTATGCGCATGCCGGTTGGAAACAGCGTCATAGCCATGACCGTGGTGGCAGACAGGGCTACGCTTCTTACCGTTTCCGAGAATGGATATGGAAAACGTACTGCTGTAGAAGATTACCCAAGGCAGAAACGGGGAGGCCAGGGTGTATTTACCCTGAAGACAGCCGGCAGGAACGGCTCTGTGATCGGTACGATTCAGGTTGTAAACGATGATCAGGTCATGCTGGTCACCAACACAGGTCGTCTGGTACGTATTCGGATGGAAAGAGTCTCTGTTATTGGACGAAACACTCAGGGCGTGACGCTGGTCGGGTGCAATTCGGGTGAATGCGTTGTGGATGCGGTACGTATCGTGGATCGTGGGGAAAATGATGAGGATACATCTGCCAGCGAAACCGACAGTGTTGTATGATTGATCGAAAGCAGATTCGTCTGACTCATGAAGCCATGAGCCGGGCACTGACCCGCCGTGATCCGGTTATCGTTGCCAAAGATGGCCCCTGGCAAACAGCAAGGCTACTGGATGACCGGCAACGGCAGCTCAAAACCGAGGCCGAACAGATGCAGGCAGAACGGAATCGGGTATCAAAGCTGATCGGTCAGAAAAAAGGCAGGGGTGAGGATACCAGTGAAGAACTGGCTTCCATGGCTGAGATTGGCACAAGAAACAAAGAGCTTATAAATGAAGCTAAAGTTGCCGATGATGCATTTCAAGCCGCGCTTCTCGAAATCCCTAATCTTCCACATGTATCCGTTCCGGATGGGAAGAATGAAAATGATAATGTTGAAATCCATCGCCGGGGAAATCCGCGTAGTGATGAAGTGCCACCCCATTGGGATATCGGTGAGAAGCTGGGCATACTTGATTTTGAGGCCGGAGCACGTATTTCAGGGAGTCGTTTTACCGTACTGCGGGGGAGGGGGGCAAGGCTGGAACGTGCCCTGATTCAATTCATGCTGGATATGCATGTGGATCAGCACGGCTACGATGAAGTTTGGACACCGGCCATTGTGCATGGCAAGGCCATGACAGGGACAGGTCAGTTGCCCAAGTTTGCTGATGATGCCTATAAGCTGGAAGGAGAAGATGCCTACCTCATTCCCACCGCGGAGGTTCCAGTCACAAATCTTTACCGTGAGATGATTCTGAAAGCTGAACAGCTACCCATAAAACATTGCGCCTACACGCCATGTTTTCGACGAGAGGCGGGTTCTGCCGGCAGAGATGTAAGAGGCCTGATCCGCCAGCATCAGTTCGACAAAGTTGAACTGGTTCATTTTGTGCGCCCGGAGAACACACTCAAACAATTAGAAAGATTAACCGCATGCGCAGAAGCTGTACTTAAGGCTCTGAACCTTCCTTATCGACGAATCGAGCTTTGCACCGCTGATTTGGGTTTCTCAGCGGAAAAGACTTTTGATATCGAAGTATGGTTTCCGGCCCAGAGGCAATACCGTGAAATATCTTCCTGCTCATCTTTCGGACAATTTCAGGGCAGGCGGGCCAATATTCGTTTCCGCGACAAAAATGGCAAACCGGAGCCTGTTGCTACTCTGAACGGTTCAGGTGTCGCTATCGGTCGCTGTCTTGCGGCCCTGTTGGAAAACGGCTGGCAACCGGATGGTTCCGTGACGATTCCGGAGGCGTTGCAATCTTATATTGGAGCAGCGCAAAGAATTTCAGTAATATAATTCTGCCACTTCACGCGATAGCCAGTTTCTATAGACTTCGCTTATGAAGTCTCGCCAGAAAATAACGGTGAGGTACAGTTCACTGTAATGGACAAAAATCGGAAGGGTGGCTGAGTGGTCGAAAGCACCGGTCTTGAAAACCGGCGAAGGGAAACCTTCCGTGGGTTCGAATCCCACCCCTTCCGCCATATTGATGAAAATGTTGCACTTCATGCGATGTGCACGATAATGCGCCGAAACTTATAAAGGAGAGATGGCTGAGTGGTCGAAAGCGGCACCCTGCTAAGGTGTTACATGGGAAACCGTGTCGAGGGTTCGAATCCCTCTCTCTCCGCCAGATTTTTGTTGGCGCTGGGCATCCTGGTTTGCGCTCTGGCGTTAAGTGCCTGCGATCAAAGAGAGTCTGAAGAAATCAAGTGGCAACTGCCGCTAAGTGCTCCTGATGATCCACACGGGGCAGATGTTTTACAGGATATTCCCGGATGGGCCATCGAAGCGAAAGGAAGTGCAGTCATTGTCCTGCTGGAAAAAAGCACAGCCAGAATTCACAAGAGCAACGTAGACATTGGTGATAGAATATTGTTGTTTGATCTCGAGATTAAGGTTTTAGGGGCTGCAAGTGGCTTGCGTTTGAAATCGGGTTCTTACATTGAGGATGAAAATGTGGATAATCCAGCCGTTTTCGTCGAAGTGTCCGAACGTGGAAAGTGGCTTTACAGGGGTTGGTTATATAGAGAATTTCCTGAACTGTTTGGCCCCGATTCGGCAAGCTGGAAACTTTGGCTTCAAGATTTGCATATGCAAGAAGGAAGCCGTCACAAGCGCTCGTAGCTCAGTTGGATAGAGCATCAGGCTTCGAACCTGAGGGCCGGGGGTTCGAATCCCTCCGAGCGCGCCAGTAAAGAGAAAAAGAACGGGGCGCCCATTTGGCTGCCCCGTTTGCGCAAAGGCTTAACTTATCTTCCGCTTCATCTTGGGACAAACCTAAAGGTTGCCGAATCACCCGGACCGAATCCGGTCATCGTTCCTGGTCTGGTAAAGAAA
This sequence comes from uncultured Zetaproteobacteria bacterium, assembly GCA_964387725.1. GTDB lineage: Bacteria > Pseudomonadota > Zetaproteobacteria > Mariprofundales > Mariprofundaceae > CAYLYU01. Next base: position 2 of record CAYLYU010000029.1, on the reverse strand, counting down.
GC
>CAYLYU010000028.1:0-17165 GCA_964387725.1 uncultured Zetaproteobacteria bacterium | reverse complement strand
ACCGCATTTTGCACATTTTTCAGGCGCAGAAAGGATGTTTTTGTGGGCCAGCATCCGACCGCAAGCCTCACAGAAGTAGAAACCTCTAAGGTTTGTGAAAATAATTGCTGCCACAGCAGGTACCAGAATGTAATAGCCGGTGAGCGGGAACTTCAATAACCAGGCAGCACCCAGAAGCAAACATCCCAGACCTACAATAAGAATTGGCCAAAGCCGTTTTTTGATTCTGACATCTATATTCAGTGAAAAAACAGCAAGCCTTGCTCCCACGAACAGAACCCAGAAAAAAACCAGCAGAAAAATGATATCGCTTGTACTCAACTCACGTCCCCCTCATCATTGAACAAGTTTTAACCAAACAGGAAGTGTGAGCAAGGACAGAACGGTAGTGACAGAGACTGCTTCGGCATAAAGGCCGGAATCAAGCTTGAAGCGATCGCACACGACCAGACCAAGAACCATACAGGGCATAGCTCCCTCGACAACAGCAGGCGCCAGAAGTTTTTCAGGCATATTCACACCAATACAAGCAGCCCAGACAACCAGGGGCATGAAAACAAGCTGAATAAGAACAACCGGGAGCAACAGAGGCAGGCGCGACAGCCAGCTGGACTGCCAGCGCAGTGCCATGCCAATGGATATCAGCATCAGGGGAACCACCCCAGCACCTAGCAAGCCCAGGGTTTCATCCAGCCATGACGGCATGGTGATGTTCCCTGTACTCAACAAGAGGCCAGCAATAGCTGCCCACAAGGCAGGCACACGAACAAGTTCGACACCGGCATGTACACGCTTGTTGGAACTTCCATATCGCTGTGCCAGCAGAATGCCAACGGTAAACAACAGGGGCGTGCTGGAAAAAAGATCGAAGGGAATGGCAACGGACTGAGCCCAGGGGCCAAAGGTCTGGGTTAATACTGGCAGGCCCAGATAGGTGAAGTTACCGAAGCTGGCGGCCAGTAGCATGGCACCAGTAGCCTTTTTACAACTGCTATCTGATCCTCGACTGTAAATCAGGTAGGCAACAAGAAGAGAAAGCAACACACCCGTTGCTGAAACAATGGGCACACGCAGCATGTTAAGGTCAACCGGAGTTTGCCACATGACATGCAGTACCAGGGCGGGAAGAAAAATTTCGTAGACAGCTTTGGCAAGGTGAGCGCGTATTTTTTCAGCCGAAGTATTGCCAATGATTATTCGCCAGATAATGCCAGTGGCAATAATTGCAGCCATGCCGAGCAATATATCAAACATGTCTGAAGCATACCCGTACAGAGCCCGGAGGACATCATGGTTGTAGCGATCAGACATGCCTCGGCATAGGCTTGCGGCACATTTTCTGGAGGTGCTCCATCCGTCGGATCAGATCATCAAGCGAGCTTTGGAATCAGGGTATGGCCTGGCTGAAAAGCCATGACGTGCTCTACCTGAGTGTGCTGGCAATATTTGTTGGCGTGTTGGCTGGCTATGCGGCCTTGCTGCTCCGCTCCGGGATAGAGTGGGTCTCTTTGCTGTGGACCGGCGAAAGGGCATGGGATGCAGCAATAGAAGTGCTTCCCTGGTATATCTATCTCATTGCTCCCGTCACCGCCGGATTGATCGTCGGCTTTATAATATTGCGATTCTTACCCAGAGGTGAATTGCGTGGTGTTGCCGGCGTACTGGAGGATCTGTCAGAGCGTGGTGCCAGGGTGAACCCCAGGCAGATGATCACAGAAACCCTTGGGACCGCAGTTAGTACTGGCAGTGGTATTAGCCTGGGAAGAGAAGGCCCGACAGTGGCTCTGGGAGCTGTGTTGTCCTCAGAGATCGGTTACCGGATTGGCCTGTCCGAAAAACAGTTGCGCACCCTGATTGGTTGTGGAGTCGCTGCCGGAATTGCGGCATCATTTAATACACCTATCGCCGGGGTAGTGTTCGCTCTGGAAATCATCCTTGCAGATTATGCCATTGCGACCTTCAGCCCGATAGTCATTGCTTCTGTGATAGCAACAGTGATCACCCGCGCTGAACTGGGAAATTATCCAGCCTTCATCATCCCCGAATATCATCTGGTTAGCGCCTGGGAGATTCCGGCGTATGTCGGGCTTGGCATCTTCTGTGGCTTGCTAGCAACCGTGCTGGTTAAATCCCTGTCACCGTTGCGCCATCTTTTTGCCAAAGTCGTTCCGGATATCAGGTTCAGACCCGCTGTTGCCGGTCTTGTTTTGGGACTGATTGGTATGGGTTTTCCCGAGGTGATGTCCATTGGTTACGGAACAGTTGAATCCATAATGCTGGAGCGTGTGGATCCTCAAATTCTGGGCGTCATTCTTCCCTTGTCATTATTTCTTGGTCTGTTGCTTGCGGGCAAGCTCATTGTGACGGTTATCTGTTTTTCCGGTGGCTTTCCGGGTGGCATGCTGGGGCCAAGTCTTTTTCTTGGCGCTGTTGCCGGGGCCTTGTTCGGAGGTATGGCACATAGTTTCTCTCCTGCCTATTCAGAGAGTTACGGTGCTTATGCGCTGGTTGCCTGCGGGGCACTGACTGCTGCCAGTATGCAGGCGCCCATGACTATTATCCTTATGGTATTTGAACTTTCGGGGAATTATCAGATAATGTTACCGCTCATGGCTGCCTGTATCGTGGCGACAGTTGTTAAGCGTGCTATCGGCAAAAGCTCAGTATTCACTGAATCACTCGAGGAAAAGGGGGTAAAAACCAGCTGGTTGCTGGAACGCTCCTGGATGCGCGCAACCAAAGTGGATCAAATTCCCTGGAAGAGTATTCCCAGTGTACACGAATCAACCTCCTTAAAGGAATTAAAAGCCATTTATGTTTCATCGGGGAAGGGCATTGTGCTGATCGTGGATCATGAAGAGCTGATGGTGGGGATCGTTACCTTTTCAGATCTGCAGCCATGGTTGCTTGACCCGAGCCTGGATCAGGTTGCCGTTGCCTCGGAGGTTGCAAATCGGGATATCAGTTCTGTTTCTGAAAACAGTAGCCTGCTTGATGCCATCCAGGTGTTTAATAGTGAAGAGTTTGAACAGATGCTGGTTGTCGCAGGGGATAATCCGCGCAAGGCACTTGGCGTACTTTCACGCAACGCAGTCTTCGCTACCTATCATAGCCTGATCGTCGAGCATGGTGAGAAGGCACAACCCTAGTGTCCTGTCTCTTAACTTCACGTGCTATCAGAGCCACCCCTAAAAGCCAATGTGGCGTTGCGCCCAGGCACGAATGAATCTCAACCCTGCCCAAACCAGAGCGGTACAGGCTGATCACGGGCCGCAATTAATCCTGGCTGGTGCCGGCTCAGGCAAGACGCGCACTATAGTACACAGGATAGGTTATCTCATCAGTGAGCAGGGTGTAGCGCCACATCGCATCATGGCTGTGACTTTTACCAACAAGGCGGCAGCTGAACTAAAGACGCGTCTGGAAGGCCTGATCGGAGACAATGGCGGTGGTGTCTTTTCAGGCACCTTTCACGCTATTTCTCTCCGTTTCCTGCGAAAATATGCGGAAAGACTGGGTTATGAACATGATTTTCAGGTTGTAGATAGTGATGATCAGAAGATTCTTGCCAAACGTATCCTGAAGGCCCGAAATATAGGCTCCGATCACATCCAGCCGGGCTTTCTGCTTGCCTGGATCGATGGTTGCAAGAATGCCGGACTTGGCCCGGATCAGGCCGGGGATGAAATTTTGAACAAGGTTAATTTCCGCGAACTATATGCCGTTTATCAGGCTTCTCTCAAGCAGTTGGGCAGGATGGATTTCGGTGATCTTCTACTCAATGTTGTCAAGCTGATGAAAGATCATGCCGACATTGCCAGGGCTATAAGTTGTCGCTTTGATCATGTTCTTGTGGATGAGTATCAGGACACAAATCCGCTGCAGCAGCAATGGTTGCAATTGCTTTGCTCGGGTCATCGGAATATCACCGTTGTTGGTGATGATGATCAGGGGATTTATGGCTGGAGAGGTGCAGATGTCCGTCATATTCTCGATTTTGAGAACGTGTGGCCGGGGGCTGAGGTCCACCGACTGGAGGAGAATTACCGCTCCAGCGGAGCAATCCTCAAGCTTGCCAACGCCGTTATCAGTGAAAATTCTGATCGACACGAAAAAGTTCTCAGGACAACAAGGGATCGTGGTGCCACACCGCAATGGCTGGTTTGCAATGACGAATACGATGAGGCTCGCCGTATCAGGACATTCCTGCAATCAAGACATAGAATGGGGGTTCCCTGGCGGGAAATGGCGGTTCTTTACCGCTCCAACCGCCAGTCATTACCCATAGAACAGCTTATTCGGGAGCAGGATATTCCCTACCGGGTCATTGGCGGAGTGGGTTTTTTTGAGCGAATGGAGATCAAGGATGCCCTGGCTTACTGGGCGTTGTTACATAAGTGTGCTGATTCCCTGCATTTGCTACGCATTTGCAACAAACCGAAACGCGGCATTGGAGCCAAAGGCCAAGAGATTGTTTCTCGCGTATTGTCCGAATCAGGTATCAGGGCAGCTGACTGGCTGGATACGCTTACCGGTGTTACCGGCCCTGTCGCAAAACTTGAACCCTTGGCCAGTCTGTTTACTGGCCATCGAACCAATTGTTTGAGCAAACCGGATCTGGGTCTGGGGGATTTGCTGGAGGAGTGCGGCTATCTGGAATCGCTACAGGCTCAGGGGAAACTGGAGGCGGAATCAAGAATTGAAAATATCCGAACACTTCAGAACTTTATTGAGATGTCGATGGGTGAAGGCTTGTCTCCGGTGGATTTCATGGATCGGGCTGCCCTGTTGCAAAGTGGAGAAGAGAAGGAAAGCGATGAGTCAGTTTCGCTGATGAGCCTGCATCGAGCTAAAGGCCTTGAATTTGACACTGTGGTTATTGCCGGAGTGGAAGAGGGACTAATTCCCCACCAGCGATCACAGGATGAGGGCGAACAGGGGATAGCTGAAGAACGGCGGCTGTTATATGTTGGTATAACCCGTGCCAGAGACCATTTGTTGTTGGCGTCAGCCAGAATAAGGCGGGCCTTTGGCGATATGTTTTTCCCCTTACCCAGCCGTTTTATTACTGACATAACTACCGACGTGCTGGAAAGGGAAAAACCCGTATCTGCTCCGATGGCAATGCAGGGAACAGTTACCGGAATTCCGCCTGGTACAGATGTGCTCCACCCCACCTTTGGGGAAGGCGTTGTGCTGAGTGTAGAGGGTGCCGGTGACGCTACCCGTGTTGCCGTTCAGTTCAGGCGTGCCGGTTTAAAGCGATTGATGCTTAAGTATGCAGCACTGGAAGTTGTGTAACTATCCAGGTCACCCCTGATTCTCCAGATAGCTTCGCCAAAAATGCACACTTACAGTAGAAAGCTCCACGTTTTTTCCTTGCTCTCAGAAAAATCAACGGCAACCTGAACAGCTACAAGTTATTTTATTTACTAGCTATGTGTTGAATTATTCTGAGAGAGGAGATCCTATGTCAGTTATCATTTACCATAATCCGCGTTGCTCAAAATCACGTGCAACCCTGGCCTTGCTTCAGGAGCAGGAGATTGAAGCGGCAGTCGTCGAATACCTGAAAACGCCACCTTCTGAATCAGAGCTGGACAATATTCTCGGTTTGCTCGACAAGGAGCCGGAGGATTTGATGCGAAAGGGCGAGGCCGAATACGGGGAATATATCAAAGGAAAGGGTTTGTCGCGGCAGGAACAAATCAGGATGATGGTCGACCACCCTATCCTGATTGAGCGCCCCATGGTCATCAAGGGAGATCGGGCTGCTATCGGTCGCCCTCCCGAAAGCGTTCTGGAGATTCTTTAATATTTGATGACGCGGCAATCAAGATTTCACCTTCCCAGCAGTGATTAGCAAATGATGATGCGAGGCAATCGCAGTTGTGATATTTTCTTCTGGATCAAACGAGATGACCCCGCCCCCTCATGCAGAATGTTCGCCAGCTGCGCTGGGACGCCCGCTTAATCTATTAGCGTCACCCTTTCGTCATTTTCTTTGTGAATGTACCCTATACGGTAAACGGTCTCACCTGCATCTTGCAGTATCGTCTCAGCTTTTTGGGCTTCCGACCCGGATAGAATAACGACAAAGCCGATGCCCATATTGAAGGTACGATAGCACTCATCACGTTCAACATCGGCAAAAGAAAGCAGATAGTTGAATACCGGAGGTATCGACCAGGCAGAAGCATCTACCGTAGCTGACAGGCCATTTGGTAAAATCCGCTCAACATTATCAAACATGCCGCCACCGGTAATATGCGAGAAACCGTGAACATCTATACCTGACGCTATCAGGGCTTTTACCGCCGGCACATAGAGCCGGGTAGGGGCAAGTACGGCCTCTACGGCTTTGGTGCCGTCCGCCAGCACATCATTCTCTATATCGGCAGAGCCAACTTCGATCAACTTCCGGATTAGCGAATACCCATTTGAATGCGGGCCGCTGGAAGCCAGGCCCAGCATCACATCGCCATCGCAAATGGTGGAACCATCCACCACGACGGGGCGATCAACCACGCCGACTGAAAAACCACCGATATCGTAATGCTCAGGCGCATACATGCCGGGCATTTCAGCTGTTTCACCACCAATCAGGGCACATTCACAAATTCGACAAGCCTCGGCAATGCCCTCGACGACACCGGCAAGTGTTTCCTGGTCAAGTCTGCCTGTAGCCAGATAATCGAGAAAAAACAGAGGCTCGGCTGCCTGCGCGGCCATATCGTTGACACACATGGCCACAGCATCAATGCCAGCAACATGTGGACGTTTATGTTTCTGGAGTAATAGCAATTTTGTACCGACACCATCGGTGGAAGAAACCAGAACAGGTTCACGCATCGAAGAAAAATCAGCACGGAACAGGGCACCAAAGCCACCTATCCCTCCGATCACCTCGGCCCGGGTGGTAGAAGCCACTGCAGTCCTGATTCGGCTGATAAAGGCGTTGCCGTCATCGATGCTGACGCCTGCATCAGCATAACTCAGCGAAGGTTTAGTAATATCCACTATTAACTTGCCTGGCCCGGGCTAGATATCAAGGTTGCGCACCTTCAGGGCATTATCCTGAATAAACTTGCGCCGAGGCTCTACAACATCACCCATTAATGTGGCAAATGCCTCATCCGCAGCCACAACATCTTCCAGCGTAACCCTGAGCAAGGTGCGTTTCTCGGGATCCATGGTTGTTTCCCATAACTGGACAGGATCCATTTCACCCAGGCCTTTATAACGCTGAATATTTATTCCCTTTCTTCCTTCTGCTTCAACAAAACTGGAAATATCTTCGTAATGCAATATATCCTTCTTCTTTTCACCGTGCTGCAGATAAGCACCATCCTGAACCAATGATTTAACGTTAGCACAAAGTGCCTGAGCTTCCTTGTATTCCGCCGTGTTGATCAAACCCGTTTCCAGTGTTGAACAAACAAGGCGACCATGATCCATACGTTGGAATTTCACATTGAAACAACCAAGGTTCTGATCCTCTATGACTTCCCAGCTGACGGTGTCGTCGGCTTCGGAACGTTTGGCAAAGCTCTTCTGAAAACCTTCCAACCATTCTTCCAAACGCTCCCGGGAGCGAAGGATAGTCATATTTAATTTTCCGGTTTCCAGAAGGAGTTGCAGCACGCCCCCGTCAAAACGATGACCCAGGCGATTCCGGAGCTTTTTCAGCCTTTGGATACTTCTGACAATCGTTTGCAGGCGCTCCCCCTGCACGGGTCTGGCATCAGCATAGGAATAAAAGCTGGCATCCTTGCTGCCATGTTCCAGCAGAAACTCAAGCAGATCATCATCGCTGGACAGGTATCGGGCCTGCTTTCCGCGCGCCACCCGATACAGAGGAGGCTGTGCAATATACAGGTGCCCTCGATTAATAATCTCCGTCATCTGTCGGTAAAAGAAGGTGAGCAGCAAGGTCAGAATATGTGATCCATCCACATCTGCATCAGTCATGATGATGACGCGATGATAACGAAGTTTGGATGCATCAAAATCGTCCTTGCCGATACCGGTACCCAGTGCGGTAATCATCGTGCCTATCTCCTGGGAAGACAGCATCTTGTCAAATCGTGCCTTTTCCACATTTAATATTTTACCCTTGAGTGGAAGAATAGCCTGATAGCGACGTTCCCGGCCCTGTTTGGCTGAACCACCCGCAGAATCACCCTCAACAAGAAAAATTTCGCAAGCTGCCGGATCTTTTTCCTGACAATCGGCCAGCTTGCCGGGCAAGCTTGAGATATCCAGCGCGCCCTTCCTTCGCGTCAGTTCACGTGCCTTTCTGGCAGCATCCCGTGCTGAGGCAGCTTCCATTGTCTTGCCGATAATGCGCTTAGCCTCTGCCGGATTTTCTTCCATCCACTCGGACAACTTCTCTGCTACAATTGATTCCACAATCGCCCTTATCTCACTTGAAACCAGTTTTTCCTTGGTCTGGGAAGAAAATTTTGGATCGTGAGTTTTTACCGATAAAACAGCAGTTAGACCCTCTCGACAATCATCCCCGCTCAGATTTATTTTCAATTTTTTTAGCAGGTTATTATTGTTTGCATAGTTATTAACGCAGCGGGTCAGGGCTGACCGAAACCCGGCCAGGTGTGTTCCACCATCACGTTGAGGAATATTATTGGTATAACAAAACACATTTTCCTGGTAACCATCCGTCCATTGCATGGACAATTCGACACTCGTTTCTTCCCTGCTTCCGATAATGGTGATGCATTTTTGATTGAGGGGGTTGCGGGCACGATTCAGGTGCTCGACAAACGCTCTGATTCCACCCTCATACTCAAACACCTGGTGTGAATCGCTGCGCTCATCCTTAATTTCAATGCGAACACCCCGATTGAGAAAAGAGAGCTCACGTAAGCGGGAAGAAAGAACATCCGGAGAAAAGTTCCGGTGGGAAAAAACTTTCAGGCTGGGCAGGAAATGGATTTCAGTACCTGTACCTTCCGCTTTGCCTATCACCTTCAGAGCAGCCTCGGGTTCACCATCCCTGTATTTTTGGAAATGCACTTTTTTGTCTTTGAGAATGACCAGTTCCAGGCTCTCGGACAAGGCGTTCACCACAGAAACGCCTACCCCATGCAGTCCACCGGAAACCTTGTAGGAGTTATCATCAAATTTTCCGCCTGCGTGTAAAATAGTCATAATAACTTCTGCTGCAGAAACGCCTTCTTCAGCATGAATACCTACAGGAATACCACGACCGTTATCCCTTACTGTAACAGAATCATCCGAATGCAAAATAACTTCGATCTTATCACAGTGGCCTGCAAGTGCCTCATCTATAGCATTATCAACCACTTCAAAAACCATATGGTGAAGTCCGGTTCCATCATCAGTATCACCAATGTACATACCGGGGCGCTTGCGAACAGCATCAAGACCTCTGAGAACCTTGATACTCTCCGCATTGTATACTTCTGGAGCAGGGGTGCTCATGCTGCCTCCTTCATGGATATGGTTGCCCTTGTAACGGGAAACACGTTTTTCCTGTTGGCTGACTGATCCAGTGACTGAACCTGTACAGCAGAATTAAATTTCATCGAACTGCCTGCCGGAGTTGTCAGCAGGATTTGTGCCTTGGTTGACTGTAAGTGTTTCATAATATTTTCCTGCCTGCCCTGATCCAGAGGCTCAAGGCAATCATCAAACATCAGCAACGGGGCTACCCCGCGCTTTTGTTTACGTAGATTCCATTCGGCTAAACGAATCACAATGGCTGCCAAACGCTGTTGCCCTCTGGAGCCGGTATGTCGAATTTCTTTCCCACGGTAGAAAATATCCGGGCGGTCACAATGTGGCCCTGAATGAAGTCGTCCCATATTTCCTTTATCGACTCTACAGTTTAACAACAAAGAACGCCAGGACTCTGCGTCAACCGGCGCTGTTTTTTTTACGCTTAATGTAAGCTCACCCTCTACCAAGTTAGTTAACTCACTAATGAAGGTGTTTATTTCTTCAATAATCCGGCTCCGCATTCGCGTTACCTCTAAACCATAAGCTACTATTTGTTCTTCCCAGACCTCTATTTCCCCGGATGTGAATTTATTCTGCCTGCGAAGTCTTTGCCATTGCGTAAGACAGCGGAGATAATTTTTATATCTGTTGCCATAAGTATCCTGGCAAACAATAAGAAGGCTATCCAGCCACCGCCGCCGTTCTCTGGCTGTACCATCTATCAGTCGTCGTGCCTGCGGAGCTTCAATAATGACCGGCAAGGCCTCGTTCAGATCTGAACGTTGTACCTGATGTCCCTGCAACTTCAGATCTATCCTACCCTGATATCCCCTGGCCTCCGTGTGTAGCTGGCCAAAACGCAACCAGTTTCCTCTGATAAAAAACTCTTCAATACCCCAACGGACAAGCTGAGGATCCCGGAAACTCCGGAATGATCTGCCATGAGTAAGGATACTTACAGCTTCAAGCAATGTTGTTTTTCCACAACCATTCGCTCCGGTAATAAGGTTTAGCCCAGGAGAAAATTCCCATGACGATTTTTGAAAACAGCGCAGTGAATCTACCTCAATTTTCTGCAAATAAAGTTCGGGTGCGTTGCTCACAAGCTAGATACGCATCGGCATAATTACATATCGTTCGCTATCTCTACTCTCGTCTAAAATCAACACTGGCGAAAGATTGTCCCTGATTTGTATGCGAATTTTTTGTCCCTGAATCACGGCCAGAACATCTCGTAGATAACGTGCATTAAAACCAATCGTAAGTTCGGCTCCTGTATATTCTATTTCGATGGTTTCTTCGGCTTCTTCCTGCTCGGTATTGTGTGCTGAAATACGAAGTTCTCCCTGCTTGAACTGCAATTGAGCATCGTGGGTAAATTCATTGGAAACAATCATGATCCTGCGTAATACCTGGTCGAGACTTTGACGATCAAGAACTGCTCCATCCGACTCATCAGCGGGAATGACCTCATCATATGCCGGAAAGCGGGCGTCAACCAGTTTGGAAATCAAACAAAAATTTTCATCCTCCAGCCTGATTGAACGTTTACCAAGATACAGATTTACCTGCCCTTTCACCTCTTCAGTTAATTTTCTTAATTCAATAACCGCTTTTTTCGGGACAATACATTTCAGACTATGAGGAATTGTCTGTAATTTAACTTCCGACAAAGACAAACGATGACCATCGGTTGCTACAAGTTTAAAGTGAGAAGGCTCCTGAAGCTCGAACAAGGTTCCGGTCAAGTATTTCCTGGTTTCATCATTCGACATAGCAAAGCTGGTTGAAGAAATCATCCTGGACAGATCCTGACCATTGATATGAACAGGATCAATGTCGATATCTTCGTTCAAAGCCGGATAATCAGTTGCCGGAAGCGTTGACAATCGAAATTTTGATTTTCCACTGCGAATATGAAGAAAAGAACTATCAAGGGAAAGCTGAACCTTCGCATCATTATCCAGTTCCTTTACTATTTCATAAAGTTTACGTGCAGAAACAGTGAGAGATCCATTCTTCTCAACCTCAGCTTTTACCTTGGCTCTGAGACCAACTTCCAGGTCTGTAGATGTTATTTGTAAGTGCTCATCTTTTGCTTCCAGAAGCAGATTGGAAAGAATTGGAACGGTATGTTTTCGTTCGACAACATTTTGACAACGTTGTACAGCTTGGTAAATCGACTGTTTGGAAAGCGTAACACGCATATAAAAAATCTCCCTCTTATAAAGGACTTATTTATATCAAATAGTTAGTCATCATCATAGTACTTGTGGATTATGTGGATAAGTCCACTTTTTGTTACAGGCCGGATATAAGGATAATTTTGAGTTGTGAATAAACTGAAAGATCATAGATGAATATTCTCTGGATAACTTTCCATCCCTGGTTACGAGCTCAAAAATCAACCAATATCCCTTTGTTATCCACAACTTTAGATAAATACATACACAGTTTATCCTTTTATTGTTGTCAACAATCGTTGAATTTCACTATGAAAATCATCGGCATCATTGATCATCTTGCTGATTTTCCGAACAGCATGAAGCACGGTGGTATGATCCCTTCCTCCAAATTGTTCGCCAATTTCCGGGTATGACATGGTGGTTAGCTGTTTGCAGGCATACATTGCAATTTGACGTGGAAGCGCGATATTGCGCGTCCGCTTCTTGGAACGCATATCAAGAAGGCGAATATTGTAATAGTTCGCCGTTATTTTTTGAATTTCATCAACATTGATTACACGAGAGTCTTCAATCAGGAGATCACGTAAAACGTGTCTGGCAAATTCCATATCAATGGTTTTTCCCGTCAGGGTGGCGTGAGCAGTAAGTCTGGTAAGTCCTCCCTCAAGTTCGCGTACGTTACTGCTAATCCGTTGAGCGAGAAGAGCAGCAACATCATCGGGCAAAGAAACACCGGCAAGTTCCGCCTTACGGCTAAGAATTGCCAGCCTTGTTTCGTAGTCTGGTGGTTGAATATCAGCTACCAAACCCCAGTTGAACCTGGATTTAAGTCGTTCTTCAAGGTGATTGATAAGTCGTGGGCTGCGATCCGAAGTTAGAATGATTTGTTTGCGAACTTCATACAATGCGTTAAATGTATGGAAGAATTCCTCCTGAGTGCTTCCTTTTCCGGCAATAAACTGGATATCATCAATGAAGAGGATATCTGCCTGACGGTATCGTTGTCGGAATTGCTGGGTTGTCCCGTTTCGAATAGCGGCAATTAATTCGTTCGTAAAGCGTTCTGAAGTACGGTAAGCTATTTTTATTTTACTGTTCTGAACGACCGCGTTGGCAACAGCAGTAATAAGATGCGTTTTTCCCAGGCCGACTCCACCGTGAATATACAAGGGATTATAGGTTTCACCGGGGTTCTCGGCCACAGCCCGGCAGGCGGCGTAACAAAATTCGTTACTGGAGCCGACAACATAGTTCTTAAATGTAAATCTGGGATCAATATAGCCATCAATTTGCTTCTTCTGCGGGTGTTTATGGGCATCTTCATCCCTGGTATGTGAAATAAGATGAGGATCAATAGAAAATTTTAATTCAATACCCTCCCCAAACTCATCCTCCAGAGTCTTCCTAATAAGAGTCTCATAACGATCCCTGAGTCCATCGAGAAAAAAACGACTTGGTACAGAAATGGAAACCAGTCGACCCTTACAGACTGCCTGAACAGGGCGTATCCATGCATCGAACTGACCTGCCGGAATATATTCGGCAAGTTGTTTCATGATGAACGACCAGTCTATCTTTTGAACCATATTATTCATTCCTCAACAGCTATCACAGGTACCGGTTTTCTACCACTTAATCTTTTTCCCGGATATAAATGACTTTACATGATCGCGGCCAGCATTAATGTTCCAGCCTGCAATCGAATCGTTGCTTGACAGGATAGAGTGCTCGCCTACTATTGCCAGCCGATTTTTCAGGAGTATTTATGAGTTTTACATTTAAGCCAAGCCGTATTCGCCGCGCCCGAACGCATGGCTTCCGGGCGCGCATGGCAACAAAGGCCGGACGCGCAGTCATTAACCGCCGACGTAGCAAGGGCCGTAAGCGTCTTTCTTCCTGAAACAGACATTTCCCGCCGAGTTTCGTCTAAGATATAAAGCTGATTTTAGAACGTTGCGGCACGGGAAAAGGTTTATGTGTACTTCGCTTCGTTTCACCTTTATGCCGAACCAGCAGGATCATGCACGTTTGGGGTTTGCCGTATCCAGACGCTACGGTAAGGCTGTGTATCGGAACAGGTTCAAACGAAAGTTGCGAAATATATTTCGATGCCATGCAGTAAGAAGGATCGGGGTTGATATTCTCGTGGTACCACAGCTTAATCAGCAGGCTGGACTTCACATCAACGAAGATATGTTGACCGGGTTAAATCGAATTTTGCACTCTATAGGGGGGGAGAAGGGATGAAATGGCTGCTTATAGGCTTCATTCGAGCTTACCAACTTTTGTTATCACCTGTCCTGCCTCCCAGCTGTATCCATCAACCGACCTGTTCACGTTATGCCCTGGAAGCTTTAGAGCGTTATGGATTTATTCGAGGCACGCTGATGAGTATACGCCGATTGTTACACTGCCATCCTTTCTCTCGGGGTGGTTATGATCCGGTACCTTGATTACCAGGGATCTAAAATGAGGATCAGATGAACCAACAACGAAACTTATTCCTGGCCTTTGCTTTATCCATGCTGGTGCTTTTTTTATGGGGAGCTCTTTTCCCTGATGTGCCCGACCCGCTGATGCCTTCTCCCTCTGAACCTAAACTTAAGAACCCGCCTACAGTACCAGTAGCCGGGATAAGTGATAAGCCGAATGTAGATCAACTGCGCACACTGGATCCTCAGTCCGAAATCTTTTCTAAAGAAGAGAAGGAGCCACTTGCTTCTGAAATGATCCCGTTGGGCAATGACCTTTTAAGCTTGAAGGTAGATCCCGGTAGTGGAGCAATACGCGTAGCACTATTAAATAAATATCGTCAGAGCCTCGACAGTAATTCCGAACCGGTTTCTGTATTAACTGATAATGGGTTACATACTATTTTTATGAGTACAGGTATTCTGAATGATGATGCAGAAGTGGTTTTTCAATTGGTTAATCAGGAGATAAGCAAGGATACACACTCTCTTACGTTGCAGGCTGAACTTCCCGGAAATCGAGTATGGAACAGACGGCTTAGCATGCAAAACGGTTCTTATCTGGTCAATGTAGAGGATCAGATAAATAATAGTGGCCTGCGTTTATACAGGCAGATAGTTGAGAAAAATCCCGATCAGGAAACTGATACATTCTACGAACATCAAGGACCCATTGGTTTTATGGATGGCAGCCTGAAGGAAGTGGATTATTCAGATCTGGCCCCGGGACAAGCGGAGAAGGTTTCCGCTACAGGTGGTTGGACGGGAATGATGAGTCGCTATTTTATATCAGTGATTATTCCAGAGCAGGCACAATCCTACCTGTATTACTATTCGGGTAATGGTGTTACTTATCAAGCTGGCCTCATTGACGAGGGTGTTTTGAAAAATGGAGTAACAACCTATAGCGCCAAACTGTACCTTGGGCCGAAATCCATTCCGGTTATGAAGGACGTTGGAGTAAAGCTGGAGCGGAGCGTTGATTTTGGCTGGTTTGCATTTATTGCCAAGCCCATGCATGACCTTATTATGTTTTTATTCGGCTTTGTCTTAAATTTTGGCCTGAGCATTATTTTGATTGTTGTCTTAATTAAGATATTGTTTTACTGGCCCAGCAAAAAATCGTATGAGTCTATGGCTGGTATGCGTAAGCTCCAGCCGGAAGTCGCCAAGCTGAAAGAGATGTATGGTGATGACAGGCAAAAAATGGGCCAGGAAATGATGGGCCTGTATAAAAAGCACAAGGTCAATCCTCTTGGTGGTTGCCTGCCTATTATTATTCAGATCCCGGTTTTCTTTTCATTATACAAGGTTTTGCTGATTTCGATTGAGATGCGTCAGGCTCCGTTTTTCGGCTGGATCCAGGATTTATCCGTACAGGATCCTTTCTTTGTATTGCCTGTGCTGATGGGCATTTCCATGTTTGCGCAACAGCGTTTGAGTCCGGCACCTCCGGACCCTGTACAGGCCAAGCTCATGAAGATGTTACCGATCGTATTTACTGCCCTGTTCCTGTTTTTCCCGGCGGGCCTTGTCCTGTACTGGCTGGTCAATAATCTGTTATCTATTTTACAGCAGTGGTATGTAATGAAACAACAGGATGCTCTCTGACTCTGAAGCCGGCAAAGCAACAATTGCTGCTGTCTCAACACCGACGGGCCGCGGTGGTATAGGTGTTATCAGACTATCAGGCCCCGGATCGAGGTCTATTTCACTACGCTTAAGCCACAGGGAAAAACACTGGCAGCCCAGGTATGCACACCTTGCGCGCTGGTACGATGAACAAGATCAGCTTCTTGACTCAGGCATAGTCCTTTTTTTTCCAGCACCATATTCATATACCGGCGAAGATATTATCGAATTACATGGTCATGGTAGCCCGGTATTGATGCAGGCAATGATGAAGAGGCTTTTTGATTTAGGGGCAAAGCAGGCAGAGCCGGGGGAGTTTACACGCCGGGCAGTGGAAAACGGAAAGATGGATCTGTCGCAGGCCGAAGCGGTCATTGCTACTATTGATGCCGTCACACTGCGAGCTGCAAGGCAGGCACAACGACACCTTGTTGGTGAATTCGGGCGTTGTATCGAGCGTCTGATGGATCATCTCAGCCATATCCTTGCTCAGTTGGAGGCCTGTCTGGATTTTCCGGAAGAGGATATTCCTCCATTGTTATATAACACCCTGCGTTCAGATTTGCAGAGAGACCTGGTTCAACCCCTTGATCTGCTTTTACAAACTTCTACTTTTGGAGAGCGTCTGTTTCACGGGGTAACTGTTGCTATCCTGGGAGCACCCAATGTTGGAAAGTCGAGTTTTCTCAACCGTCTTACAGCACGTGAACGAGCTATCGTCAGTGATATTGCAGGCACCACCAGAGACACCCTGGAGGTGAATTTTGAGGTTTGTGGTGTTCCTATGCGGCTTATTGATACAGCGGGAATACAGGAGAGCAGCGACGCTATTGAGCAGGAAGGTGTTCGTAGGGCGCATCGGGCAGCAGAAGAGGCGGATGTCGTCATCTTCGTTGCGGATGTCTCACGACCTGATACCTGGAGAATGACTCAGGAAGTTGATGTGAAAATCATGAATAAAATAGATTTATCCAATGGGGAACCTCTACCGGCATCATTTTTACCCTTCTGTGCTCTAAGCGGGGAAGGGCTATCAGAAATAAAGCAATATCTTTCCAGGAACCTTGAGCAACTACCTGCACAGGAGGAGGGGCTTCTGGTAACAAGAGAACGGCATCGCCAGGCCCTTTCAGAATCCAGGCAGCATTTGCTCGAAGGGCTTGCCAGGCTGGGAAGAGAGGATGAATTGGAGCTTGTTGCTCTGGACTGGCATCAGGCTCGGTCTTGTCTTGGTCGCATCGTGGGCATCGGAGATATTGAGGAAATACTGGATCGTGTTTTTACCGAGTTTTGTATTGGAAAGTAACTATATGTTATAAAAGGAAATTATAAATAAATTTATTTTTAAATACAGCAATGATGGGGTTGTTTTCTTAACTCCTGTAATGGCAAG
>CAYLYU010000027.1:6191-17281 GCA_964387725.1 uncultured Zetaproteobacteria bacterium | reverse complement strand
GTTAATCAAGCCGGTAAATTTCGGTGTCTTGAGTCAGAATATAAGAACGTTATTGGATGAATAATGTTATCTATCTGACATGGGGAGGGTCATGATGACAGAACAAGGTTACACGATTACGGATATCCTGGTATTTATGGGATGGGGGCTTGGCCTCATTACGCTCACCCTGCTGGTAATGTTTGTGAAAGACACCTTCCACCCACACAGTTCAATTCGAAGAAATTTTCCTGTTATCGGTCGCATGCGTTTCTTTCTGGAAAAACAGGGGGAGTTCTTCCGCCAGTATTTTTTCGCCAACGACCGTGAGGAAATGCCCTTCAACCGGGCTACCCGATCCTATATGTACAGAGCCGCAAAGAATATTAAACCAACCATCGGCTTTGGCTCCTCCAACGATCTGCGCGAACCCGGTACGGTGATTTTTGTAAGCACACCCTTTGCATGGCTTGATGAAGAACACAAGCCAACCATGCCAAAGATTATTGGTGAAATCAGGCAGCGTCCGTTTCATGCCAAACACATTTTCAATCTGTCCGGCATGAGTTTCGGGGCTCTCTCAGAACCGGCTGTACGCGCACTTTCACACGGTTCCGCCAAGGCAGGCATATGGCTGAATACCGGAGAAGGCGCCCTCTCACCCTATCACCTGGTTGGTGGCGGGGACATTATCTATCAGATTGGCACGGCCAAATATGGTGTAAGCGATGAGCAGGGAAATCTCAGTGATAAAAAACTCAGAGATATTTCTGAACAGGTAGCAGCCTTCGAAATAAAACTGGGGCAAGGCGCCAAACCGGGCAAGGGCGGCATATTGCCCGGCCATAAAGTCACGGAAGAAATCGCCAGGTTCCGGGGCATACCTGCCGGTCAGGACTCAATCAGTCCCAATCGGCACAGGGATATAGGTAATATGACTGAACTGATGGATATAATTCATCGTGTTCACGACGTAACCGGTCGTCCGGTCGGCATTAAAATCGTGGTCGGAGACGGTGGCTTTATTCGCGACCTGTGTGAGGAGATCATCAAACGCGGCCCGGGATCAGAACCGGACTTTATCACTGTCGATGGTGCCGAAGGTGGCACCGGCGCAGCGCCCCAGGTTCTTTCTGATCATATGGGCATGCCATTGAATGAAGGCTTGCCGATGGTTGTCGATACACTGATCGAATTTGGACTGAGAAAGCGTATTGATATTATCGCATCAGGCAAGCTGGTCACAGCTGCTGCTGTCGCCCGTGCCCTTTGCATGGGTGCTGACTTTTGTGTTTCTGCACGCGGATTTCTCTTCTCGCTCGGTTGTATTCAGTCACTACAGTGTCATAAAGATACCTGCCCGACCGGCATCACCACCCAGGATAAACGATTGCAACGGGGACTTAATGTCGAAATCAAGTCGCAACGCGTGGCCGCTTATGCCAAGTGGATTAATACAGAAGTGGACACGATCGCTCATTCGTGTGGTTTGCGTAGCGCGCACGACTTCAGGCGTGAGCATGCACGAATCGTCGAAACAGCCGATAAGAGCATCCCCATGAATGTACTTCACCCATATCCAGAAGGCAGTCTGAAATAGCTTTTCCAGTGATCTGTTTCATATCAGGAGTCTGCCGGACTTATGATAAATCTACTGCGCCTGCCTGTGCGGGTGAGCCACACGCAGACAGGCGGCAGGGACAGCGGCCTAAATATCCCCGGATTATCGTTACATAGTTACCACTATGCGCCTCAAATCCGTGAATATTTTGTCTCGCTTCCCCACCTCCTCGCTACGATTCCCCTAAGTCCGACAGGCTCCTAGAAATAAACTCTGGCTTCAATATTCACTGACCAGGGATACAGACCGAATTCACTTTGAATCGTGGGGCCAACGGATTTACTTCCCAGTGGAATATTGACATGAAACGCCAGTTCCGATTCATCTGAAAGTGAATAGACTGCGTACAAAGCCAGCAGGTTTGAATCGTCAACCCAGTTGTGGATAGCTACCATATCAGTATTGAGCAATGGAGTAAGCTCGTAACTGCCTCCCAGGGCTGAGTAATGACGTGCCAGATACACAACCCGATTCCGACCGGCTGAAACAATGTCGTATTGGTTCACTGAAATGGCTCCACTGCCATGATAGAACTGCTCAAAATAAAGAGTCAGGCCGCTCTCCCAGCGATGCTCCAGGCCAAGGGAAACCTCCGTGAAGCTGCTTTGCAACGGGCTGTCCGGGAAGGTGATATGTCCTTCACCGCGAACACCCAGCCATTCGAACAACTCACCCTGAAAATCTCCACCCAGAGTCTTATCCCGCCGAACCACACCGCCAAGGATTGCCCACTCGAAATCCCCGAAAACAGTGGCCGCACGAGCAAGGTATGACGTACCACCTCTATCCGGCTGATTACTCCAGCCGGAATCATTTGAGACATCCGGCTGATAAGCAAGCACAGCAATCAGGGATATTTGAGAAAGATCTCCCCATGGAACGTCTACCCGCAGGGCATCCACTCCCGGCTTGTAATCACGAAAGAAGGCCTGAGCCGCGAAAGGCGCAAAAAAGTCATTGGGGGTAAAATAGAAGGTAGAAGCCAGATTAAACGGCTGCCTGCCCAGCTTGATATTCATCTGATTGGAGGCATATTGCACATTCAAACGATCAAACAGAATATGAGCCTGCCTGTTAGCAAAGCTCCAGTCCAGAATATCGCTGCGCTCAACACCCAAACCTGAAACAGAGCGACGTCCTCCCGATTGAAGAGCGTTCGGGACATAACTCTGGACTACATGGGATTCAAAGGAAAACTGCCCTCCTGAATCGGCATCCAGCATAAGGCGACCGGATCCGGCCAGCCCGGAAACATGTTGATCCCTGTAATAAAAAGAATTGTCCGGATTTCTCAGGCCAACGCCGAAGCCGCGAAGCAGCCCACGAAATTCTGCAGAACCCCCGTCACCCTCCCAGGCATAGAAAGCGTGAGAAACCTGCGGCATGCCGATCAGTAACAGACAAAGCAACAGGACATAGCGCATCTTTATTACTGCCTGATCTCTTCCGATTCAACCTGTCCGTCATGCACGCGGATAATCCGTCGAGCCCGATCCATGACATGCTGATCATGGGTTGAGAACAGGAAGGTAATACCCTCCTCCGCATTCAACCGCAGCATCATATCCAGCAGGGATTCTGCCGTTTCAGAATCCACATTTGCCGTGGGCTCATCGGCCAAAACAATAGCAGGCCCGGTGACAATGGCCCGCGCAATGGCTACGCGTTGTTGCTGGCCACCGGACATTTCATCCGGCCTGCGATGCTCCAGCCCCTCCAAACCTACCGCCTTTAATATGGCCATAACCCGATCCCTGCACTCATCCTCACTTTTTCCCTGAAGATTCAGCACAAACTCCGCATTCTCAAATGCCGTCATGACCGGAATCAGGTTATATGCCTGAAACACAAAGCCGATACGGTTTTTGCGCACCGCAGCCAGAGCCGTGCGATCAAGTGTGGCCAGATCTGTTCCATCCACCCACACCTTGCCGGATGTCGGCACATCCAACCCGCCGATAAGATTCAGCAAGCTGGTCTTGCCCGAACCTGACGGACCACACAACGCTGCAAAATCCCCTGCCTCAATATCCAGCGTCACATCATGTACCGCCCACACCTCAACCTTACCCTGCTGGTACACCTTGTTGAGATTTTCCAGTCGGACGATATGACTGTTTTCAGAAACATCCGCTGAAATGCGTGCCGCCTGATTCATGCTCTCTCCTTCCCGGCCATCATATGGTTTTTAAACTTTCTACCGGTGGTATCCGTCCTGCCCGCCAGGCTGGATAGGCCCCGGCACACATGGCCAGGGTAAAGACACCGGCAAGGATCGCCATGACGCTTTCAGGAAACAACCTCGCCTTGAAAACGGGATCGATCAGCACACCACCGTAGCTGAAGTCATTGCCAAAGGCTCCGGAAAAATCAATGCCCGTATGATAGAGAAAATAGTACCAGGGCAAGGTAATGATCACGCCAAGAACAAGGCCGACCAGTGCCAGCCAGAATGATTCGACCATAACAAGACGGAAAAGAGTACGCGGCCCCATGCCAACAGCCATCATCACCCCGAACTCACGAGTTCGCTCAAGCACGCTCATCAGCATCGTATTGAGAACACCTGCGGCAATGAGAAGGCCGACAAGAAACTGACTGATGTAATTCATGCTTCTGTCCATGGCAATGACACTGGCCAGATCAGGCTGCGACTCCTTCCAGCTTAACACAGCAATATTCTTTGCCATCGGCATACCTGCACGCATGGATCGAATTCGGTCACGTATCAATGCTGCATGGCGTTGATCCTTAATCATGATGGCAATCAGGGTCGCCTCGTCTTCCATATAGCCCAGCGTTTTCTGCACACGGTGAACGGGCAGCAAGGCCATGGCACTGTCAATCATATCCACGCCGGTGGTGAAAACACCCGTGACTCTGGCCATATCACTGACAATTTCTCCCCTGATATCAGTCGTGGTGTAAACAACCTTTTTTCCGATTTTCAGATGCAGTCTGGTAGCCAGCTTGCTGCCGATCACGATCCCTCTGCCTGCCGAATTAGTAAAGACCTCTCCCCTGAGCAGCGACCGGATTAGCAGATTATTCCCCGCCGATTCGTTGGCCGGATCAATGGCAATGAAGGCACCGCCGATACTTTTGCTGGCGGTGGCAAACATGGCCTGGCCAATCACACGCACTGTCGCATCCATCACTTCCGGCATGGCCAGCATCTGCTGCCGAAGTACATCTGTTTGCTGCAAACGCTTATCCAGTGTCGGTTTGAGCGCATAGGCTGTTGGTTGAACCGTAACGTGACCCATGCCCATACTGGCACCAACATCAATCATATTTGTGTAGGTATAATCGCCGGTGCCGGTAAAGGTGACTGAAAGCATGACGCCAAAGCCGATGGAGAATGCGGTAATGAACGTGCGGCGCTTGCGACGCCACAGATTACGCCAGGCGAGTCTGGTCAGATTCATCGAAAATAAATCGCCTGAACCGGCCGGATAATGGCCGCTTTGATCGCCGGGTAGGCAACGGCCAGGGCCACGATGACGAAAAGGAATGCAATTGGAATCAGCACGGCCTCCGGCGTTACATAGGCATACCAGATCGGGTCAAAGGCAATGCCGCCATAGGAGATCGAGCCACCACCAAGAGATGACATATCAATGCCGTAACGGGCATAATAATCAGCCGCCCACCAACCCGTGAACAGTGCCAGCAGACTGGCAACCATCGTCTGCAAAAGGGTTTCCGCATAAATCAGGTGTACAATCTGCCAGGGTGATACGCCAATCGCCTTCATAATTCCAAACTCATGAATGCGCTCGAATACGCTCATCAACATCGCATTGAGAATCACCATGGCAACGGCAATATAGGTGATGATCAACATGATCAGGGTCTGTACATCCACTGTTTCCAGCATGCGGGCTACAACCGGCATTAAATCCTTCCAGTTTTTTGTTTCAAGACCTGTAGCCAACACCGCCACCCGCCTGGTTGCAAGTCTCAGATCCATGCTGCGATCAGGTCGCAAGACGACAATCTCATGTGCCCCGTCAGGCACGGCCATGAGCTCTCTTAATGTCTGCATGGGCATGAACATGCCGGTTCGATCGATACCATCGGAAACAGATTTAAGAACGCCGCGTACGGTAAACAAATCATTGGCTATGAACCCGTCCGCACTCTGGCCAACAAAGACAAGTTCATCGCCAATATCAACACCCAGCGCACCTGCCAACTTCTTGCCCAGCACGACTCCATGGCCGTCATCTTCATCCAGCCACTTACCCTTGCCCATATGCTTATATAGCTGAGTCACCCGCATTTCATGTGCAAGATCAATACCGCGCAACTGCACACCGGCAGAGGCCATATTCGCTGCCGCCAGACCATAACCATAAATACGGGGAGACGCCCTGAAACCCTCTTTCTCAAGTGCAGCGACAATCTGATCCGGATCGTTGATTCGCATATAAAGATCAGGGTCATCCCGATAGCCCTTGGCATGAATCTGGATATCGCCCATATTCATCGACACCACCTGATATTCGCTGCCCTGAATCATACCTTCCATCAATGACGCAAACAAAATCATGATAAAACAGGCAAAGGCCATCGCCAATGTGGTAACCAGGGTGCGATGCCAATTCCGGTACACATTGCGTGAGGCAAGTGTGAGAATTTTCATCGCTACCTGTGTTTGAGTTGCGACAGGCTGAAAAAGCTGTCATTTATTGGAATATTAAGTTCCAGCTCCTCATAGACAAACTCGGTGAATTCACTCGGCTTGTCGGCAGGCACAACGCGCATGACGGCGGGACGCTGGCGACCTCCGAGAATTTTTACATCAGTGAAGCTGAAGGTGCGTGCGATTTGCATATCTTCATCGTAAAAGGTTTCCGTCAGGGGGATATAGCTATCCGCCAGCACATTGAGCATCACCTTCCCCCAAACTATGGCGGCATCCGGCTTTGGCACCAGCGTAAATTCAATCATGCTGTGCCCGTCGCGCTCGCCCTCAAATGTAATCGTCGCCTCAAAATCTTCTTCCAGTCGGGCTTCCTTGACCAGGTCGTCATTGGTCAGGTGACTGCCCATCCAGGAACTCATCATCATACCACTGGTCAGTCGAATAGTTCGATCTGTTTTGGGCAGATAGGTGTAAATATGCTTGCCGGACTTCAGTGTCACGGTGCCTTTTTCCCGAAGCGGTTCAAGAACACGGAACAATGTCTTTTCCTTGCCCCTGGACCAGCCTTCCATTTTCATGGTACGGGAATAATGCTCGGTTTTAACGCGCATGACTGCGACAGAGTAGGAAGAATTTCCACGCCACAGATCATCCACTTCCCTCAGTATTCTACTTGTACGATCTTCAGTGATTTCATCAGCCAGCAAAGGCATGGCCAACAGGCAGATGCCAAATAGCATAAACACACACGATTTAGAATAAGTATAACGATTCAGCACAATCGCAAAATAGCATGTAGCTGTTCAGATTGCCGCTGATTTTTCCGGAAACAGGGAGAAAAAGCGGAGTTTACTCCTGTAAGTGAGCATTTTTTTCGCCTGTCTGCGTGCGGCTTGCCCACTCAGGCAGGAAGTTATCGAGAAGATCAGTGGTGAGTGAACAGCTACGATTTAACCCACCAGACAAGCAGCCAGCCCAGAGTCACCCCGAACAAACCGGCTGCGCGCAAGCTGATAAGTGGAATTTCGGGAAGTTTCTTCGCCATTTCCACCATCTGACCTGGAAAAAGCGCATAGATCGCGCCTTCAATCACCAGAACCAGCCCCAGGGCAATCCATAATTCATGCATGGTCTTGCCCCGGCTATACTGTCCTATTTCGTTGCCTTCTCGAAAAAGTTGAAGAATTCGGACTCGGGTGAAATGACCAGCTGGGTTTCTTCACCCAGAGCTATCCGGTAAGCCTCCAGTGAACGAATAAAGGCATAAAACTTCGGATCGCGATTATGAGCCCGGGCATAAATAGCTGTTGATTCTGCTTCGCCTTTACCTCGCAGGATCTGTGCTTTCTGATAGGCGTTGGCCAAAACGATCTTGCGTGTTTTGTCAGCCTTGGCACGAATTTCCTTGGCTGCCTCTTCACCCTGGGAACGGTACTCCTTGGCAATACGCTGGCGCTCTGCCTTCATGCGCAAAAATACTGCCTCCGAGTTTTCCTCCGGTAGATCAGCTCGCTTGATACGTACATCATCAATTGAAATACCAAATTCTCCCACAGCGATATTTGCCTTGTCACGGATTGTTTGCATAAGTTGTACACGAAGTGTTGCGCTTTCGCCCCCGGAAACAATTTCCAAAAGGGTGTGTTTGCCCAAAACTTCACGGATCTTGCCACGAACAACATCCTCCATTCGCGCCATCACCCCTGCTTGGGTTCGGGCAACCTGATAAACGACCAGAGGATCAGTAATTTTCCAACGCGTATAATTATCAACCAGAATTGACTTTTTATCTTTGGTGATCACATCATTTGGAGGTGCATCACTTGCCAGCAAGCGGCTGTCAAAACGTTCCAGAGACTGCCAGGGCAACTTAAAATGCAAGCCGGCATCATGAACCACATTTTTGGGGTTGCCGAATTGTAAAACCATTACCTGTTCACGTTGATCAACCACAAACGCCGACATTGAACCCAAAAGCACGACAGTGGCCAGAACGACTAAGAGTAAAAATTGTTTTGCGCCCATCATTTCACCTCCACCTTCTTGCTTTTGCGATCCAGTGGCAAATATGGCAACACACGGTCAGCCAGGGCCGCATCTATAACGATTTTATCAGTGCCAGCCAGCACTTCCTGCATGGTTTCCAGGTATAGCCGTTTTCTGGTCACCTCCGGTGCCTGCCTGTACGCATTAAGCACACTGGTAAAGCGATCGGCTTCACCCTTGGAACGATCAATAATTTCAAGCCTGTAGGCTTCAGCATCCAGAACCATTTTTTTAGATTCACCGCGTGCCTTGGGAATAATATCATTGGCATAAGCCTGCGCTTCATTTTTGGCGCGTTCCCGATCCTCACGCGCACTTGCTACATCCTTAAATTCCTTGATGACCCGGGAGGGCGGCTGCACATCATGCAACTTGACCGTGGACACGGATATGCCTGCCTTATATTCATCTAGGATGGACTGAATCAGTTCCTGTGTTTCAACCTCGACCTCGGCTTTCTTCACTGTTAGGACATCATCAATCAGTGTCCGACCTATTACCTCTCGAATAGAACTCTCTGCAACATCTCGTACCGTCTTCGTTCCATTGGAAATATTAAACAGATAATTTGCTACATCCTTAATCTTGTATTGAACAATAAAAGATATATCGACGATATTTTCATCCTTGGTCAACATCAGGGATTCCTGGGGTATCCGTCTTACCCTGCCCTCACCCATCTGCCGAAAGCCGATTTCGGTGCGCTGCACCCGGGTTACCGGAAGTGTTTCCACTGACTCAAGGGGGTAGGGTAAATGCCAGTTCAGGCCCGGACTCTGTGTATTCACGTGTTTGCCAAAACGTAACACCACTGCCTGCTCATCCGCTGCCACGACATACAATCCTGAAGCCAGCCAAAGCAATAAAATAACGCCAAGCAATGCCGGCAGAATAGCAAGGTTTATGTTCGGCCCCTTACCCTTACCACCACCTTTACCTCCACCTTTTCCACCAAACAGGCTGGAGAGTCGCTCTTGCAAGCGGCGAACCAGCTCATCTATGTCAGGTTGCTGTGGCCCTTGTTTCCGTCCCCACGGGTTTTGTTGCTGATCAGGGTCATAAGGCATGGACATCCTCCAAAATCATTTGGCTGCAGCCATGGGCAGGCCAGCATACCGGCGGCGCAGTGTACTCACATTAACTGCCAGTTGCACATGTTTCCATATCGTTACCCGAACAGGTCGCAGCCCGGCGCTACCGCTGCTATGATGTCAACATGCCACGATTATTCCACTGGCTTTTTTACGGGTTTCTCGGTCGGGGACTCATGATCACGACCGCCCTGCTTGCCATATTCCTTATTGTGGAAACCTTCGATAAGTCCCGTTATCTGGGGAAGGGTCTGGACGCTGGCTTACTCCTGGAATACCTGTTCCTGAAAGCACCGTTTATGCTTGCCGAATTTATGCCGGTTATCCTGTTATTGGCAGCAAGCGTTTATGTCACCGAACTTTCACGAAATCATGAAGTGATGGCCATGCGTGCAGCGGGCCTGGGTATAAACAAAATTATCATTCCGTTGCTGGCCGCCAGCGGCATTGCAGCCATGATTTCCCTTGCAATAGGTGAATGGGTTACACCTGTCACCAATCAGCGCCTTGACAGGATTGAACAGATCCATATTCACCACCGCCCTGATACAACAAGCGGCGTACAGTGGCTTCGTGATGGCTACCGTCTGTTTCGCCTGGCTCCCCTGGGACAGAATGATTTTATGGTTACTGTACTGGAAACGGATGCCAAAGGGAGCTGGCTGAAACGAACAGAAGCCTCCCTTGGCCGTTACGTCAAGGGAGCATGGAAGCTTTCAGATGTATTCATAAGTAAACCTACGGAAGAAAACAATATCGATTTCAAACATGAAGATAATCTCACTCTATTTTCCGCAGTTGGCCCGGATACAGCTGCCCCGCCAAGCCCCCGACACATGCATTCACTTCAGTTATGGCAATACTCCCGTAACCTGAGCAGGGCCGGACTTTCATCCACAGACTACGAATTTACACTCAACCGGAAACTCGCAGCTCCTCTTGCCTCCTTCATTATGGTTCTGCTGTCAATTTCTCTTTGTACAGGTTTCGGCAACCGGCTTACCTCACAGGCAGCAGGACTGACTGCAGCAGTAGCCCTGGGTTTAACATTTTATATTCTAGGCAATGCCAGTGGTCTGCTTTCAGCTGGTGAACGGCTCCCCGCCGCTTTTGCCGCATGGTTACCCAATCTGGTGTTTGGAGGACTGGCCGGATATCTGTTACTGCGTCGGGAAGGACATTGAAAACTATTTCTATTCCTTCAGAAGCCCGGTGAACTCCCTGTGTAGATGAACATTGGTTGCCAAAACATCTCCCTGGTTTAGATCTACCGTTGACCCTTCCTGATCAGTAGCCATACCACCCGCCTCCCGGACAAGAATGATGCCGGCCGCGATATCCCAGGACTTCAAACCAGATTCCCAATAGGCATCCAGCCGTCCACAGGCGACGTAAGCCAGATCCAGCGCGGCAGATCCCCCCCGTCGATAGCCATCACATGCCCGAAGACTTGCGTTCATTTTACTGATAAAGCAGTCGAGTTGTTCGCGCTCATAGGGCGGCAGGCCCGAGGCAAACAGGGCATTACTCATCGTATTGCAATTTGAAACTCGCAGGCGCTGCCGATTCAGGAATGCCCCGCCTCCATCCTGCGCCTCAAAGGTTTCGTTGCGCATTGGGTCATGGACGACGGCCAGAATCGGTTTGTCCCCTCGCCATACAGCGATCGAAACAGAAAAATGGGGATAACCGTGAATAAAAT
>CAYLYU010000027.1:4844-6091 GCA_964387725.1 uncultured Zetaproteobacteria bacterium | reverse complement strand
TCCCCTCGCCATACAGCGATCGAAACAGAAAAATGGGGATAACCGTGAATAAAATTGGTTGTTCCATCCAGCGGATCAATATACCACCTGGTGGGAGCACCCTTATTAATCTCATCGGACTCTTCGGCAATAATACCATGCTTGGGATAGTGCTTCTGAATCTCTCGGATGATGGCCACCTGAGCTTTTCGGTCGATATCGGTTACATAATCACGGTCTTTCTTCTGATCAATTTGAAGCTGATCCCGGTGGTCATAGGCGCGGGCGATAATATCCCCCGCCTTGCGGGCCGCGCGCACTGCTACGTACAACAAAATAATCTCCCAACGCCTGTAGACATGGATTTAGCCCACACCACTCACGAGCAGCGCAGGTCAGGAAATACTACAACTGATCTGCAACATAAAGAAGCGGAGAATTCATGGCAAACTGGTTCTGGCTGCAGTAACGAGACCATTTTTTTGAAAAGCTTGGCCTTAAGCGTGTCGCCTGCTTGATAAACAGGAAAAATGGATAAACGATTGGGACCGTCCATCCGGCTGATTGTCAAAGTACATCGATTCCATCTGAAAGTTTGAAGGGGGTTTAAGCTCAGTGCCGCGAATCAGGGTATGAAAATAGTCCCCTGCCAAAATCTGATGTCTCTGGGTTAGAAAAAGATCATTCACAACACCTGAGGCAATCAGGGTATGAAACACTTCCGAGCCGGCAATTGCATAAATGGATTTGAAACCGGTCGCAGCAAGGGCATCAACCAGTATTTCCCCATCAACAGACAACCCTTCCCCTGCAAAGTGAACCCGTACACCCTTATATTCAAATTGCTTTACACGAACAGGGTCGGCAGCCCTGCCGGTAAAAACATGAAGTTCACGATCCTTGTACGCATCCAGTGCCTTCAAGGGAATATCCAGACTGCTGCTCAGGATAGCAATAGCCGGTTGTGCGCTCATACCTTTCTGCAAGCGCCAGTCTCTCAAGTCGGAATAGTCATCTTCCCTGCCAGGAGGAAGGACATCCTGAGCACGACCATCTGCAAATTGACGAAAATAGCGTGCGCTACTGATGAGCACATCCGCCTGTACCGCCAGTTCCTGATACAAGCGCCAGTCTCGAGGATTGCTAATCTCCTGAGGAACCCGGGACACACCGCTGGATGGATCAGAAAGAGCAATGCGGCCATCCAAACTGCTGAGAAAATTTCCGTAAACAACAGGGGATTCGGAACAGTTCCTGCGCAAGTCGAG
>CAYLYU010000027.1:0-4744 GCA_964387725.1 uncultured Zetaproteobacteria bacterium | reverse complement strand
CCCCTTTTGCTTCGTATCACCAGAACAAGATCCGTAGATTGTGCACCGATTTGCCAACCAACGCTGCCCGCGCCGATGGAAAAGAAGGCCGGAGGTGACCAGCTATTTGTCTTTACATTGTGTCCAAGTATGACGCCACGCCCGTACTTACCTCCGAAAATGAACCCGGCCTTGATAACGCCGGGAAAAACGGCTATTGCAGATGATTCACTCAACAGGTCTGCAGGAATCCCCTTTTCCGGGATGCTTTGGATTTCCTCGATAACAGCTATCGCATCTTCGATCTTCTTCTTTGAATCATCAGCTAAGGCCGTCCAGGTCGACATAAAAAACGCAACCAATGCGAGAGCTATAAAAATACGTTTCACTATCAACCTCCTAAGTTGTTCATATAAAATATTATTACGCGGCAAGTGTAGCAGTTTTATTCATGGTATGATGTCAGTGATACCATTCACACCTGTTAAGCCAGACAGACAGCAGTTATGCTTACAGCATGTCAAAAAAACCTGACCTCACTTGCAAATTCTGCGGCCTTGATCTACAAACTCCTCTGGTACTGCTTTCCGGCTGTGTTGGTTTCGGTGACGAATATACGCGAGTGGAAGGTTTCTCCAATACCGATATCGGCGCGGTTATCCTCAAGGGCGCGACACTTGAGTCCCGATCGGGCAATCCTACACATCGCGTTTATGAGACCCCTTCGGGCATGCTTAATGCCATCGGACTGCAAAATCCGGGATGCTCTTACATCATTGAACACATTCTACCGAACCTACCCCATCACGAAACCCAGTTCTGGGCCAACATCAACGGCAACAGTATTGAGGAATATGTCGAGGTAACCCGCCTTTTTGACGATTCACCGGTTACGGCCATGGAGATCAATATCTCATGCCCGAACGTCAAGGCAGGAGGCATTCATTTCGGCAACGATGTAAAAATGAGCGCTCAACTGGTGCAAGCCATGCGAGCAGTAACCAACAAACCATTGATCACAAAACTGTCACCGGCCAATGCCGACATTACATCTATTGGCAAGGCCTGCATTGAGGCAGGTACAGATGCCTTCTCTTTGATCAACACACTCCCAGGCATGGCCATAGATATACAGACCAGAAAACCGGTATTGGCCAATATTTCCGGAGGACTCTCCGGCCCGGCCATCAAACCTGTTGCCCTTTGGAAAATTTACCAGCTCCGCAAGCTCACAGCAAAACAAGATATTCCACTGCTTGGTCAGGGTGGCGTTACAAGTGCAGGTGATGCCATAGAATTTGCCATTGCCGGCAGTGATCTTATCGGCCTTGGAACCGGGCTTTTTTACGATCCGCTGCTTCCTGGAAAAATTCTGGATGGACTTGTGGATTACATCTCCGGTAATGACATGGATTCATATGCGCAATTGGTTGGCACTTTGGATATACCCGCATAGAAAAAAATATTACTAGCTTAAATGTCGGGACTGTAATAATTCAGATTCCAGTTGTAGGGCAATGTGGCTTTGGTTGATTCTTTTATTGGGAAGCCAGGTTGATAACGTGCTATGAAGGCGGAAACACCTCCCATATTATCAAAATCTTCTTCAAACCAGTCAAATATTTTCGACATTCGTATCTGGTCACCTTCCACTCGAAAACCCTTGGCCCGATTGGCAAGGAAGACGCTACTCTGATTATCAAGCTGCTCGTTTATATGTGCTGCAAGATATGCTTCTCTACGCAGATCCGGACAACTGATCGAGGCACAAACAATAGCCATATGCACTCTGGGGTCTCGCATGGGGCGCAAAGTTTTATGCTCAATGTCATCAAGGGATACGAGCTTGCCACTGATTTTTCCGGCTGGTTTTTCCCATACTGGACTAAACAAGTTACCGGCGTCCTTAATGCTTTTCAGCGGCCAATGATCGATTACCATTTTGATTGCCAGAATATTGTAGGCATTGATATAAAAGGCGATTTTCTCATTCCGGCTTTCAAGCTGTTCAGGCGGGAAAGTCTCAAGCTGACTTACGACTTTTGGCCAGCGTGGATCATCTTTGATCGCTTCATAATCCACAACATTGAGATAAATGCCATCAATTTTCCCCGAACTGACATGCCGTTCCAACAGGCGCGAGTAGTTGTCCCAGTTCGGCTCAGCGCCCAGAAGCATACCGCTGTTGAAGACTACAGCCAGAAATATAAACAGCGCAAATCTCATGGAGATCCTTTCAGGAAAAACGGAGCAAAAAACGTACGAGTTTTCGTGTGCGTTCACTGAACAGGGTGGGTGTGTAAAAACTACCTGCAACACGCTTGTTCACCTCTGCAAGAGTCGGATAAGGTGCAATCATATTTGCCATCGCCCCGACTTTCATTTTCTGACTGATTGCCAACACCCAGGGTTGAACCAGCTCTCCGGCATGCAGACCGACAATGCTGGCTCCCAAAATCAGACCTTGTTTTGAAGTGATAACTTTTACAAGCCCTTCGGTTCTCCGTTCGGCCTGAGCACGGTCGTTCTCGGTAAAAGGCCAGGTCAGCACTCGTACTTTGAATCCCTTTGCTGCTGCATCCGCTTCGGTCATGCCGACATGGGCCAGTTCAGGATCAGTATATGTCACCCAGGGCACGGCGGAGTAATCGGCTTTGGCCGGAAGCCGAAACAATATATTTCGAATAACGATGCCAGCCTGATAGGCAGCCATGTGTGTAAACTGATAGGGACCAGCGACATCGCCAATGGCAAAAATGCGTTTGTTGCTTGTTCGCAGACGTTTATCGACCTGCACACCCTTGTCCGAATAGGCAACATCGGCAGCTTCAAGATTCAGACCTGCCACATTGGCCTTCCTGCCCGTCGCTATCAGCAAATGAGATCCCTCAACCTGCTGTTTGCCATCTGCTGTCTCACAACTTGCAATGATCGATTCTCCGCTTTTTTCCAGCTTGAGATTCCGTCCGCCTTCATGGAATAGAACACCTTCTTCCGACATGTGCTGAACAACAATCTTGCTTAAATCGGAATCGTCCTTTGGTAATAGTCTGGCCAATTCCATAACAGTTACGTCAGAGCCCAGCCTGCGATGGGCCTGGGCCAATTCCATGCCGATCGGCCCCCCGCCAATGACAATCAGGTGTTTAATGGCATCCCTGTTATCAAAAATTGTCTCATTGGTGAAATATCTGACCCCATCCAGTCCATTGATTGGCGGCACAAAGGGAGAGGAGCCGGTAGCCAACACAAAATATTTCGCCCTGATTTTCTGCTCGCCTGCCTCAACGGTTCGTTGGTCAATAAAGTTGGCTCTGGCGCGAATCACCTTCACGCCCATACCCTCAAAACGTTCCTGCGAATCGTTGGGTGCAATGGCCCCGATCACCTCATGCACATGCCGATGTACGGCAGACCAATCTGTTTCAGGAGCAGAAACCTGCAGGCCGAATTGCCCGGCTTCACGAACTGTCTGGGCTACGTGAGCAGCGGCCAGCAAAGACTTCGATGGCACACAACCCGTATTCAGACAATCCCCCCCCATCTCCCCCTTTTCAATGAGGGCCACGCTGGCTCCCATTTGTGATGCTCCCGCGGCTAGGGAAAGACCTCCGGAACCGGCACCGATGACACAGATGTCAACATTCAGATCCACCATCAGGCCTCCCCTTCCCATTGTTTTCCTGTCTTGGTTTTCTTGTAAGCGATTGGCAACAGGGCCAGCAATGCCAGGCCAACCAAGCCAGCGATGATCTCTGGTGTCAGGACTGATTCAGCTGAAAAAGATTCACCACGGTCAAATACGCTACCCAGACCGGACCCAACCATGGCGAAGATAAAAGTGGCAGGTATGATGCCGAAGAATGTTGCTATCAGGTAAACACGCAGTTTTACGCCAAGAAGTGCAGGTGCCAGATTTACCAGAAAGAAAGGGAAAATCGGAATCAGACGTAACACAAAGAGATAATTCAAGGCATTCCTGGCAAAACCTGCCTGCATTTTTTTTATGCCTGGCCCCGCCTTTTGCATGAGATAATCGCCAATGGAAGTCTTGGCGATAAGAAACAGGATAGTGGCTCCAACCGTTGCCCCTGCTACCGCAAAGAAACCGCCGAATACCGTACCAAACAGAAAACCACCACTGATCGTCATCACAGTTCCCCCCGGCAGGGAAAAAGCCACCACCAGAATATACAGGCCAATATAGGTCAAGGATGAAAGCCATGGATATGTACTTACCCAGTCCAGCAGGAAAATGCGATTCTCTTGCAATGCAGAAAAACTAAGGTAGCGCCCCAGATCCAGGGCGAAAAATGCCACCGTCACTGCTGACAGGATAAAGATGGGCAGCAGCCGTTTGAAAGACAGCGTTACTGCCTGATTGTTGTTTTCGCTCATGGTTTGACAATGAGACGGTAATCAGGTGTCGGATTCAAGGGGCAGGAATAAAGATACTCGCCTTCAACCAGAGATATTTGATAGTCACGCGATTCGCCCTGTCTGAGACCGCCACCGGAAACACCGGGTAGCGTTAATCTTCCGAGACCTTTTCCGCGCAGCCAGAAACCTAGATCATAGGGAACATTCCGGTTTTTCACCCGGAAGATATAATCACCCGGTTTCAACTCCATCACTCTGGCCCTGGCCAATCTATCTTCCCCCGTCTCGCTGTTGATCCGGTTGCAATCTTCAGCGCTTTTGCTTGAAAAGCCGTGGTTCACCCCCTCGGTCTCCACAAACTGGCAACCAGTCTGGGTCAGCTCAA
>CAYLYU010000026.1:6943-17434 GCA_964387725.1 uncultured Zetaproteobacteria bacterium | reverse complement strand
TTGAAACCAAGGCCGAGTTTTTGTCATAGTTTAGGAAGAAAAAGCTGGGGTTGTTTCTGCTGCCCAAACGCTCGATTATCGTTTGGTACGCGCCATCGACGATTTTTCGGCCAATGGAACCACCTTTGCTTTTCAGTTCGTAGTCCTCTTTACATCCTGGGTAGAAAAAATCGGCAACTGGCTGATTGTTTGGGTACTTGCTAATGGTGTTTCCACAATTGGGGCAATAAGCGTGTGTATTGACCCAGTGCTCGGTCAACACGCGGACCTTCTGAGAGGGGCTTGAATATTGGTCTGCCAATTTGTTATCAAGCGATAGGTTCATTTACACTGTCTAATTTGCCCAGCTCAGTGCCTTGTCTCAATGAGCTCTTTAGATGCATATGGTGAAATCTCTTTGTTGCATACAGGACATCGGCCATTGCACATGCAATCCCACACCTCGTCCCATTCATGGCCACAATGCCAATAGAAGTTACGGTAAATTACGTTCAAGTGAGAATCTTGGGCGTTACCCACATTTGGAATGGCCGCATTCCAGACAGGTATCGCAGTTATCCAGCCGCACCACGGCACGGGCGGCGCACTTGGGGCAAATATTGGCGTTCATCATGCCTGACTCGCCAAGCGTTTCTTCCGCTTTCTTTTTCTTTGCCTGCAATTCGGTATTGTTCAACTGGCCTTCCAGCATGCCGATGGAGATCATGTGTTGTTGGATGACCTCGCCGATCTCGGCCACCAGCGAGGGCATGTATTTACCGCCTTTCTTGTAGTAGCCACCACGGGGATCGAAGACCGCTTTCAGCTCCTCGACCAGGAAGGTGACATCGCCGCCCTTGCGGAAGATGGCGGAGATGACGCGGGTCAGCGCCACGATCCAGGCGAAGTGCTCCATGTTTTTGGAGTTGATGAAGATCTCAAACGGCCTTCTGTGCGAGCTTTCATCTGACTCGGTGATGATTACATCGTTGATCGTGATGTAGAGGGCATGCTCTGAAAGGGGCGTTTTGATCTTATAGGTGGAGCCTTCGAGTACATCATCACGCTCCAGCAGTGGCGCGATCTGGGTGACAATAGTCTTTTCCTGCTCTTCTTCCGGTTTTATGACTTCGTAGCCGGCAATCTTCTTATCGATCTTAATCCCCATCTTTCTCTCCTGCTATCAGAGATTTGGAAAAAGCATCATAACCGGTGACTTTCTGGCTTCTGCCGCCCTGAACCAAAACTTGCTGCCTGTGAACACGTTCATCTGTTTGTTGTTTGCCGTGGTTAAAATAATTATAGATGAGCTTGTCCACATCCGGATCAAAGTTTTCCATAATATCCCTCCTTGAGAGCATCGTAGAGATTGGCAGCGGTGTGCATCTCGCCATCGTATTCAACCTCTTCATTGCCTTTGGCCTCGATAGTTGAACCATCCTCCAGGGTAAACCTGTAGTTTGTGCTCTCCAGATCCTTCTCCTGTACCAGCACACCCTGGAAGGCCTCGGGGTTAAAGCGGAAGGTAGTACAGCCCTTCAATTCCTTTTCGTAGGCATACAGGTAAATGTCCTTGAAATCCTCATACGGGAAGTCGGTCGGCACATTGGCGGTCTTGGAGATGGATGAATCTACCCACTTCTGGGCCGCCGCCTGAATATCCACATGCTGTTTTGGAGTTACTTCATCTGCGGCCATGAAGTAGGCCGGCAGCCTTGCATGATCCTTCCCCGTATCTTTCCCGGCCCGGGGCATGGCATCGGCATTGATCAATTGCCGGTAAGCGAGGAGCTCGAGTGAATAAACATCGATTTTTTCCTTGGTCTTTTTCCCCTCACGGATGACATTGCGGGAATAGTGATGCGCGAAACTGGGCTCAATGCCGTTGGAGGCATTATTGGCCAGAGACAGTGCGATGGTACCGGTTGGTGCGATGGAGGAATGATGGCTGAAACGGCAGCCTGTTTCCTCCAGTTCCCTGAGCATAGCCACATCTTCCGGATCGCCAGTCTCGGCAAATCGCCGCATATAACGGGAATATCTGGCCCAGAGTATTTTACCCTTAATGTGATCCCCTACCCTGATACCATCATCCTCCATTTCCGGCCGCGCTTCCAGCATTTCATGGCTGATCTCGAACTCCTCCTCCATAATCGGGGCGGAACCCTTCTCTCTGGCCAGTTCCAGGCCCGTCCTGAAGCCGACCTTCGACAGTTCGTAGGAAACCTTCTCGGTAAACTCCAGCGACTCGGCCCCCCCATATTTAAGCTGTAGCATGGTCAAGGCCGAACCAAGACCCAGAAAACCCATGCCATGCCGGCGTTTACGCAAAATTTCATCACGCTGTTTGCCCAGGGGAAGGCCATTTATCTCCACCACATTATCCAACATGCGGGTGAATACAGCGACCACCTCGCGGAAGGCATCCCAGTCGAAACGTGACTCATCAGTAAAGGGATTGAGAACGAATTTGGTAAGATTCACCGAACCCAGCAGGCAGGCGCCATAGGGAGGCAATCCCTGTTCGCCACATGGATTTGTAGTACGGATATTCTCGCAAAACCAGTTGTTGTTCATCTTGTTGTATTCGTCAATAAGAATGAAACCGGGCTCAGCATAATCGTAGGTCGAGGACATGATGACATCCCAAAGCCTTCTGGCCCTGATAGTCCTGTAGACCTTGCATGCCACCCGGCCACGCTCATCACAGGTATAATCATCAGCTTTGGACGGCCAGGGACGGTGGGTGATGCGGGTATCCTCAGCCTCAATCTCGGACGGCGTAGCAGGAAAGATCAGATCCCAATCAGCATCCTGTTTAACCGCCTCCATAAAATCAGCAGTGATCAGACAGGATAGATTGAACTGTCTCAAGCGACCGGCTTCGCGTTTGGCACGGATGAAATCCATCACATCCGGATGAGAGATATCAAAGGTTGCCATCTGGGCGCCGCGACGACCACCAGCTGAAGAAACGGTGAAACACATCTTGTCGTAGATATCCATGAAAGAAAGGGGGCCGGAAGTATAAGCGCCTGCACCGGAAACGTAAGCGCCTTTGGGGCGCAGAGTGGAAAACTCATAGCCGATACCACAACCGGCTTTCAGAGTCAGGCCTGCCTCATGTACCATGGACAAAATGCCATTCATGGAATCCGGAACCGTACCGGATACCGTGCAGTTGATCGTCGAAGTGGCTGGCTTGTGCTCCCGGGCACCGGCATTGGACAAAATGCGGCCGGCCGGAATAGCGCCGTTCGTCAAAGCCCAGACAAAGCGGGAAAACCAGTACTCACGCTTGCCGGGCTCCTCAATTTCAGCCAGCGCCTTTGCTACCCGCTCATAGGTGTCGTCAATCGAATGATCAACGCTATTCCCCTGCTTGTCCTTCAAACAATATTTCTTGTCCCAGATATCCATGGATGCAGGCTGCATCTCAATCTGAGACCCTGAAAATGGCTTAAACTTCTGAACTTCTACGACGCCCATTCAAATTCTCCCTCGCCTGATAATATTACTCCCTCAGCAGGAACCGAGATTAGAGCACTATATATAGTGAGTCAATGTCTTTTTATCATCTACAGGTAGTGTTTTTTATGAACAGATTATCCACAGCTTTACCCTCGCTTATACACAAAAGCCCTGTTGGAGAGAGGAGGATCGCCTGATACGATTGCGCCGTGAGCGAATCCACCCATTTCGGTTTCCAGACTGTCTCCAACCATGAAAAAGCACATCAGGTTATGGGCGTGTTTTCCTCCGTAGCAAAAAAATATGACCTGATGAATGATCTGATGAGCGCCGGTGCCCACCGCCTGTGGAAGAGATATATGCAGGCAAAGGTAAAGGCAAGTGAGGGAAACAGGATTCTGGACGTTGCGGCTGGCAGCGGTGATATTGCTTTAGGTCTGTCTCGTAAGATAGACCCTTCCGGTCGGGTGGTTCTAACCGATCTGAATGGCCCCATGCTGCGTGAAGGCGCACGACGTATGCTTGATCATGGGCTATTGCCAGGCCGGGCTGATTGCATTCAGGCCAATGGAGAATGCCTGCCCTTTGCAGATGAGGTTTTTGATGCGGTTACCATTGCCTTCGGAATTCGTAATTTCAGCCATATAGATAGAGGCTTGAGCGAATTTCACCGTGTACTGAAACCCGGGGGACAATTCATCTGCCTGGAATTTTCCCGCCCGTCACTGCCTTTTCTGGATATTCTGTACGATACCTATTCCTTCAATGTTATTCCGACGCTGGGTGAGTGGGTAACCGGTGATCGGGCCTCCTATCAATATCTGGTCGAATCTATCCGGCGCTTTCCCGATCAGGAGCGTTTCCTGAAGCTGATAGACAAGGCAGGTTTCAACCTGAGCAGGTATGAAAATCTCAGCGGTGGCATTGTCGCCCTGCACCGTGGATATAAACTATGAAGTATGGATTGGGCAGGTACAAATCAGGTGACTGGCTATGAGCATCATGTTTCTTCCCCTGCGCCTGATTCCAGTATCTGTACAAGCGGTGGTGTTGTCCACAGTTCTGAGTATATTCTTCTCACGCGATAAATCGCTTGATCCTTTGCTGAATGACCTTGATGAACGCGTATTTCATATCCATGTCGAGGATATGAACTCAGACTTTTATCTGGGCTTTCTTCAGGGCAAGGCCTGGGTACACCCTGAGCATGAAGGCAAGGAAGATGTGCGCATTGACGCCACCACAAGCGGTTTTGCCCGACTTTGTTTTGCCCACGAGGATCCGGATGATCTGGTATTTCAGCAGGTCTTGAAACTTTCCGGTGATTCCGAAGCCATGCTGCGTTTCAAGAAACTGATTGCCACCGCCGATATTAATTGGGAACAGGAACTGAGGGCAACATTCGGAGAATATTTCGGCAACAGGGTAGCCGAAGCGGCCACAGCTCTGCTGAAGGCAGAATCAAAACTGAGTGAGGCATCCCATAAAGGGATGCAGTCCTGTATGCAAAACATGGATGTCCCCGACCAAAAAAGGTTACAGGAATGGCAGGCCGGAGTAGAACAGGCCTCCAGAGATGCCACCAGACTTAAAAGACGACTGACCCTTCTAGAAAAAAAATGAATCCGGAATGATACCACTGACTCGATTCAGGCAAGGGATGCGACTGCTCGCTATCACCCACATTCTTGCCACTCACGGCATGGCAGCTTTGGCTGTTCGCTTGCGCCTGTTCAGACCCTATGCCTGGCTGTTCAGGGTTTTCTCCCGCAGAGATGCTCCACCGGAAGAATTAGGCGGCCAGGTGCGAACTGTTCTGGAACGGCTTGGGCCTACCTTCATTAAATTTGGCCAGATGCTTTCTACCCGTGTTGACCTTCTGCCAATGGAAATAGCGATTGAGCTGAAGAAATTACAGGATGAAGTCCCTTCTGAATCATTTGAAATGGTTAAGAAGGTAATAGAACGCAGCTTCAAACGTCCTCTTCTTGGCAAAGATGGAAGCTTTGCCTCCTTCAACATTGAACCGGTAGCAGCAGCCTCTATTGCTCAGGTGCACTTTGCCGAATTGCACGACGGGGATATGATTGCGGTCAAGGTGCGTCGACCCGGAATCAAGAAAACTATCGAGGCGGACCTGTCTCTGCTGCGGCTGCTGGCAAAGTTGTTTGATCGATATTTTCCCGAATACCATCGTTTGAAAGCGCCCAGGGTAGTCGAGGAATTCTCGACTACGATTCGTGAGGAATTAAATCTCAGGGCTGAGGCTGCACACGCCAGCCGTTTTGCCGATAACCTGGCCAATGTTGAGGGCGTGGATGTGCCCAAGGTCTTATGGGACTACACAACGACCGAAGTTCTGGTAACTGAACGTATCGAGGGCATCCCGATCGATGAGCGCGAGCGCCTGATTGCCGCAGGCTACGACACACACAAACTTTGCGAAGCCGCCATCACACTGTTTTTCCACATGGTCTTTGTGGACGGTTATTTTCATGCGGACATGCACCCCGGCAATATCTTTGTAGCCAGGGATGGTGGCATCCTCATGGTCGATTTCGGCATTGTCGGTCGGCTTGATATAAAGAGCCGGAAATACATAGCCGATATGTTGTTGGCCTTCCTGAAGCAGGATTATGCCCGCGCTGCACTCGTGCACCGCCAAGCAGAATACATCGGAGAACATGTCAATCTTTC
The DNA here is from genome assembly GCA_964387725.1 of uncultured Zetaproteobacteria bacterium. Classification (GTDB taxonomy): domain Bacteria; phylum Pseudomonadota; class Zetaproteobacteria; order Mariprofundales; family Mariprofundaceae; genus CAYLYU01. Next base: position 11,287 of record CAYLYU010000026.1, on the reverse strand, counting down.
CGCCTTTGAGGACGCGTTGCGCGAGGTCGCCGAACCTATTTTCAATCGGCCACTGCTTGATATCTCACTGGCTGAACTGCTGTTTGTACTCTTCTCGGTGACCGAGCGTTTCCAGATGGAGACACGACCCGAACTTCTGATGTTGCAAAAAACCATGGTGGTCATTGAAGGTGTCGGCCGCGAACTGGAACCGACGGTTAATGTCTGGACTCTGGCGCGGCCGCTGGTTGCCAAGTGGGTTGCAGAACATATGGGGCCGGCGGCTCAGGTGCAGCAGGGAGTTGAGGATATTCGGGGAGGAATTGAAGGCTGGCTGAAGTTACCAGGTCAGATACAGCAGACACTGGCAGAACGTAAGGAAGAGATTACCTTGCAGCAGGAGTCTCCTTCCACCGGACAGCAACTGCTGGGCATAGCCCTGCTGGCATCAGGCAGCGCTGCCATCATGCAGCTTTGGGCAGCACCTCCCGAACCAGTGTTCCTGACCGCCAGCATTCTTGCAATACTAGCCGGCATCCGGATACTCTGGCGGCGTTGATTGCTGAAATTTTGAACAACGCTAGACTACGCAATCTTTATAGAAAATCCGAAGTATCCATTCACAAATAAGGGAGCTAATCATAGATGAGCCGAAATTTCGTATTTACCAGCGAATCAGTATCCGAAGGACACCCTGACAAGGTTGCCGACCGCATATCTGACAGTGTACTCGATGCCATCCTGGAACAGGACAAATACTCACGTGTTGCCTGCGAAACAATGGTAACAACCGGCATGGTTCTGGTGGCCGGCGAGATCACAACCTCGGCCATCGTTAACTATTCCGATATTGTACGCGAGGCAATCAAGGACATTGGCTATAACTCTTCTGCCATGGGTTTTGACTGGGAATCGTGTGCCGTGCTGACAAGCCTCGACAAGCAGTCCCCTGATATTGCACAAGGTGTTAATGTAGGTGAAGGTCTGGATCTGGATCAGGGTGCCGGGGATCAGGGCCTGATGTTCGGTTATGCCAGCGATGAGACTGAAAACCTGATGCCGATGCCGATCGATCTTGCCCAGAAGCTGATGGAAAGAACGGCAGCGGTACGCAAAAGCGGTGTCTGTAGCTTTATGCGACCGGATGCCAAGAGTCAGGTAACAGTACGCTATGAAGATGCAAAACCGGTGGCTGTCGATACTGTTGTTATTTCCACTCAGCACGAACCGGACATCTCTCACAAAGACTTATCCGAAGCTGTACTGGAAGAGGTAATCAAACCTGTACTCGAACCAACCGGCCTGACCCATGCCGGAACCGAATACCTGATCAACCCGACCGGTCGCTTTGTGATTGGCGGTCCTGTGGGTGATTGCGGTGTAACCGGGCGAAAAATAATCGTCGATACCTATGGTGGCTTTGGTCATCATGGCGGCGGTGCTTTTTCAGGTAAAGACCCCACCAAAGTTGATCGTTCGGCCAGCTATATGATGCGCTACGTCGCAAAAAATATCGTTGCAGCCGGCCTGGCTGGACGCTGTGAGGTACAGGTGGCTTATGCCATCGGTGTAGCCCGACCCCTGAGTGTGATGATTAACACCTTCGGCACCGGCGCGATTGATGAAGAAAAGCTGGCTGATCTTGTACAGGATCACTTTGACCTGAGACCGAAGGGAATCGTGCAGACGTTAAATCTGCTCAGGCCAATCTATGCGATGACCTCCGCTTACGGGCACTTTGGCCGCGAACTGCCGGAGTTCACCTGGGAAGCAACTGATAAGGCTGAAGCATTGCGTGCCGCAGCCGGAGTCTGAATCAACAAACAGTATTAATATCCCCTGAGGGGCGCTGCAACAAGCCGTTTCGGCTTGCTAGGCTCAGGGAAAATACCATTTACAACCGCGCCCGTTCATTTAACCCTGTGAACGGAGGAAAATATGAGCGTTGTACAAGCACCGAAAGACTTTAATGACTATATCGTAGCGGATATCTCTCTGGCCGACTGGGGCCGTAAGGAGATTCACATCGCCGAGACCGAAATGCCGGGACTGATGGCGATTCGAAAGAAGCATCAAAAAGAACAACCGCTCAAAGGCGCCCGCATTGCGGGATCACTGCACATGACCATTCAGACAGCAGTACTAATCGAGACCCTAAGAGATCTGGGTGCCGAGGTCCGTTGGGCCTCATGCAATATTTACTCAACTCAGGATCACGCGGCATCAGCAATGGCTGCTGCTACTGTACCTGTCTTCGCCTACAAGGGTGAGAGCCTGGAAGATTACTGGCAATACACACATCGCATTATGGAATGGCACGATGGCACCACGCCAAACATGATTTTGGACGATGGTGGCGATGCAACATTGTTATTGATCCTTGGCAGCAAGGCTGAGAAAGATATTTCCGTACTCGATAACCCGGAATCCGAAGAAGAGGAGGTGATGTTTGCCGCAATCAAACATCGGATTGCAGATCAGCCGGGCTGGTATTCAAAAAGGCTGGCCAATATCAAGGGAGTCACTGAAGAAACAACTACAGGTGTGCACCGTCTGTATCAGATGCAGGATCGCGGTGAATTACCGTTCCCGGCTATCAACGTGAATGACTCGGTAACCAAATCCAAGTTTGACAATCTTTATGGTTGCCGCGAGTCGCTGGTTGACGGCATCAAGCGTGCCACCGATGTCATGATCGCCGGAAAAACTGCCGTTGTGCTTGGTTACGGCGATGTCGGCAAAGGCTGTGCCCAGTCGCTGAAAGGCCTTGGCGCTACCGTCTGCGTTACCGAGATTGATCCGATCTGTGCCCTGCAGGCAGCGATGGAAGGCTTCCGTATTGTCGACATGAATGATGCATGTTCACAGGGTGATATCTTTGTGACCACAACCGGCAATTTCAATGTCATCACACATGATCATATGGCCGCAATGAAAGATCAGGCCATTGTCTGCAATATTGGCCATTTCGACAATGAAATCGAGGTGGCTGCACTGAGAAAATATGAGTGGGAAAACATTAAACCTCAGGTTGATCACATCATTTTTCCGGATGGAAAACGCATCATCCTTCTGGCCGAGGGCCGGCTGGTAAATCTCGGTTGCGCTACAGGACACCCGAGCTTTGTCATGTCCAATTCATTTTCCAACCAGACACTGGCGCAAATTGAGCTGTTCAATCAAACCGGGCAATATGGCAATGAAGTCTATGTACTGCCTAAGAAGCTTGATGAAGAAGTAGCACGCCTACATCTTGGTAAAATCGGTGCTGCCTTGACTGAATTAAGCCAGAGACAGGCTGATTACATCGGCGTACCGGTGGAGGGCCCCTACAAACCGGATTATTACCGTTATTGATGCGTTTTCTTCCGCTGCTGTTTATTCTCGTGCTTCTGACTGGTATTTCTGAGGCACAGGAAGGAGCACCGTTGGATGTGACATTTGATAAAACCGGGGACGGCCTGGTAGATGCTGCTGACTGGGGAAAGATGAGCGAGGAAGAAAAAGCTGCCTATGCCAATGCTTCAATTGGTGAACTTGGCGAAAATATCGATACCGAGCCGGAAGGTGGTGCCAGCAGATCCAGACAATATCTGGATGGTTTGAAATCAGTATATGAGGATTAAGGAAGCGCTAATTTTCATCAATTTATTTTGAAACTGTGACCGGCATTACATCAAAGGCTGTAACCCGGCCATATAATCGGGGAAATTGATGCTTCTCTATCCCCACCCCTCCCCAGAGGGCATCATGTCAGAAGCCCCGGCTTTAAAGCCGGGGCTTCTTTTTTACATCGATGCTCTTTCATTCTCCCAGGGCATTCAGCGTATCTCGATAAATTTTAGTCACATCTTCCGGTTCACAGATCAGTAGCACTTTACAGCCGCCAACAAGCGCCCGCCTGACGGCATCTGAAATATCTGTTCCCACACCCTTCATAGACAGATCATCACTCCAGATAGAACCGTTAAACCCAAACCGATCACGCAGGACACTGTGCAGCCAATACCTGGACATAGTGGCCACCACCTTCTCCTCCACCTCTGTATAGATAACGTGTGCCGTCATCACATGCTTCAAACCATGCTTAATAGCGTGGTGAAACGGCTCCGCCTCGGTGAGCAGAACCTCCAGAGGCGAACGCACATATGGCACCGACAAATGTGAATCAGCATCAGCCCGTCCGTGGCCGGGAAAATGTTTACCCACGGCCTCAATACCGGCTTCATGCAAACCCCGAATACTGGCCAACCCCAGGTCAGATATTGCCCTGATATCCTCCCCGTAAGAGCGATTGCCAATAATGGCGTCAGCCAATGGATGAAACACGTCGAGTACAGGTGCGCAGTTGTGCGTAAAGCCTAG
>CAYLYU010000026.1:0-6843 GCA_964387725.1 uncultured Zetaproteobacteria bacterium | reverse complement strand
TCTTCTTCGCCAAGCTCCGTCCCCCGCAAGCCGACAACAAGATGATGGTTCATGGCCTGATATCCGTATGCACATCAAGCACATCCCGTAAAACATCGCCCAGAAGATTAACTGACATAGTAAGCAGAAAAAGTGACACCCCCGGCCAGATAACCAGCCATGGTTGCACCAGCATCAGGCTTGTCCCTTCACGAATCATTGTTCCAAGCGAAGCAGCCGGTGGTTGCACCCCGATCCCGAGAAACGAAAGTCCTGCCTCGCCAATAATCACTGCAGCTAAGCCGAAACTGGCCTCAACCAGCAAGGGAGCAGCAATGTTTGGCAAAAGATGGCGCCAGCCGATAAAGGCCGCGCTGGAACCGCAAACCCGGGCGGCCTGGACAAACATTTCATGTTTTAATGATAGTACCTGAGCTCGGGAAAGTCTGGCAAACCCAACCCAGCCCACCGCTGTCAGAGCGAGAATAAGATTTTCTACACCGGGGCCAAGCATGGCTGCCAGAGCAATGGCAAGCAGAATACCGGGAAATGATAGAACAATGTCTGTAATACGCATCAGCAATGCATCAACCCATCCGCCCAGCCAAGCTGAAGCGACTCCAATGGAGATGCCAATAGTAGCACTGATCAGCATGACACTGAAACCAACAGCAAGCGACAGCCCTATACCTTCGGCAAGGCGCGCCAACACATCCCGTCCCAGGGCATCACTACCCAGTGGATGTTCAACTGATATAAAGGCCAGAACAGCATCAAGATCGACAGCACGCCCGTCAGCTCCATGCAACAGTGCCGCAATAAACAGGAGTGCAATAACCGCAAGGCCTGCCATGGATAAAATCAGCCCGGGCTTGCCTGAAAAACGTTGTGCTACTGCGAAGAAGTCAGGCATCGGCATGGCTCTTTCGCTGTCGGGGGTCAAGCCAGATACCCAGCAAATCAGCTGTCAGGTTCGCCAACACATAAAACAGGGCGATAACGAGGACACATCCCTGAACCAGCGGATAGTCCCGGCGCTGAATGGCTTCGATAGTCAACAGGCCCAGTCCGGGCCAGTCGAATACAGTTTCTGTAATCACTGCTCCGCCAAGAACAGCCCCCATCTGCAGGGCAAACAATGTAACCACCGGCACGGCAGCCAGGCGAGCCCCATGCCACCACCAAAGACGGTGATCCGGCACTCCCATAGATCTTGCAGTGCGAATGGCATCCGATCCCATAGCCTCCAACCAACTGGACCGTGCCATACGGGAAAGAACAGCGGCCAGCGCAGACCCAAGGGTAATGGCAGGCAGAACCCAGCTGGCAGGCATATCGCGACCTGAAATGGGCAGCCAGCCCAAACCCAGGGCGAAGATCATCATCAACATGGGGCCAAGCCAGAAATTCGGTATCGAAACTCCCACGAGAGAAAAACCCATTGCCATCATATCCTTACTGCCCCCGGCATGACGGGCCGCCCAGAAGCCAAGCGGCAGGGCAAGGACAATTGCCAGAATCAAGGCAGCACCAGCCAGTTGCATGGTAGCAGGGAGCCGCTCCAGGATAAGTTCAAGGACTGGCCTTTGATTAATAAGGCTTTGTCCCCAGTCTCCCTGCAATAAACCTCCCATAAATTGTCCAAACTGCTGCATCAGGGGCTTGTCCAGATTCATGGCCTGTCTCAGGACTTCACGATCAGCCTCAAGTGCTGTCTCTCCAAGCAGGGCATCAACCGGATCCCCCGGTACAAGATGGATCAACAAAAAAACAACCGTAGCAACACCAAGAATACTTGGAAGCGCCTGGACCAGACGCCAGAGCAAAACCTTTGCTAGCATTTACCGAGACTAGCTATAAGTACTTCGCTGCCCAATAGCCAATCCTCAGGTGCTTTCCTTATCGAAGGCTTATAGAATGCTGATAGCTGTTCATTGCTCTCCACGTTAGCATGCAACCTTATGAATCATCATTACGACCCAAAAGAGATCGCGAAGTTTGATGCGCTGGCCGAGGAATGGTGGGATCCTGATGGGCGCTTTCGCCCGCTGCACCGGATCAATCCCGTTCGTTTGAATTACATTGCCGGACAGCAGAAGCTGAAGGGGGCAACGGTGCTGGATGTTGGTTGCGGCGGCGGCATTCTGGCCGAATCCATGGCCATTGAAGGAGCTAGTGTAACCGGGCTGGATCGGGCAGAAAAGGCACTGGCAGTAGCGCGGCTACATGCCGAAAAAAACGAGGTAAAGATCGAATATCGCTGCGATGACGCGGAAACGTGGGCAAAAGCCCATGCCGGAAAATATGATGCCGTAACCTGCATGGAAGTACTGGAGCATGTGCCGGAAGTTGCCCGAACCATTGCAGCCTGCGCCCGTATGCTGAAACCTGGTGGGATGCTTTTCTTTGCTACGCTCAACAGGACGGTAAAATCTTTTTTGATGGCTATTGTTGGCGCGGAATACGTTCTGAACTGGCTGCCGAGGGGAACACATCACTACGACAAGTTTATACGTCCGGCTGAATTGGTTGAGGCTATACGCCTGTCCGGTCTGGAGGTGAAAGACTTGAAAGGCATGTCATTTGAGCTGATCAACAATCATTTTACCTTATCCGATGATCTTTCGGTAAATTATCTTGGACTGGCCCGGAAACAACTTTAACCGCTATTCCGCCTTTTGCCATGAAATGCTTCCTTTTTTGCCTCATGATCCTGCCTGCTACGGTTGCTTGGGGTCAGTCCATTGACCTTAGCGCCGACCAGGTAGAACGTGGCCCTGACGGGGTCATTACGGCCAACGGCAATGTGGAGGTCAGCTATGGTGACGAAAAACTGATGGCCGATCATCTTCGCTACGATCCGAATAAGAAAGCGCTTGATGCCAAAGGCAATATTGTTATCACATCTCCAAAATCGGAAATTCATGCCCGCTCCGGGGAGCTAAATACCTTTGACAATACCGGTTTTCTAATCGGAGCAGAAATGATCCTTCCCTCTGGTGAGCGCCTGTCTGCCGACAAGTTGGAACGACTTGATTTAACAACATTCCGCGGTACCGATGTGAAGTTTTCCGCCTGCCCTGTGAATGATGAGGCCTGGTCGCTGGCGGCAGAACATGTTGTCCTGGATCAGGAAGAGGGTGAGTTGATGGCTAAAAACGCTCTCTTCTACATAGAAGGTGCGCCTGTTTTTTACACTCCATACATAAGTGAACCTATAAGAAGGAAGTCGGGCTTTCTCATCCCCTCTTTTGCCAGTGGCAGAAGACGTGGAACTGAGCTGTCTATACCCTATTATTTTGCCCCCACAGCCAACCTGGATGTTACTCTGACTCCTCACTGGATGAGTGCCCGAGGTATTCGTCCCGAACTGGAGTTGCGTCATGTTTCCAGGCACGGCTCGGAATACCTTCAAGGTGAATTTATGGACGATACGGCCTTCGAACGGAACAGAGGGCGCATAAAGGCCAGAACCCGATGGCAGGCGACCCCCTCAACCGGTTTCTCCATTGATGCCGACCATATCAGTGACAGAGACTATCTGGCTGATTTATCGCCCGACTTTACTGAAACCTCTCAGCGTTACCTGCAAAGCAGGGCAACCCTCTCCTGGGAAGAGGGCGTCAATAGCGGAGATTTATGGGTTCGCCATCAACAGGATCTGACCAAAGCCAGCAACCAGTCTACGCTCAGAGTATTGCCACGGCTTGAAAACCAGTTTGTTTTTCCGCTTGTTGATGACCGTATCCTTCTGCATTTCGACCATCAGACAACCATGTTTGATCGTAAACTTGGCGAAGACGGATGGCGTTTAAATATACATCCCTACCTTGAACTTCCATGGGAAAGTGACGGAGGCGCTGTTTCACTCAAACTATATACTGGCATACAACATACGCGCTATTGGCTAAGAAACGCATTGGCTGAGAAAACCCCAAGCCTCTCCAGTGCAGAAATCGGTCTTGAAACCATGACGACCTTGGAACGAACCTACGCCGATGGCAATTTGCGCCACAGTATAGAACCAACTCTCCGCTATGATCTGATCGGAGTGGGTGACCAGTCCCTGCTTCCTAACTTCGACTCAGCCTTCGGCCAACTGACGATGGAAAACCTTCTGTCAAATAATCGCTTTTCGGGAACCGACCGAATTGAAAGTGCCCACCGGATTTCAATGCTTCTCTCCAACCGCCTAGAAAGAAAGGGAGAAGATGGCGCTGAAACATCAACAATCATGCTTGTAAAGGTCGGGCTCAGTTACAACCTGCGGCGCAAAGGAATAGACGCGGTAGTTCAACAGCCGGCACGTCATTTTTCCAACCTGATTGCCGATGCAACGTTCAGTCCTTTTTCATCCCTCGACCTGTACACACGTGGACAATATGATCCGAACAGCCGTTTTCTGGCAACGGTGCGTGCCGGTGTGGACTGGAGATCAGATGTAGGACATGAACTTCATTTAGCCTACAGACTCACTGACGCACGTTATGTAAGTACGGAGGAGCAATCAGCAACTGTTTTGGCTAAGCTTCGCGTCGCATCACGCTGGAGAATCATGGCCGGGTGGCACCACGATATCATCGCCGGAACCAACCAAATGGCCAGCCTTGGCGCTGAATATAAACATCCATGCTGGCAAATCCAGCTTGAAGGATACAGGTTAAACCGTATAAGCAGAACCACTACTGAAGCCGATCTTGGTGTGCGGGTATCGTTTGCTTTCAAGGGTCTCGGCAGTGTTACTCCGTAAGAATCAGGAGTCTGTTAACAGAAATAAATTTCCTTTCCATGGAGAGTACATGTATAGCATTTTGATGGCATTTTCTCTGTTTTTTGCAATTGTTTTGCCAGCGCAGGCCGAGATTATTGACCGCATTGCGGCAGTCGTCGATGAGGAGGCTCTTACCTGTTATCAGATAAAACAGGATGCACAAATGCTGGCCCGACAATTGGGCAGAACCGGTGGATCTTCTTCCGGCAATATGAAAATTATTCAGGAGCGGGCTCTGGAAGGTAGAATTACCCAAACCCTGCAATTGCATGAAGCCAGAAAATTGGAACTCAGGGTTGAGGAAGAGGACGTGGACATGGCCATGGCCAATGTTGAATCAGAGAATAATATCCCGACTGGCCGGTTGGTAGAGGCTTTGAAGGCAGAGGGTATTAATCCGGACAGCTATCGAAAAACATTACGGGAACGTTTATTGATAACCAAGCTGATCAATATTGCAGTCCGTTCCAAGCTACGCGTCAGCGAAGAATCTATGCGGGAATATTACCGCAAGTATCTTCAGACTCCCAAACCAACACGGGAAATCCGCTTGTCCCAAATTTTTCTTGCTATGCCATCTAACCCCACACCTAAACAGGTAAGCGAGATTCATGACCGGGCAAAAAAGATAAACCAGAGAGTGAAGAATGGTGAAGATTTTGCCAGGCTGGCAGCCCTGAACTCCGATGCGCCCGATGCAGCCCGGGGCGGGGATATTGGCTGGTTTTCTCCCGGTTCATTACCACCCCGGTTTGCCACGATCAAGGATCTAGCCGTACGTCAGGTATCTCAGCCCTTACGTTCCCCATCGGGATTTCACCTCCTCTACATCATAGATGAGCGCATAAAGGAGCCTGAACCCAAAAGGGAAAGTTATGACGAGGTGCATGCCCGCCATATCCTGATCAAGTTACCTCAAACAGCTGACGCACAAACTGAAGCTAAAATACGTCAGAGAGCTACAAACATTGCAGATGAGCTCAAGGACAGCTCCGATAAGGAATTCGTCACCCGTGCCAAAGAGTTATCCCAGGGCCCCAGCGCCGAACAGGGAGGAGATCTGGGTTGGTTCAGACGTGGTCAAATGGTTGATGTTTTCGAAAAAGCCGCCTTCGGCATGCGGGAAGGAGAGACCAGTGACGTGATTGAATCTGAATTTGGACTTCATATCATTCGTCTTGTTGCGAAACGCCACATAGATCCAAATTCCTTCGAAGCCTACCGGGATGGAATTCAGAATCTTCTTCTCAATGCAGATATGCAGGATCAATTACCTCGCTGGATAGCACAACTTAAAGCAAAAGCTGTCATTGTAAGAAAAGGTTGCTAAACCCGATGCTGCTCACTCTTGGCGATCCGGCAGGCGTCGGGCCGGACTGCGTGCTTCGAGCCTTTGATGCGCATCCCAGAGAGTTTGCTGACATTACCGTCATTGCCTCTCCACACTGGCTTAAGGAGCGTGCCAGGGAAATCGGGATGCGTATCAACATAAGGGAATCCTCTGAACCAGCTTGCCAGCCCGGCTTGATTCATGACCATGCTATTCCGGCAGACAACGATCCGCCTGATAACAGCGTTCTGCACTGTTGGCCGGCAGGAATCAACAATCATCACCCCGTCTCCTGTGGCAGGCCAGATTGTAATACGGCTGGTGACGTTATCCACTGTATCCAAACCGCTGCCGAAACCTGCCTGGACGGTCGTGCCAGATCGATGATTACAGGTCCGATTGACAAATCTGTACTGAGAGAAGCCGGCTTTTCCTTCCCCGGCCATACCGAATTTCTGGCACATCTCGCGGATACGAAACAGGTGGTCATGATGCTTGCTTCTGACCAGCTTCGCGTATCTCTGCTTACAACCCACATGGCAATCAAAGAAGTTCCGGCGCAACTGTCAGTCGAAAAAACTGTAAATTGCCTGCGCATTATTAACCATGAGTTGAAAAACCGGTTTGACCTCGAAAATCCTCACATTGCCTTATGCAGCCTGAACCCGCACGCAGGGGAAAAAGGTATTTTTGGCAGAGAGGAATTAGAGATTCTGATTCCCGCTGTACAGCAGGCGCAAGCCAACGACATCAACATCGAAGG